>JAIOYR010000011.1 GCA_021740995.1 Taibaiella sp.
GATTTGTACAATTCTTTACATTCTTTTTGCGCACGTACTTACCGGTGTAGCACCGGTTGATGACTTCCGTAACCAGGGCAAGGAAGCATCTGTAGCTTATGCCATCAAAACATACATGGCTGGCTACGGCTGGCTGGCAAATCTGGTAACCGTTGCAATACTTTTTGGTTTTTCTTCTGTAATACTCGTTATGCTTATGGGGCAATCAAGGGTCTTTTACTCTATGAGTAGAGACGGACTGGTACCAAAAGTATTCTCAGACCTCCACCCCAAATTCCACACTCCATACAAATCAAACTGGATATTCTTTGTACTAGTGGGTGGCTTTGCAGCATTTGTACCCGGAGATATCGTAGGAGACATGACCAGTATTGGAACCCTATTTGCCTTTATGCTTGTATGTGCAGGGGTATGGATATTGCGCATAACAAACCCCGAAATTCAACGTCAGTTTAAAGTACCTATGGTACCTGTTGTTTCTATTTTGGGGATATTGGTGTGTGGTGCTATGATAGCAGGTCTTGGATGGACAAACTGGGCAAGGCTGGGAGGCTGGCTGGCGCTGGGACTAATAATATATTTTGGTTACAGCAGAAAAAACAGCAAATTACGATAAGGGTTTTTATCTTTATGGTTCACAGTACTATAAACCAAAGTTATTGCAGAGTAAATATTTGTAATTTAAACTATCTTTTTTTTGCTTACAGGATACAAAATACTAGTTGCAGAAGATAATACACTCAATCAGAGAATAGCTACCCTTATCCTTAATAAACAGGGAGCAAAGGTTACTACAGTTCTGAACGGGCTTGAAGCACTGAGGGAACTTGGACGTAATTCATATGACCTGATATTGATGGATTTGCAGATGCCTGAAATGGATGGATTTGAAACAGCTAATTACATTAGAAATGTACTGAAAAGTAAAGTTCCTATAATTGCTCTATCTGCCAGCACTTTGGAAAATGAATATGACAGATGTATAGAAGCAGGAATGTGCACTTGCATTATAAAACCACTAGATAAAGATAAGCTCGCCACACTTATTGTAGCACTTACAAAAGAAAAAGTAACCTCAACCTGAATCACAAAATATGAATGCCCCATTATTAGACCTTAGCTATTTATTCGAGATTTCATTTGGCGAAACCAGATATGTTTTTGATGTACTTACCTTATTCATTGAGACCTTCCCTGCCGGCCTTAATAATCTTGAAAAACTCATACGGGAAACAGACGATTTCGATGCCATTCATAAGCAGGCGCACACACTTAAGTCCAGTGCAGGTATTATTCGAATCAGAAACGTATATGACGATCTTGCCCGTATAGACACTCTTGCCAGAACTAAAACCGGCAAAGAAGAGATAATTGTAAAACTCGATAATATCCTATTCAACTTCAAAAAAGCACTACCGCTCATTCAGGCAGAAAGAGGAAGGAATAAACCAACTACCTCCTAGTTTTTGCTTTTTCATTTGCTTTAAATACCCTAACCTGAATATATGGCATTTTCTATTTTTCTCTTATCAGCAGATATGCAGCCAGATCTTTTAATGGCTGTTTACGTGACGAAGGTATAGCCACCTCATCCAAACAGCTAAAAGCCAAATCAGAATAATATTGCATAGCCTGCTTGCAGGAAATATGAGCATTGGTATCAGCAAACAACGCCAACATATCAGTTACTTTATTGGCAGTTTCCTGACGCAACAACTGATCTATTTCATTTCGCTGTTGAGGATTAGCATTCTCAAGAGCCTTAATCAATAAATATGTTTTTTTGTTAGCTAAAATATCGCCGCCATTTTGTTTGCCCAACTTGGTTACATCTCCAAATGCATCGAGATAGTCATCCTGCAGCTGAAAAGCAATACCCATGTTTTTACCAAACTCATACAGCTTATTTGCATTGTCTCCCAGTGCACCACCTGTTATAGCACCGGTCTTCATACTACATGCCAGAAGCACTGATGTCTTCAGCGTTATCATAGCCAGATACTCATCTATGTGCACATCATTACGTACTTCATAGTCCATATCCAGCTGCTGCCCTTCGCATACTTCAATTGCGGTTTTATTGAAGACCTGCATTATCTGTGGCAATGACTTTTTTACATTTGCCAGTTGCTCATAGGCATATATGCACATAACATCGCCACAGAGAATTCCAGCCGTCAGTCCGTATTTATGGTGCAATGTTGGTTGTCCACGCCGCAACGGTGCCTTGTCCATTATATCATCGTGGATAAGTGTAAAGTTGTGAAACAACTCTATAGCAGCAGCTACATGCCAGGCGTCTTCATTTATCTCCCCAAACAACTCAGCTGCCATAAGACATAGCACTGGTCTTATTCGTTTTCCTCCAATGTCCAGCAAATACCGGCAAGGGTCATACAACGCAGCTGGCTGCGGCGGAAATGGCAAAGTGGAGGAAAATCGGTTTTCAAAAGCGGTTACAAGATCTGTAAACGATTGCATCTATTTCTTTTTTCTTTTAGTTTGTGTTTTAGTTTCTTTGCTCTTTTTCTTAGTGTCTTTGCCCGAACGGGTGGGGGCTACATGCCGCTTTTTACCGGTTATCAAAGTAGCCTCAGCAAGTACGTAGTCTATTTGCCGTTTCGCAAGGTTGGCTGCGGCCACTCTCACTTTCACCTTGTCGCCCATCGCAAAGCGCACACCCGTGCTACGACCAACTATTGCGTATTCACTCTCTCTGAACTCAAAATAATCTATATCAGACAGGTCTGTCACAGACACCATACCCTCACACTTATGCGCTACGGTCTCTGCCCAGAAACCAAAGGTAGCCACTCCGCTGATGATAGCATCAAACTCGTCGCCTACATAGTCCTGCATATACTCTACCTGCTTGTATTTGTTGGCCGCCCGCTCTGTATCCATGGCCCTGCGCTCCTGGTCAGAGCAATGCCGGCATTGTGTTTCCAGATGTTTTATAGGGTGGATGTTATGCTCCAGGCATTCCTGCAAAATCCGGTGAACCAGCACATCCGGATACCGCCTGATAGGTGAAGTGAAATGACAATAATACTCAAAACCGAGTCCATAATGTCCTACATTGTCGGTAGTATACACCGCCTTAGACATGGTGCGAATACCTAACTGCTCCAGTACATGCTGCTCAGGCTTGCCCTGCACTGTCTCCAGCATTTTATTGAAAGACCGGGCAATACTTTCAGGTGTTGATAAATCAAACCTTACACCAAAATTACCTGCAAACATGGTGAAAAGTTTCAGCTTGTCGTCATTGGGCACATCGTGTACCCTGTACGGAAATGGTACGGACTTATCCTTGAACTTTATACCACCTACATACTCGGCTATAGTGCGATTAGCAAGCAGCATAAACTCTTCTATGAGCTGATGCGCTGCCTTACTTTCTTTTACTATTATACCTATTGGCTTACCATGCTCATCGAGCTGAAAACGCACCTCCTGCGATGAGAAATTGATTGCACCCTTCTTAAAACGTTCACCTCTCAGGCTTTGTGCCATACCATGCAGCAGCAATAGTTCTTTCGAATAATCACCTGTAGCACCTTCTATTATTTCCTGCACATCCTCGTAGGCAAATCTACGGTCTGAGTGAATAACTGTTTTACCAATCCAATGATCTTTTACTTTGCCCTGCTTATCTATTGTGAATATTACAGAGAATGTATACTTATCTTCATTGGGTCGCAGCGAGCAGAGCTCGTTCGATAGCCGTTCCGGCAGCATTGGCGATACCCTGTCAGGCAGATACACACTGGTAGCCCGCCTGTACGCTTCCTTGTCCAGCGCAGAGTCCGGCGCTATATAATGGCTTACATCGGCAATGTGCACACCTACCTCATACAAGCCACCCTTTAAAGCCTTAAACGATATAGCATCATCAAAGTCCTTTGCATCTACCGGGTCTATTGTTATGGTGAGTGTATTTCTAAGATCTTTTCTTTTCTTTATTTCTTGCTTATCTACTCCCTCCGGATATCGGGCAGCATCTTCCAGCACATCATCCGGAAATGTTAGTGGGAAACCGTTTTCTACCAGCAGGCCCAGCATTGCCTGCTCGTTCTGAGATTCATTTGTAAGTACACTGATTATTTCGCCTACTGGGTTCTTCGTTTTACCTGTCCACTCTACTACCCTTGCCATGGCACTATCGCCCTGACGGGCACCATTGAGCAGATGCAGTGGTATATAAATATCTACAGGCATACGCTCGCTATCGGGTACTAAAAATGCAAAGTGTGGATGCACCTCTACCCTGCCGCTAAACTCAGACTGCTTACGTCGTGTCACTTCTATTATTTCACCTTCCGGTCTTTTATTATCTCTGTTTGCACGTACCTCTACCCGCACCTCATCGCCATTCAGCGCAGTCAACATCTTTTCCTTGCGTATTGCGATATCCTGGTCCAGACCGGCCACCACCACAAACCCCATACCACTGCGCGTTACCTCAAGCCTGCCTGTAAATAGCTGCTTGCTAGCTTCTCCACCTTTGCTTTTCTTCTTTGTATTCTTTGACATTTATTAAAATTCTGTACATAAAGATAAGGCGAAATGAGTTAACAGACTTATACCAAGGGAAACGCTCATGAACAATTAACAGGAAAAGACAAGTGACTATTTAGACAAATCCCAATACAGGCTTACCACTTCTTCTCTATACTCTCCAGTATAGATACATAGCTTACATAGCGGTCTTCAGATATGGTCTTGTCTCTTACCGCCTGTTTCACTGCACAACCAGGCTCATTGATATGCCGGCAGTTATTAAACTTACATTGCTTCAGCAAATCCCGCATTTCAGGAAAGTAATGCGACAGCAACTCCCGCTCTATGTCTATGAGTCCAAACTCTTTTACTCCTGGTGTGTCTATAATTCTACCACCACCCGGCAGGTCAAACATCTCTGCGAATGTAGTAGTATGCTGCCCCTTGCCACTCCATCCGGAGACCACATTTGTTTTGACACCCAGTCCGGGCAGCAATTGGTTGATAAGGGTACTCTTTCCCACTCCCGAATGTCCGCTGAACAAGCTTATTTTGTTCTGAATACGGGCTATGAGCGCGGTGAGTGTTGCCTTATCTGTTGCCGATATCGGATACACCTCATAGCCAGCTTTTGTATAAATATCTATCCATTCAGCCAATATGTCTCTGTGCTTGGGCTTCAGAATATCCATCTTGTTCACTACAAGCACCGCGGGTATGTGGTATGCCTCCGCAGTTACCAAAAAACGGTCTATAAACCCTGTTGAGGTGCGTGGATCAGCAATAGATGCTACAAGCAACGCAAGGTCAATATTAGAAGCGATGATGTGCTTCTGCATAGGGTTGTGTGGAGATACCCGCACCATATAATTATTTCGGGGCATTACCTCACTAATCATTGCAACTTTTATGCTTTCATCTTCCGGCTCAAATAATACAACATCACCAACAGCCACCGGATTGGTGGACGATATTTCCACATCTATCTTCAACTTGCCTTTTATACGCGCATTCCAAAATACACCGTCTTCAGCACATACAGAATACCAGCTACCTGTAGATTTATATACTATTCCCTGCATAACATAATTAACTCACCAAATGTACTACAATCCATGCATTGGATAGGGTTGGCAAAAAAAGAGAATAGTATGATAAAAAAAGCCCCGCATTGCTAAAGCAAGCGGAGCTGAGATTAAAAAAATATTATCTGACAAACAGAATCCTAATTAACCGATAGATACGAGTTCCAGATCAAAAATCAAATCCTGACCTGCAAGCGGATGATTGGCATCAAGCGTTACCATATCACCGTTTATTTCTACAATTACTACAGGGAATACATTTCCCTGATCATCACCCATTTGCAGTTCCATACCTACTTCCGGATTCATATCTTCCGGAAAATCGCTGGCTGGGTATTCCATTACCATATCGTCATTCCTATGCCCGTAAGCCTCAGCTACCGGTATACTTACGGTCTTTTTATCACCTGGTATCATAGTGAGCACGGCATCATCAAAGCCCTTAATAACTTGCCCCTGCCCGGCTATAAAACTCAATGGTTCGCGCCCTTCTGAGCTGTCGAAAGTTGTTCCATCTGTAAGGCGGCCATGGTAGTGCACGTTGACCTTGTCTCCCTTTTGTACGTGTGACATCTGTATTGATTGAAATTATTAAATAAAGCGTGCAAGTTACATTTTATACCTGATGCAACAGTATCTTTATCAAAAAATTAAAGTTAAATTGAGAGTAGCCGGATTTTTAAGTTTATTAGTTGCAATAATCACTCTGCCGTTTTGTGGTATTTCAAAGAACTTGTATGACACCGCTATCCAGCCTGCGGCATACTACCCCAACAAATATTTGCCGCTTCTTTCTGGAAAGCGCGTGGCGCTGATTATCAACCAGACGTCTATGGTAGGCAATGAATCGCTACTGGATGTGCTGATTGCCAATAAGATAAATGTAACAAGAGTTTTCGTTCCGGAGCATGGCTTCAGGGGTAGAGAAGACGCCGGGGCTCATATAGCCAACACAGTAGATAGTGCAACAGGTATCCCAGTTATTTCGCTTTACGGGAACAACAAAAAGCCTAAACCGGAACAACTAACAGATATAGATGTAATGGTGTACGATTTGCAGGATGTAGGTGTGCGATTCTACACCTACATTTCTTCAATGGAATATTGCATGGAAGCATCTGCATCGGCCAATAAACAGTTTGTAGTGCTTGACAGGCCAAACCCTAATGGATTCTATGTAGATGGACCCGTGCTTGAAAAAGAACATCATTCATTTGTGGGTATGCAATCTATACCAATAGTATATGGCATGACCTCCGGTGAATATGCAAAAATGTTAGTAGGTGAAAAGTGGTTTGCAAATGCGGCTCAACTGGATTTGGTAGTAGTTACATGCAACAACTACACCCACAACAAAAAATACAAGCTACCGGTAGCACCATCGCCCAATCTGAGAACGATGGAAGCTGTATATGCCTATCCATCGCTTTGTTTGTTTGAAGGTACCACAATAAGTATGGGGCGCGGCACAGACAAGCCTTTCAGACAATATGGCTGCCCGGAGTTCGAAGGAAAGTATACTTACAGCTTCACACCCCGAAGCGGTATAGGTGCAAAAAATCCTCCGTATGAAAACAAAGTATGCTATGGTCAATTGGTAGCCGATAGTGAACATCAGATACTATCGGCAATAGACAACAAAATTCATCTAAAATGGCTGGTAGACGCTTACAATATCTACAGTGATAAAAGTAAATTTTTCAATTCTTTCTTCACTAAACTAAGTGGAACAACAAAGCTGGAAGAACAGATAAAAAACGGCACTACAGAAAAAACAATCAGAAAAACATGGGCGAAGAAGCTTATTACCTTTAAGAAAATTCGAAAAAAATACCTCCTATACCCCGATTTCGAACAATAGTGTTTCTCGAAAAAGACGAAAAAATATTAACTGAAAATTTAAAACAGTATTTCTGTAGATAATTTTTTTTTATTCGTTAGAATCCGCTACTGGCAATGATTTTAACGAAAAATACTGTCAATATTTAAAGAAAAATAATTACTTTGCACCGAGTTAATAATAAATATACTAATTTAGTAGTTCATTATTCTAAAACACTAAATACAACAAATATGAAAAAGCTAATCACAACATGCGCATTACTTATGGCAGTTTCTGTTGTAACATTTGCACAAACATCAACAGCAAAATCGCGTTCTACTGCAGCTAAATCTGTATCAACATCTGCTGAGCAACTTTCTGAAAAACGTGCAAAATTTCTTCAGGAAAAGTTAGGCCTCAATGCTGATCAATACGCGTTGGTCTATGCAGCAGAACTCGACTACCAAAAATTAGTAAAAGAAGCCAAAGATGGCGGATATCAGCTGGGCGAGGGTCAGGCAATGCAAGCCAAAATGAGTAGAGATGCTCGTTTTCAGAACACAATGACTCCTGCTCAATACAGCACTTACGAAACAACGATGAGATAATACTTATTATCTTTTTAGTTTTTTCCTCATTCTAAGCCCGGATACATCATCCGGGCTTTTCTAATTTGTCAAACAACATTTACTGTACTTCATTTATCGGGTCTTTGATTTTGTATTACTTTTGGTAAATCTATGCCACAAACATTTTCTTACCACAGCTTGCATATATTTAGTAAATCAGTATTTTCCAAAATGGGCTGCTCAGATACTGATGCTGCATTAGCTGCAACAGTGTTGTTATCAGCAGACATGCGTGGAATAGACAGCCACGGTGTAGCCAGGCTTTCGGGATATGTGCGCCTATGGGAGGCACAGAGAATAAACGGAAGCCCTGCCATAAAAATAGTGCACGAAAGTCCATCTACAGCCGTAATTGACGGCGATGCGGGTCTGGGTCTGGTTGTCGCACCATTTGCAATGGATATTGCTATCCGCAAAGCACAAATTGCCGGTACCGGCTGGGTAAGTGTGCGCAACAGTAATCACTTTGGCATCGCAGGCTATCATGCTATGATGGCACTGGAGCATGATATGATAGGGATTGCAATGACCAATGCCAGTGCACTGGTAGCACCCACGTTTTCAGTGGAAAAAATGCTGGGCACCAACCCAATAGCAGTGGCAATACCTGCTGGCACGCAACCGCCTTTTGTAGCCGACTTTGCTACTACTACTGCCGCGAATGGTAAGCTGGAAATATTGCAAAGAAAAAATGAACCAGCACCACCCGGCTGGGTACAAGATAAAGAAGGTGCTGCAAGTACAGATGCAAATGTGCTGAAAAAACAAGGTGCACTTTTACCCCTGGGCAGCGACAGGGAGCATGGCAGCCATAAAGGCTATGCGCTGGGCAGTATTGTAGATATATTCTCTGCAGTGCTTAGTGGTGCCAGCTATGGCCCATGGGCGCCGCCATTCCCAGCCTATGTACCGATGCCAGAAAACATGCCGGGACAAGGCTTAGGGCACTTTTTTGGTGCTATGCGCATAGATGCTTTTCGTACCGGGCAGGAATTCAAAGACAATATGGACAACTGGATAACAAGGTTTAGAAACGCTACGCCGGCTCCTGGCAATGATAGGGTATTGATTCCCGGTGATCCGGAACGTGAAATGGAAACAATAAGAACTACCGAAGGTATTCCTGTAGTGAGCAGTGTTGTAGATGAACTGAAAAATGTAGCTGAAAAAATGGGAGTCAAATTCGCTGATACTATTCGCTGATACATGTTGCCCAATTTTTATTGCTGATAAAAAACAGAGATATGCGAAAATACATGCTAGTGCTCTTAATAATATTGCCATGCTTATGTAATGCTCAGGTAAATCCTGAACCAAGCTACCCGGACAACTATTTTCGAAATCCACTTGATATTCCTATACTACTTGCA
Organism: Taibaiella sp.; assembly: GCA_021740995.1. Classification (GTDB taxonomy): domain Bacteria; phylum Bacteroidota; class Bacteroidia; order Chitinophagales; family Chitinophagaceae; genus Nemorincola. Next base: position 9,410 of record JAIOYR010000011.1, read on the forward strand.
GGCAATTTCGGCGAGTGCAGGTCAGGTCATTTTCACAGTGGTCTTGACATAAAAACACAGGGCAAAGAAAACCTGCCGGTACACGCCGCAGCCGATGGCTACATATCCCGCATCAAAACTGATAAAGGTGGCTTTGGTCATGCCATTTACATTATTCACCCTAATGGATATACGACCCTCTATGCACACCTCAATAACTATGCACCTTTTCTCCAGAAATACTTGCGCCAACAACAATATGAAAAGAAACGCTGGAATATCGACATCTCTTTTCCCCCAGAAAAATTTCCGGTAAGAAAAGGTCAAATGATTGCCTACTCAGGCAACACAGGCTCATCTACTGCTCCGCATCTGCACTTTGAAATCAGGAATACCAAAACGGAACACCCGCTCAACCCTCAATTGTTTGGACTTGATGTGATAGACAACATGCCGCCCGTTGCTGCCGAAGTAGTTTTTTATAGTGGCAATGTTTATGACCGAAACCTCGCAAGCTATACACTTAAAAAAAAGAACAACACCTATAAACCTTTTGCCAATTCGAATCAGAAATACAAAATAAGTGGCGACACCATTGATGTACCGGAAGGGCTGGTAGGTGTAGCAATCAACGCCGATGACTACATGAACGGAAGCGACAATACTATAACGTTTTATACTGCAAAACTACTACTGGACGACAGCATCCAATCTGTTATAACGCTTGATGATATTGGCTACGATGTATCCCGATACATACACGCATACGCAGACTTTTATGCAAAACAAGTATACAAGAAATGGATTCAATGCCTGTTTCGGGTACCAGGCAATAAACTAAATTCATTATATACAACTATCAATGAGCATGATGGAAAACTAAATATAACTGATGGCAGCATTCACAAACTCAACATTGTACTTACAGACAATAATGGCAATGCTACCAACATAGAGTGCTACATACGACCTACATCAGTAGAGACTAAAAGTAAGAACCCTGAAAATTGCATACCGTTTTATGCAGGCAAGACAAATGAATATAGCAATGCCAATATCCAGTTCACTATTGACGACCGACAACTCTACGATGACATTTGCTTCAAAATGGAAACAGCACCTGATGCTGTTTCTCTTTCAGATCAATTTAGAATTCATTACCCATATATTCCCCTCCACCACTACTTTGACCTGATGATAAAACCGAATAAAAACATAGCTTTCAATCTGCGCGACAAAGTAGTACTCATGTACACAGATGGGAAGGAAGAGGAAGGAAGATCTGCTGAAGCAGTTGATAAAGGCTGGTACAAAGCGAGTGTACGAAACTTTGGCACTTATAGGCTGGCTATAGACACTATACCACCAAGAATAAACGGATTGCAAAAAAATGGGGCAGATCTGAGCAAAGCGAAACAAATAGCCATAAACGTGAAAGACGACATTACTTCAGTAAGAGCCTTCAGCGGATTAATAGATGGTAAATGGGTATGCTTTGAGCAACATGGACACAATTTCTTTTACGTGTTTGATGAACATTGCGGTAAAGGCAAACACGAACTCATGTTTAAGGCAGAAGATGAAAACGGGAACGAAGCAAAGTACAAAGTGACGTTTAAGAGATAATGGAATACAATCAAAGTTTCAGAATACTATATACCGGAATTTACTCCATCATTAATATCCTTAAGTTTTAATGATACCTGTATTGCCCGTATACGAAAGGTATAATCTCTTACACCGTGCCCATTCAGTGCCATACCACCTGACTCAACAATAGGCTGTGCTTAAATTTTCAAAAATTCTGAAGCTCGTAACACAACTCCTTTTACCCGCTATATCCTGAAACACAAATTTTAATAAACGAAGCGGAAAAATAATAAACTCATACTACTATGTGCCTATGTTCTTTGAAGTAACAATAGTATGTTTACAGGTATAATAAGTGTTATGAAACAGAAAATAATGAGTGTCTGTCTGCTATTGTTTACTACAACCCCAATAGCTTATGGATGGGGCACATGGGGACACAACCACATTAACAAAGGTGCGGTGATGGCATTACCTTCTGAGATGGGTTTATTTTTCTACAACCATGTGGACTTTATTACAGAAGAATCAACTGTACCTGATTTGCGTAAGTATACCTTAGGAGATAAGAATGAAAATTGCCGTCACTACATAGACTTAGAGCCTTATGGATATGGTACAGCATCTATGCCTAAAACCCTCAGCGATGCTATAGCAAAATATGGTATTGACAGTGTAAACAGATACGGTATACTACCTTGGTATATACAATCCATGATGGATAAATTGACTGAAGCCTTCCGAAACAAACGCAAGACAGAGATACTTTTGCTCGCAGCAGATCTGGGTCATTATGTAGGAGACGCACATGTCCCACTACATACCACTATCAATCACAATGGTCAATTCACCGGACAACAAGGAATTCATGCATTTTGGGAATCACAATTACCTGAACTGTTTGGCAGAAACTATAACCTACATACCAGACAGGCAAGACATCTGCCTGACATAGAGAAAACTACATGGTCTATTATAGATAGCAGCTATAGACTGCTGAGTAAGTTATTGACTACTGAAAAGAGAATGAAAGACGACAACCCTGAGGAAAAACAGTATCAGATAGGAAGTGATGGGAGTATTCTAAAAAATAAATTCAACCAACCCATACATGCATACGAGTATGCACATGTGTACCACGAATTGCTGGACGGAATGGTAGAACAGCAGATGCGCAATGCAATAAGGTTCACTGCAGACCTTTGGTATACTTCCTGGATAAATGCAGGTAAACCCGACCTTAATACACTGGATAACAAATCTCTTACAGAACGAAACCTACCATACTACAATGAAGATCTGAAAGCATGGAAAAAAGGCAAAGTACGTGGCTGCAAAGCCGATAAAGAATTTCCTTCAAACCACCCGTGATATTGTATTAGAAACCATTAGACTTCAAGAGCAGCAAGTAATTTGTCTTTTATCTGAGTCAACTCTGCAGGAGTAAGTTTTAGTTTAGGTCGAGTAAAATTTAGATCATCAGCAGAATCAATTGGCAAAAGATGCATGTGTGCATGTGGCACATCTAACCCTATAACACTAATCCCACAACGATTACAGGGAAAAACGCGCTCTATAGCTGCTGCTATGGGCTTAGCAAACAACAACCAATGCTGCAACAAAACATCTGAGACATCAAAAAACTTATCAGTTTCCACTTTCGGAACGACCAAAACATGCCCCTCTCTCATCGGGAAAATGTCAAGAAAAGCAAGAAATTCATCATTCTCAGCAATCTTGTAACAATGGATATCCCCAGCAATAATTTTCGAAAATATACTTGCCATACTATATGGTAATATTTTCAATTTGAAATTTAAAAGTACCACTGGGAGCTGTAACTTCTGCTATTTCACCAATCACTTTACCCAAAAGCCCTTTACCAATAGGAGAAGTAACAGAAATTTTACCCTGCTTAAGATCGGCTTCCTGTTCGGAAACAATTTGGTAAATAACTGTCTTTTTTGTACCGAGATTTGTCACTGTAACCTTACTGAGGATAGACACCTTACTTATGTCTATATCTTTTGCATCAAGTACGCGAGCAGTAACTATTGCAGCTTCCAATTGTGATATTTTGGCTTCATGATGCCCTTGAGCTTCCTTCGCAGCATCATACTCTGCATTCTCCTTCAGATCGCCTTTTTCTCTGGCCTCTGCAATCTGTCTGGCAATTTCAGCACGCCCTGAAGATTTAAGTTGATTCAGTTCTTCCCGCATCTGTGCGAGTGTCTCTTTAGTCAGGTAGTTTATTTCAGCCATTATTCAATTATATTAGTAGATGTAGAAAAAAAATACAACGCCTCTGCGAAACAGAAGCGTTGTAATGTAAAAATACTACAAAAAAATGTATTAGCGAGCTACACGTAGCGACATCATGTGAACACCATTTGCAGGACGCTGAGTAGGACGGAAAGAATAGTCAAAAGAAACCATAGGTCCATTTTCACCAAATCTTTTTTGTGCAGTAGCACCTACAGCTATACCAGAATACATAGTAGTGGAATTTTCAGCACTACCTATACCTTTTTCATATCTGTATGCAGCACGAAGCATAATCATCTCCCTAAATCCATACTCCATACCAAGACCCAGATAGTCATTGTTGAATGAATTAGATTGGAAATTGGCAATAGCTGTAAGCCTATGCTTTGGTAAACTATCTTTTGAACTAACATGATTTTCATCAAGATAGAAATCATAAGAACCGCCAAAATTGAGGTAAGTAGGCATGGAAAACTTATCTGCAGGATATGTCTGCGAAACTGCGAAACTTGGTGAACTCTGTGGCTTATCTGCATTCACTGAAAAACCAGTTCCGGTAAAGCGCATATTGCTACCAAGATTGCGCAATGTAATACCAAAATGGAAATTATCCTTCTTGCCAGTTACATACTGTATACCACCTTCGAAAGCTATACCAAGCGCAGTAATATTGCCTACCTGCTCAGATACATAGGTAACAGCAGCGCCCGCATTCACATGAGAGGAGAATTGCTTGGCATAACCCAACTGCATATTAAGAAATTGAGGACGATAGCTACCTACACCCTCCGGGTTAAAATATTCAGTAGTGGTAATGTCACCAAAGTTCATTGACATCAGATTGATACCTATAACACCGGCCTCGCCCAACTTCTGACCGACCGCTATGTTATTGATATTAATGTTGGTACCACTCAAGTAAGTACCTCTGGAAACACCAATTTCGGTAGAATTAGTGTTTGCAAGACCGGCAATGTTTGTTTTCATAGCCTCTACACCGGAAATATATGATGCATTAAGCCCAAAAACACCGGTTGAGCGTGCCCACGGATTAATGTTTAACTCCGGAGCTCCAGCCTGACCTGAACGGTCTTTATTACCTGCAATAGCGCTAAATGATGTTCCAATAGCACACAACGCAACGAAAAATTTTAGAGATCTTTTTTTCATAAGAATAAATCGAATAATAATTTTATTATTCCGGGTAGCCTTGCTACCCGGAATTAAATACAGATTAATATTGTGTCACATCTAAAGGCCTTAATGAACCGAACCATTTAATCACCGTTTCACCGATACCTTCGGCATTTACATGTATCAGATACATACCGCTACCAATTGGAAGACCAGCCGAATTACGAATATCCCAATCAAGGAAAGATGTATTTGGATCACTCTTTGAAAGACTACGTACAAGTGTACCATCCAATGAATAAATGCGTACAGATACTTTAGCAGGCAAGTTGATTATCCTAACTTTTGTATCGAAACGACTGTTTGGCTTTTCATAACCAGAATATCCATAGTACGGGTTTGGCACTGCATATATTCTGCTGATCAGCTTATTTCTGTCAGAAGTATCTGAAAGTTTTGTAGGTGCCTGATCCGCGGTGCTGAACGTGTAGTAAGGATTGGCAGTCTGTCCTGCTTTAACAGAAGTACCGGCTGTAGCAAATGCAGTTGTAGTGTCCGTAGCAGCATATGGCATATATGGTCTGTCAACCCTGAAACGCAATCTTGTTGTAGTTGGTATCAATCCATCTTTTAAAGAAAGCAACTTCAAACCAGGGTTTAGCATTGGTAATCCAACCCATTGGAAAGGCTCATAAGCTCTTCTGTGGGCAGTTAGATTCGTAGCACTTCTTATGGCAGAAGCGAATGCTTTCGCACTATCATACTTAGAACCAAGGACATAAACAAAATGTTTACCACCAAAAACAATCGAGTTATCATAAGGATTAAAACCATTTGCACCTGTAGGACTTGTAGGATTCCAAATCATGTCATTACCATTATCAGTAGAAAGATAAGAATCTTCGCCAAAAACAATATTTAATCTCTGACCGGTATTTTGGTCAACCGCATAACCCGGGAACCAAGACATACCCTGATCATCTGTACTCTCAGAATACACTGGAGAAATACCATCTGACTTAACATCCGCGTTCCAACCGTTGTGCTTCCTCAAATAGAATTTCCTACCTCTGTTTTCAGACAGGAACGTATCTTCCTGCATCTCTATAACAGCACATCTTGTCCATTTAGTTTTATCGCTGGTAAATACCAAGTCAATTTCATTTAATGCCTTAAACTGATTCAAGGTAAATGAATAAGCTGCAGGATGATGACCACAAGCAGTACTGCTTGGGAAGGAACCGGTAGCAAGATAATATGCAGCAAGTCCGTATGGTCCCCATGTACTCTTAAGTGGTGTGAAATTCGGAATCATGTTTCCAAACTGTGCTCCCGGATCATGAGTGTTGTCATTGAAAAAACATGGATTTGTAGCAGAAACCGGATCAAAACTTGTTGTAGAACCAGCCCTTAACCAGTTTGCAAAACTACTGTCAGTCTCATCCTGAACACCCCACAACCATGGCTGAGACGGATCATCAAAAGTAACACCGGAAGTAAGGTAGCCATTTTTGGATCCTTTAGCAGCAGAACCCGGAGGAGCTACTTGTTTGATAGAAACAGAAATACCATATTTCTCAAGTATTTGCTCATTAGGAGTAGACAGATTACGCTCACTGTAAATTGTATCTACTGGCTTACCATCAATATAGCCTGTAAGTGTCCATGAACCGGTATCTACAATACCATCAAGCGATGTAGTACCGGTCATCCTGTTCTGACCATGGATCTGAAGTACCCAATCCAAAGCTGGTACTTTTACAGGATCTATAATCTTTACATCTACAGGACCCTGACCCTGAACATAGGTAGGCTGTGCAATGCTTCCTTTGTCAACAGCTGTCATCTCTGAAGCCTCATCAAGCTGTAATTCATTTCCGCCATTACCTACACCTTGTATCCTTTTGATAACTACGCCACTTCCAAAGTCAGAATTGATAACTGTGCCCATAGCGCCATTTGCCGGATTCGGTAATGCAGCTATAACTGATATTTCGGTTCCGGCAGCACCATGTGCACTACCCAGATAAGGAACGTCTTGTGTAGCCACAGTATTTTTAGCGTCAAAGCTCTTAAAGTTGTTGTAGGCGTAAGCTATTGCAGTAAAGTAATAATTACGATAGTTTACAAAACGCTTATCATTACCAGTAGAAAACTGATCCTGTGTAAGCTGGAAGCTATGAACTATACCACTATCCCTACCAAGTACTTTTATCTGTGCAGTGTGTGTAGTATCACTTACAGTTATGTTCTTTACATAATTAACTATCTGAGAGACACTATCAGTTATGTCACATTGAAACACCTCAACAGCCTTAGAATTGTCAACCTCACCTGTATTAGGGTCAAATATCTCGGCAGATGTTACCTGGCTATTAGCTAACTGGAAAACCCGATATCCCTGGAACTTATAAAGTGAGTCAGCAAAACCAGATGCTTTAACAACACGCTGATGATATAACAAAGAATCGTTGTAAGCACCATCAGTGCGACCATAGTTTTCACCAAAGTTATTGCTACCATATTCATTAACCATATAGAACACCAGTCTGCGGTCAAGCTCTCTAACAACCAACCTTGGCGCCTCAGGACCTTCAATAGTCTTAAAGTTGTTATCAAACAGAGCCTGTGCACCATCGTCAATATTCTTAATAGTCTTGAAGTTTGTGCTCGGACAACCTCCGGTACCTGCAGCCCAAACACAACCAAATGTGATATCATTAACGGCCCCCGGAGCTAACTGGAAAGGACCAGATGAGAACACGAAACGTCTGTCACCAGGGTTGTTGTTACAAGCACACTCTGACCACTGAGAATTCTCAGAAGGATCACCCCAAAATACAAAATTTGAAGTAGGACCTGCACCATATCCTTTCGATGGAACACCAGTCCCCATAAAATCATTAGAAAAACGCTCACCATTCCTGATAGAACCAGTCATGTAGTAGTAAATCTGTATACCGTTGTTTGGGTTACCAATGATACTAGGGTCATTGTTGTAATAAGTAAAGTTTGTCATTTTCAACTGCTCAGTAGTATCCGGCAAACCGACACGTTTTCTGGTACGCTTAGGACCCTGAAAATAATCCAGACCAACCTGTGGTGGATTAAGACCGTAACTATTGGATGGATTTCCCGCAGCACCACCATCGTTGTTGGTTGCATTATACATAATACCCAAACCACGAGTTGTATCACAACCTATAAAATCATCAAGATAATAACCAAGGTCACAATCGTCCCATACTGCTATGTAGGTACTATCAATTGTAAGCGGACCACGATTGATAACACGATAGTTACAGAAAGTAGCATTATTAAGGAAATCCTGCGTAGCAAATGCAAACGCACTTGTCTGTACTTCAACACCCATAGCTGCCGTAAAAGACTGTTGCTTTACGTTACCGGCATCGTTGAATACCCACCATATGTACTGGTCGCCTTTGATATCCGGATAATCACCTTCTTCAGGTTTATATCTGCCATCGCCATTAAGGTCGACGAAAGGTGCATAAGTGTTATTAGGATTAAGCGTAAGCTTTGTAGACTGCTGACCCTTTACATTACTGTTTCCGGTAGCAGGCCATTCGTTGATTGCATCAAACTCTGATGCTTTCAGATCACCACCAATTTTGTATGCCTGAATAAAGCGCTTGATAGTAGACCGATCCACTTTCCAGAACTTATCCCAGGCAAGACACACATCTGATGTAATTTTACCATCATTGTCCAAAGCACCGGGCCAATAATCGTTACCATCCTGACGATAAGTCTGTGCAGCAACTTTCAATTGTCCCTGCTGGTCATATCCACCTATCCAGCAAGAAGCAGCAAACTGTGAATGCCTTCCTGAGCCTTTTGGGATCTCATAAGCTGCATTTGAGGCACCACCCTGATTCCACCACATGTCGCCACCTGTCATAAGACGTGCACGAACATTATTGACATCAAGGTCTATCGCAGTATTGGCCGGCTGACAGCCTGCGGCAGTTGTCTTCAATTGGGTTCCGGGGCGTTTAGCTCCTACATTCTCACGTGCTATCGCATCAGCACCTATGCCAACAGCAATCAAAAGCAAAGCAGCACGGACAAATTGTATTTTATTTCTGAATATCATAACCTGGAATAGTTATATTATAAAATTATTAAAAATTGAATTCTAGAGCAAAACTTGCGGTTCTGGCGAAGTTAAGGAAGCCGGGTGCGTTTTGGTAAATGTTGTAAAGATCGATGTACGATTGTGGGTTAACCTGCTGTGGTACAAATTGCTGACCAAAAGTAGAAACCAAATAACCATTATCGTCCGTACGACCTGTGAAACCATGAACACCCAAAATCTCACGTGTGTTGAAAAGGTTGTTGACCATTACAATTGCCTTCAAATAAGTAGGACGTTTTGGTTTAACACCTTCAATGGCATCTTTATTTCTTTTACCAAATTTAAGTGCAAAGTCTTTGTCTATACGCATATCTGCACCAAAGTGCCATGGCAGTCTTGCACCATTTACACCACCCACAACTGTCTGACCGAGTGCATCAGAATATCTTGTATACGGCTCACCGCTTCTTGTTTTAAGAATGAAATTGGCACCTGCATTCTGTAAGATATGTTTGCCACGCACTGTAGGACCTTCGCCGTCATAGAATCTGTAATCGGCGTTTGCAGCTATATAGTGACGAGAGTCAATATTAAGTGGTGTTACGTAACGCAGGTTTGGCAAACCTTCGTTAACCAATGTAGTCAACAAACCTCTACCACCATTATAAGAAGAACCTGTACCCTCAGCAAACTGCAATGTATAAGATACTGTCATTTTCAGGTGATTGGTAGCGCGGAGATCATACATGAGGGTTGTACCTTTTGTAGTAGAGAAGTCACGGTTACCAAATGTCTGGTATGAATAAGGGAATGCATAGATATAAGGAACAATGTTTACCATATCCTTACGCTCTTTGTAGAATGCTGTGATGGTAATAGCAGAATGGTCTGATAATTTCTGCTGGAAACCAACTTCGTAGTCAAAAGTTTTCTGAGAACGAAGATTAGCATTGTTAAGTACTCCGGTAGGAGCAGAAGCAGATAACTGGTAGTAATCCCATGCCGTAGCGTTACCAATGGTGTTAGGGTAAGGCCTTTGCGCATATATATCGTAGTGAGCGTAGAAGTTAGCTACATCAGATATTGGGAAAGAGAACTGTATACGTGGCATTACAGTAACCTGTGGTGAATAGTCAGTAAAAGACAGATTCGGGTTAAAATTGCTATCAGTCATTCTTACATTCTTATACTGAGACTGAATAAGTGGCTGAGGGTCACGACCATCAGAATACTGCTTCAGAATAGACGGGTCTTCAATTACTTTACCGGTTGGGTCAAACCAGGTATTACCACTACGGTAACCAATGATGGTAGGCGAAGTAGACTGATTGTCGCTCACATATACTACAGCGTCTTTACCTACATTTGATGGATGCGCACCCTGATTTACAACATTAGTTGCACCAGATACCTGACCCAAAGTAGTTACAGGGTAAAGTGAATAAGGATCTTTCAACACCTTTGTATTAGCAGAATAACGGTCTACACGAACACCTACATTGAAATGAATGTCTTTGTAATCGAACCTGTCCTGCAGATAACCGGCAATGTAAGTAGGAGTAAATGCACCTATAGGACGAGTAAAGTTTCCTTTGTCATCTTTCTGTGTCCAGAAGTCATTAAAGTTAACCGAACCATTCTGCCTGCCACCAGTGTAAGTATAACCTGAATAGTTTACAAAAGAGTTACCACTTAAGTTAAGCAACTCATCAGCAGAGAACATATCGAGTGACAAAATATTGGGGTCAATTGCATCTACATTGACAACTGCATTTCTGGCAACACCTAATTTTTCTCTCAATCTTTTATCAAAATTACCTTTGCTGATATTGGTAAGCTCATAATAGATTGTATCCGTAGGACCAGGGATAATATTGGCAGCAACACCTGTTGCTTTATCATAAAAAGTACCTTGTCCTGGTGTAGCACCTGCTACATAAGTATATTCTTTACCACCTACCTTGAATATTGGGTTCTGCTTGTCTAACCTTAAATCCTGATTATCCAGATTAGCAACCAGATTTCTCATTTGAGACCATATAGATTGAGTACCACCGAGGTTAGCACCAGCACCATACGTTTTGATTATACGCTGTTGATAATACAGACCAAACTCAATCGCATGTTTTGTTTTACCAGTCTGGAGGTCAAAAGAAGCGTTTACATCAAGTGCATACTGATCTGAGAGGAAGTTGCTATAACCGGTAATTGAATTACCCGGAGTTGCGAACAAGCCACCGCCATTGAAACTGTACGTAGAACGTGGCATATCACCATTTACCATAGCATTGTTAGCCTGAATACTCTGAATACTACCCGGAACGCCGCCATCTAATGAATTGTAGTACTGTGTCGTATAATTGGCTAATACGGGATTTGTTTCGCTTCTTTCAAAATCAATACCATTTGAAGAACTACCAGTTAAGACTACACCAGTGCGGCCACTTACTGAATCCACACCACCCAGGGAATATCTTGGAGTTCTCTCTCTCTCTGTGAATTTACCTACATACGCATACTTGAACAGATCTTTCTTGAAATTAGGATCTTCTCTGCCGGTAAACGTTCTTTGATAATCTGCCTGAACACTATAGAAGGCATTTGAGATGATATTGTTTCTGGAAGAAGTATCATTCATTTTACCAAATTTCTGAGTGAACCTCAAAAATCCACGACTTGTAAGATCCTTACGGGCGTTGGTAGCTTCCGGCGCCATAAGTGATGTAGTACGGGAATATTCATCATCTTTTACATAATTCACCATACCGCCTGCTATCACACGCAGGTTATCAGAAAGTTGGTAATCCAATTTACCATTCAAACGAGCCTCTTGAGTTCTGTTGCGCGGCTGTATTTTGCGCTGCTCCATATCTTTAGCCAGAATGTAGTTAGACTCGTAATTATAAATTCTTGCCCCGCTATTATCAGACAGCACGCGCAACGGATTCTGACGCATTCTATCCAGCACGTCATCTTTTACTACATATTGCTTATCGTATGCAGGATACCTGTTTCTATCATCATAAAGGTCACCGCTTAATGCAAAACCAAATACAGGTTTTCTATTTACACTATCACCTTTAATTTTCTTTTTATAAATAGGACCAGCAAGTGAAAAAGATGCCAATCGGTTGTTGTAACCGTCAAAAGACTGTTGCAAACGAGCACTACCGGTTGTCTTCTTAGCCACACCTCTTGAAGTAATGTTAACAACACCACCCGTCACGTCACCATATTTGGCTGGTATACGGGAGGTTATTACTTCTACCTGCTCTATTGAATTCTGTGCCATGTTGATACCCGTGTTGGCTTCATCACCAATATTTTGTACCTGCACACCATCTATTATGTACATAACACCATTAGAACGGGCACCACCCATACTCACACCTCTACCACGCTGCTGCTGGTAAAGAGCCGGAGCCAGACCCACCATATCGGTAACCTCTGTAGTAGGCAGCACCTTGATATCCTCGCTGGTGAGTACCGTTTTACCGGGGTTATTTTGGTCTACCAGTTCCTTTTTGTAGGCTCTGATAATGGTAGTAGTGAGCTCTTTAGATGCTCTGGACATAGTGAAATTCTGAGTCGTCTTACCACCTGGTTGTACAACTACCTTTGTAATCATAATGGAATCGTAACCTGTATAGGATACAAGTACATCATAATAACCGGGATCAAGTGGTTTAACAGAGTAAATACCATCAAAATCGGTCACATTTCCGCCTTTAAGGATACCTCCCTGGTAGATCTGTACTGTAGCACTAAGAAGGGGATCCTTCTTCTCGTCCAGGACTTTTCCGGCAATTTCGCCCTGGGCAAAAGCGAAACCCGATAGCCCAGTAAATACAAACAAAAGCAGATAACGTAGTGTACGTGTCATATCCAACATTAATAAATTATTAGCAAATGAGGCGTAAAGATAAAAAAATCTGTTAAAAATCAGCTACCAAACACAATTATTTTCTGAAAACCTCGCAAAAAAAGCAGCTTATTCTAAAATAACCCTAAAATAGTGCTCTCTTACTATAAAGACGAGTAACAATAACATAATCTTGGGTATTTTCTAAAAAAAAGTTTGGGTAGTAACTGAGAACACTCCCCCACCCCGACTCCTGGTGATTAGAAGGTGTTATCCGGGCATCTAAAGGTCTAAAACTGAGTCTAATGAACGGAGATAGAGATAGGAAGACTGCTTCATTCAATGTGATTACACTTAAGAATAAAAGTGCTCCATATGTAGGCGATTCATGTTTTACAGAACTCAGATTATGAAAATATATTAAATAGCATTATGATTGTAAATGAGTTCCCGCACTTATTTTATCCAGCAGGGTCTTACTCATTTTATAAAGCGCTTCGAAAGTGTATCCGGCAATATGAGGGGTAGCTATTACCTGTGGCAGTGCAATGAGATCAGCTGTGATTTTTCTCAGTTCAGGATCAGACTTTGTTACCGGTTCCTGCTCAAACACATCCAGACACGCACCCCTGATTTTACCGGAATCAATGCCCGCTTTCAGTGCATGAGTGTTGACTACCTGACCTCTGGAGGTATTGACGAGTATAAACGGCTTCGCCATAGCAGATATAAAATTGAGGTCGAAATAATTGACAGTGTCTGCCTGTAATGGCACATGAAAGCTAACTATATCTGCTTCATTGTAAATAGTGTCTATGTTTTGGCACTTCTCAATGTGTTGCGGCACAACTTTGTCGCTATTATTGTCGTATGCAAGTACCCGCACATCGAAACCTTGCAATTTTTTGGCAAATGCTGCTCCTGTATGCCCGTACCCTATGATACCTACCGTTTTACCCTCTAATTCAAGTCCCCTGTTTTCATCTCTATGCCAAATCCCCTCTAATAATTCCGAATGGCTCCAGGATATTCGCCTGATTAATGTAAGCAACATACCCAATGCATGTTCTCCTACTGCATTACAGTTACCTTCGGGGCTACTATAGCACCTTATGCCTTTCTGAGCAGCATATACAGTATCCACGACCTCCATTCCCGACCCCATGCGACCAATCCACTTCAAATGAGGCGCAGCATCCAGCAAAGCTTGATCGAGCTGCAGACGTGTTGATATAATTACACCAGAGCAATCGGCAATGAGTGTGTGGGCAATAATCTGAGAAATGTTTTCATGAAATATACAATGATAACCAAGTGCAGTAAGACCATCTGTAAGAACAGGGTGTACGGGTGCAGCGATGAGTACTTTATAGGTAGTATTAGTGCTGTGCATAAGAGTTATATAAATCTACAAAATCAGCTACTGAGAGCTGCTCAGCCCTTTTGTCTAAAACCGGATTGTCTGTGAGCGCACCAAGTGGCATGACACTCTTTAGCGCATTGCGCAGCGTCTTACGCCTTTGGTTGAAGCCTGCCTTCACAAGAATAATGAATCTTCTTTTGTCTGTGATATTATATGGGTTGTGCAAATTGGTAAACCGTAGTACACCGCTCTTAACCTTAGGAGGAGGCACAAAACAACTTTCATGCACATCCAGCAAATACTCTACTTTAAAGAAAGCCTGCATTAACACACTAAGTATTCCATAAACTTTTGAACCGGGACCAGAGGCTATGCGTTGAGCAACTTCCTTCTGAAACATTCCTATTACTTCTATGACCTGTGGCTCCCAATCCAGCACTTTGAAAAGAATGGGGGAGGAAATATTGTAGGGGAAGTTACCGATAATTGAAAACGCTGAATGGAAGGGCGCATCAGCCTTCAATATATCCTGGCTGATAATCTTACCTTGTATCTCAGGATAAGTCTTATTTAGATAGACAACCTTTTCTTCATCAATTTCTATTGCTTTGTAATCTACATTGGTCCACTGAAGCAAATATTTGGTGATTGCGCCCCCACCCGGCCCTACTTCGAGCAGCTGCATTCCATCACGATGAGTCAACTGCTCCACTATCTTGCGGCACATATTCTCATCATGCAGGAAATGCTGTCCCAAACTTTTTTTCAGCGTATACATGCAGCAAAAGTACAAACTTGCGTTTGATAAAGCTGACAAGGTATTATTGTATAGAATATTTGGCTGAGATAGCTTGCTGCAGTAAACTTGAATTTTTACTATTTAATTTTGATTTAAGTTTACCTTCGCCCATTATTTAAAAAATATACAACATGGAAATAAGGATATTGCAAAAGCCAACAGGCAACAATCAAGCCTGGATAATAGACGACATCAAAAAAATTGCGGTAGTAACCGGCATTTCTAAGGAAGAAACTGATTATGCCACACAGGCATTTAATGCAGAACAAACTTTGGTAACATTAAACAGGTACAAAGGATTTGTTTTTGTAATACTGCTAAAGAGCAAGAAAACTGCCTGGCAAACAGCTGAAGTATGCCGCAAAGCAGGAGCAAGCCTGGAGGCAATATGTAATAAACATAAGCTGCCTGAAATAATGATTACCAATGCATCTGCACTTGCAAATGCTGCATTGCTGGTAGCCGAGGGTGCTGCACTTGCCAACTATCAGTTTCTGAAATACAGAACTGAAGCTAAAAAACTGACGCATTCGCTGCAGCGCATCAGCTTTACAAAAGACTCAGCTACCGTAAAAGAAGCATCACAATTGCAAATCACAATAGACGCAATTTATAAGGCACGAACACTGGTAAATGAACCGCTTAATTTCCTATCTGCAGAACAGTTGTCAAGAGAAATAGTGTTGATGGGCAAAGAAGCCGGCTTTAAAGTAACCGTACTGAATAAGGCAAGGATAGAAAAAGAAAAAATGGGCGGACTGCTTTCTGTAAACAGAGGCAGCATACAGCCACCTACCTTTACTATAATGGAATACGTACCTAAAAAAGCACTAAACAAAAAGCCAATAGTGCTGATAGGAAAGGGGATTGTATACGATACCGGAGGTCTGTCTCTGAAACCAACTCCCAACTCTATGGACAAGATGAAAAGCGACATGAGCGGAGCGGCTGTAGTGAGTGCTGCCATGTATGCCATAGCAAAAATGCAACTTCCACTGCATGTAATAGCCCTTGTACCTGCAACAGATAACCGCCCGGGAGAAGAAGCCTATGTGCCGGGCGATGTGATAACAATGTATAGTGGAGCTACAGTAGAAGTACTGAACACCGATGCAGAAGGCCGCATGGTACTTGCTGATGCATTACACTGGGCTAAGAGATATAAGCCAGAACTGGTAATGGACTTCGCTACACTGACAGGTGCTGCTGCTGCTGCTGTAGGCGAGCATGGCATAGTGTGTATGGGTACAGCCACCGAAGAGGTAAAGGAGGCTTTTGCTGAAAGTGGATTCCGTCAATATGAACGACTGGTAGAAATGCCGATGTGGGATGAATATGGAGATCAGATAAAATCAGACGTTGCCGATATAAAGAACATAGGTGGCCCAACGGGAGGTGCTATAACAGCAGGTAAGTTTCTGGAACATTTTACAGAGTATCCATGGATGCACTTCGATATTGCGGGTGTATCATTTTTCAATGCAAAGAAAGGATATATACCTTCCGGAGGAACCGGATATGGCATACGGATGCTGCTCGACTTTATGGCACATTATGGCAAAGCATAAAATAATCTGATAACTAAAACACATAACTACAAGCATATGCAACCTAATAATGAAAAACCAGTAATAGGCATAACTACCGGCGACCTGAATGGTATAGGAACGGAAGTCATAATAAAAACGTTTTCAGACAATCGTATTCTTGACCTTTGTACACCCGTCATATTTTCATCAAATAAGGTAATAAATTTTTATCGTAGGGTGGCTGTGGAGCATACGTTCAATTTCACCAGCACAAAAGATATGACCAAGCTCAATACCAAGCAAGTAAATATCTTTAACTGCTGGGAAGATGAGGTGCCAATACAACCGGGCGTACTCACTGAGGCTGGCGGCAAGTATGCCATACGCTCCCTTATGGTAGCCGCACAATGTCTGAAGGATGGTCAGCTGGATGCTATAGTGACGGCACCTATTCACAAGAGCAACACCAACATCCCCGATTTTCCATATACCGGTCATACGCCTTTTTTCAAAGAAAAATTTGGAGCCAAGGACGTGCTAATGCTGCTTTATAGCGAAAAAATACGTGTAGCCCTTGCCACAGAACATATACCTATTTCAAAGGTATCGGCCGCTATCACTAAAGAGCTGCTACAATCTAAAATAAATATACTCCGGGATACGCTGATAAAAGATTTCGGCATAGACAAACCGAAAATCGCTGTGCTGGGACTAAACCCTCATGCCGGCGATGAAGGACAGATAGGCAATGAGGAACAAACGATAATAAGACCCGTAGTAGAAAGCTACAAACAAAAAGATGTACTTGTATTTGGACCTTATGGTGCAGACGCCTTCTTTGCCAAAGCCAGTTATACTGAGTTTGATGCTGTGCTGGCTATGTATCACGACCAGGGTCTGGTGGGTTTTAAAGCATTATCCAGCGGTGAAGGCGTAAACTATACTGCGGGGTTGCCCATAATCCGTACATCACCAGACCACGGCACTGCATTTGATATAGCAGGTAAGGACATAGCAGATCCATCTTCTTTTCGTGAAGCCGTTTTTCAGGCACTTTCGCTGCTGCGCCAGCGCAAGCAATATGCAGAGAACACAGCCAACCCAATGAGACGAGGTAAAATAGAAAAAGAAAGAACTGAAGATTAAAGTTATCAACCCTTCATTAGCCATCAGCAAACTAAAAATGCAGTACCTCTGAATGGTACTGCATTTTTAGTTGAAGAAGAAGACGCTAGAAATGTTTGCGACAATACGACTTCATTGCTATCTGTTTTGCAGTACAGAAAATTAGAGACTGCAAACAAACAAACATCCTCATTGCAGGAACAAACATCTGAAAGAAGAAACTGGTATAAGTATTGAACAACAAAACAGCATTCAAATTACGGCAGTGTTTACTGAGTACAATGTAGGCTGAAAACCACACCAGTAGCACATTTGAGCTATAGACACAAAAAAAGCCCGGCAAGGTTGTGGGCTGCCGGGCTTTTATAAAGGATGGGTTAGTAAGCACAATCCTTACACAATATTAAATAGAAAATTCTCTACTAAAAAATTATTTGATGATTTTTTTCGTAAGCATCAAAAGATGTTGACAGTTTATCCACAATCAACTAACAAAGTGTAACTTTTTTATGCTTTTCTGTAAATAGAACTACCAGTCTTTCTGCAATTTCACAGGCACGCCTTTTTCTTTTTTCAACTTATCCTGCAACTTTTTTTCTTCTTGTTGCAGTGCGTTCAGCAACTGCTCTGCCTGTTGCTGCGAGAGCTTGCTGGGCTGGCTCTTGGGTTGTGGTTCTTTATCTTTATCTTCCTTTCCGTCTTTGTCTTTTTGTTGGTCTTTATCCTGTTTATCTTTATCGTCCTTTTTATCTTTGTCTTCTTCTTTGTTATCTTTTTTATCGTCTTTCTTATCCTTATCCTTCTTGTCTTTTTTATCCTTATTTTCTTGTTGTTGTTTTTTCAACATCTGCTCAGCATAAGAAAGATTGTACTTGGCATCAGCATCCTGCGGATTACTTCGAAGTGTATTCTTATAAGCGTTGATAGCATCTTCCCACTTCTGTTGCGACATATAGGTGTTACCAATGTTGTAATTAGCAGCAGACTTGCTGCCTTTGTCTTTTGCAACCCTAGCTGTAGCCTCCATTACCTTTCGGGAAGAGTCGAACTGCCTTTGCTGGTAAAGACTATTACTCAAATTAAAAAGCCCCGGCGTATAGGTGGGGTTCTTTTCAACCGCCTTGGCATATGCAGCCGCTGCCTCCTTGTAGCGCTTCTGACCGTACAATGAGTTACCACTATTAATCTGACGGGTAACCTGTGCATGAGACAATTGTGTAATTGACAGTAGTAGCACAATAGCAGTAACGGTCAATGAACCCATTGAATTAAATGGACGTAAAATTGTAAGATTAAAATTATGCAACTGATTCATCTATCTTCGTTTTAACCTTCTTTGTTGCACCTGGCAACAACCATTCAATTATCAATGCCAGGAAACCTGCAAAAAGGAAATACTGGAAATAACTGGTAAAATCTGTGTACATAAGCGAACCCAAATTTTTCTGTTCCATACTTTCAAGGGCAGTATTCAATTTATCAGATACCTCTTCTGTATTTTGCAACAAACTGTATGTACCACGCCCCGACCGTGAAACAGCTCTTAATGCATCTTCATTGAGCTTGCTGACTACCGGGCTACCATTTTCATCGAGCTTTAACGATTGAGTTTCGGGATCATAGAGAGTACTTCCCTGAGGAGAACCTACCCCAACGGTATGAATTATCACCCCTTCATCTGCAGCCTTTTGTGCTGCCTCTATCGCCTGCTCATCATGATCCTCACCGTCAGATATCACTATCAGCGACTTGTACTTACGCTCATTTCTGGCAAAAGACTCAACGCCCATATTTATAGCCTCAGAAATTACAGTTCCCTGTGCAGGTACTATGTCGGGAGACACATTTTGCAGTATCATCTTCAATGAGCTGTAATCGATAGTAAGCGGCACCTGCATATACGACTTGCCTGCAAAAACAATAAGTGCTACCCTATCATTCTTCATCTTGTCTGTAAGCCGCATTATCAATTGTTTGGCTCGCGTAAGCCTGTCGGGCTGAATATCTTTTGCCAACATACTTTTACTTACATCGAGCGCAATCACAACATCTACACCCTTTCGTTCAGCTTTTTCTGTTTTATCGCCCATGCGCAGGTTCGCCCAACCAACAGTAATAAGGAAGAAAGCAATAGTGAGCAGAATAAACTTAAAGGTACTGCGCCCTGCTATATACCCCTGTATCTGGCCAGACATTAGCTGCTCATTACCAAGTTTCTGCAGCTTCCTTTTGCGCCAGTACACGCCACTCATAAAAAGCACGACGAGCAATGGCAGCAGGGCAAGCGTGTACAGGTAATTTATGTGTTGGAATTGGAACATACGGTTGAAAAGACAAATTTAGTAGGGCAATCTATAAAATCTGCAATAAAGAAATGTGATTTTAATATTCTTTAACAAGTAAGCCAGCGTAATTGCATTGAAATCAAGCCAATTAACTTGAACAAGAAATGGATGTTAGTCTGTTCTACGGCATTAGATGCCCTTCTACTTTTTAGAATGAAAGCAAACATAGAATATTTACCGGAATCACCAGAAGGATTAAATGTCCTTTGTAGTTCGCTTGTTTATTTCATAAAAACCCGAAAATACAGCAAACAACCTAAACCAGCGTATTATACAAAGAATATTTATAACTATCTTCGCACCCCTCATAATATAACACAATTATGTTTCGTACACACACCTGCGGCGAACTGCGCATACAACATATAGGATCTGAAATAACACTTGCCGGCTGGGTACAGACCATCCGCAAATTTGGGAGTATTACCTTCACAGACCTGAGGGATCGTTATGGCATCACCCAGCTATATTTCAACGAGCAACTAAACAACATACTGGATGCCCAACCCCTGGGAAGAGAATATGTAATACAGGCTAAAGGCAAAGTAGTAGAACGCACCAGCAAAAACCCCAAAATACCAACCGGAAATATAGAAATAGAGGTAACTGAATTTACTATTATCAATAGTGCAGCTACACCTCCATTTACTATAGAAGAAGATACAGATGGCGGAGATGAATTGCGCATGAAATACCGCTATCTGGATCTGCGTCGCCCTACCCTACGCCGCAATATGGAGCTGCGCTACAAGGTAAACCGTTCTGTACGCAATTACCTCGACTCACAAGGATTCTGGGATATTGAGACCCCATTTCTTATACACAGCACTCCAGAGGGTGCCCGTGACTTTGTGGTACCCAGCCGTATGAATGAAGGGCAGTTTTATGCACTGCCTCAAAGTCCGCAGACATTCAAACAACTGCTTATGGTAAGCGGTTATGACCGCTACTATCAAATCGTAAAATGCTTCAGAGATGAAGACCTTCGTGCAGACAGGCAGCCAGAGTTTACTCAAGTAGACTGTGAAATGAGTTTTGTGGAGCAGGAAGATATACTTAATATATTCGAAGGGTTGTTTAAGCACGTATTTAATGATGTGAAGGGTGTGCTGATTACAGAAGCCTTTCCACGGATGACGTGGGATGATGCCATGTGGCATTATGGCAATGACAAACCTGATATTCGTTTTGGGATGAAACTGCAAAACCTGAAAACACCTGTAAATAGCACTCCATTCGGATTTGGAAATTCCTTTCAGGTATTTAATAATGCAGAAACGATACTTGCTATTAGCGTACCTGGCTGCAGTGAATATACCCGTAAACAACTCGATGAACTGACCGAATGGGTAAAACGCCCGCAAATAGGCATGACCGGTGTAGTGTATATCAAATGTAACAACGATGGCACTTTCAAAAGCAGTGTAGATAAGTTTTTTACTGAAGAGCAACAGAAAGCTATTGCTGCAAGCTGTAGTGGGGCTATCGGCGACCTGATACTGATACTTGCAGGAGCAGAGACACGTACCCGAAAGGCAATGAGCGAGCTGCGCCTGGAAATGGGGAACCGTCTGGGTCTACGAAATCCGGACGAATACAAACCACTGTGGGTAGTAGATTTCCCGCTGTTTGAGCATGATGATGAAGCTAACCGCTGGGTTGCAAGACACCACCCTTTCACATCTCCCAAGCCGGAGCATATTGATTGGATGAATGACGTAAACAAGTATGCCGAAATAAAAGCGAATGCCTATGATATAGTGTTGAATGGTACCGAAATAGGCGGAGGTTCTATTCGTATCTATCAGCGCGATTTGCAGGAGAAAATGTTTGCAGCTTTGGGCATGAGCAAAGAAGAAGCTCAAGAAAAATTCGGGTTTCTCATGGGTGCGTTTGAATATGGTGCACCACCTCATGGAGGAATAGCTTTTGGCTTTGACAGATTGTGTGCATTGCTTGGCGGTCAGGAAAGTATACGTGACTTCATGGCATTTCCTAAGAATAATCAGGGCAGAGATACTATGCTTGATGCACCATCTTCTATTGATGATAACCAGAGAAAAGAATTGGGATTATAAAAATGAAAAAATGTTAAGATTTGATAATTGCGGTGGCAATTATCAAATCTTAACATACTCCGATTGCATCATCTATTAAGAAATTTTGGCAGCATGTTTCCGATAATCTCTGCCCAACCATCCGCAAAGCTTTCAGGGGCAAAGTCAGGGTTAGTACTATCAAATGACTCCAGACCAGCGTGCGT
The DNA here is from genome assembly GCA_021740995.1 of Taibaiella sp. Classification (GTDB taxonomy): domain Bacteria; phylum Bacteroidota; class Bacteroidia; order Chitinophagales; family Chitinophagaceae; genus Nemorincola. The sequence continues at coordinate 31,763 of JAIOYR010000011.1, forward strand.
CAGTTTTAGTCTTGTTCTATTACCTTCTTCCTTAAACAACTCGAATTTCACTACAGAGTTGCCGGGATGATTATCATAGCGCCAGCTATAAGAAATCATACTTCCTTGCGATACTTCCAGCACCTGGCATAAGTGCAAATACTTTTCACCATTATGTCCGCAACCCGAAAACCGGAATTCACATCCGACCTCCGGTACAAAAGCGTCCATTTCGAAATACCATTCCTTCATTCTTTCTCTGTCTGTAATTGCGGCCCAAACCATATCTAACGGGGCGTCAAATGTTCGTTCAATAACGAAAGGTTGTTTGTTCATTGCTGAATACTATTTTTTTTAAGTGAAATATTATGAAACCATTTGGTTGCACAAATGTATATAACTTTCTGATTGTTCCAAATACTTTTAGCGGAAAGACAATGTGTGTTAAAGGATACATAAATAAAAGCTTGAAAGAGGCAAACGGAAACTAAAGAGAATAATACTAGCGTATATACCCGTAAATTTGACAATCATGAAATACATTTTCAGTTTCTGCATGCCACTAATGCTTCTGCTGCAACTACAGGCATGTGCACAAAAAGACAGTTATCATCAATCGCAAACTTTCAAAAAAATGAACACTGCAAAAGGATTAGGTAAGGAACACAAGGAGGAAGTAGCCACATTTGGCGCAGGATGTTATTGGTGTACAGAAGCACAGTTCCAGCAACTAAAAGGAGTAAGGCTCGTAGAATCTGGCTTTAGTGGAGGTGTAGTAGATAATCCCTCATACAGGGAAGTATGCAATGGCACTACTGGTCATGCGGAAGTGTGTAATATTTATTATGACCCGGCAATTATTTCATTTGATGAACTGCTTGCAGCATTCTGGACATGCCACGACCCCACCACGCTGAACCGTCAGGGAAATGATGTTGGTACTCAGTACAGGTCGGCAGTCTTTTATCATAACGAAGAACAAAAACAAAAAACTGAAGCATACAAGAAAAAACTGAATGAAGAAAAAGCATGGGACAATCCAATAGTTACTGAAATAGCACCATTTAAGAAATTCTATAAGGCAGATGACTACCATCAGAACTACTATAACAATAACAAGAACCAATCTTATTGCCAGTTTGTGGTTGGTCCAAAAGTAGAGAAATTCAAAAAGGTATTTAAAGACAAACTGAAGCAATAAAGTTTTCTAAAAATGTAAACAGTAAAGGATGCATATAATGGCATCCTTTTTTTGTTTTTAGCTGTTTTCCATAATCATACCTACAATTTATGTTTTCATGAAAATGTAGTGCAGGAAAAAAGTTATGCACCTTAGTGGATAAGTACACAAAACCAGTATACATACTATTCTTAATTTCACTTACCAAGAAAAGGAATCGAATGAAAGTATTAATAATTATGGGGTCACAGACCGATGAAGCAGTAATGCAGGAAAGTAGCAAATGGCTGACATGGTTTGGCATTGAAAACCGTATGATAGTAGCCTCAGCCCACCGCAATCCGGACAAAGTAAGAGAACTGATGGTAAGTGCCCAAAGTAATGGCTATGGTGCAGTAATAGCCGCTGCAGGCATGGCAGCAGCACTTCCGGGAGTATGCGCTGCGTACACATCCTTGCCGGTGCTTGGCGTACCACTTGACGGAGGATTGCCTGGTGGTATAGATGCACTCTATAGCATAGTGCAGATGCCTGCAGGAGTACCAGTAGGCGCACTTGCAGTTGGCAAAGCCGGCGCACGTAATGCAGCAGTATTAGCCGCTAGAATATTTGCACTCAGCCTCCCAACAGTTGCTCAAAAGTTAGAGGAATTCAAAGCTCAGGAATACAAGATTTAACAGAGTTAACGGAACCATAATACAATAGTTGGTACGCAATTTGTAGTTTTATTTTATAACCATAAAATCAAAGCACCTTGACAGAAGCGATCATTAATCTCGAGACAGTAAATCCCATTGAATTTTTTGGGATCAATAATGGAAAATTTGAAATCCTAAAACGTAAGTTTCCTTTACTGAAACTACTGTCCAGAGGATCGCAAATCAAAATCAGCGGGCAGCCCGATGAGGTGGCAAATGCTCAGGCAAGAATCAGTCAGGTGATTCAATATCTGGAGCGGAATGGTCATCTCTCGGAAAACTATTTCTCAAAAATTCTGGGAGATGATGAACAGGGAGAAGCTCCGCTTGATGATCCGGCAAGTAATGATATACTTGTCTTTGGGCCCAATGGAAGAGTGGTGCGTGCCAAAACAAAAAACCAACAACTTATGGCACAGGTGTCTGAGAAAAATGACATCATATTTGCGATAGGCCCGGCAGGTACCGGAAAAACCTATACGGCAGTAGCACTGGCCGTGCGTGCGCTCAAAAATAAGGCAGTAAGAAAAATTATCCTCACTCGCCCTGCTGTAGAAGCTGGTGAAAGTTTGGGGTTCCTCCCTGGCGACCTAAAAGAAAAAATTGACCCCTATCTGCGCCCGCTATATGATGCTCTTGACGATATGATACCCAGCGACAAATTAAGCTATTATATGGCCAACCGTATAATAGAGATAGCACCGCTTGCATATATGCGTGGCAGAACACTGGACAATGCCTTTATTATACTGGATGAAGCACAAAACTCAACAGAACTTCAGCTTAAAATGTTCCTAACACGTATAGGTGCATCGGCAAAAGCAATTATTACCGGCGACCTTACACAAATAGATCTACCAAAAAATCAAAAATCAGGTTTGTTCAAAGCTACACGTATTCTTCAAAATATAGATGGAATAGCCCATGTTACCCTAGATGAAGCAGATGTAGTACGACATCGTTTGGTAAAAATGATCATTAGGGCCTATGATAATGAACAAGCACGTGAAGAAGAAATGGAAGAAAAGCGGAATAAGCAAGGAAGACTGTAATAGTATATTCAGGCATTTGATTTTTTGAAATCCACATCTTTGTTGGTACCATATGGTAAACCAACAGTGATGTGGATTTTTTTTATTTGTTATTTTTCGAAAAACCTTAAGGGCAAAAAATGTTAAGCAAATTCCACAAAAAAGCTCATTTTGGCTAACACAACATCATATATAAAGTTTATTGTGAAGGATAATATTATAACATTACAATATTATCTAACTAATAAACACTAACCTACACAAATACATTGCTTGTAAATTAGACTACTCAATTCCCAACTTCAAATACATATTATTATCTATTTTATAGTATTTGTTTATAACTATACGCAGATTTGCATGAATTACATGAGAATGACAGGAGCAGCTATACCTAATAAAATCATGCAAATACATATAGTATCATTTTAAATTTGCGTAAGATCTGCAAATATATTTACAACATTTTTAAAGGCATAGCAATTCATATTGTATAACATACTGTTATTATTATGATTATTTGTGACAAATCTATATGTAAAAGTTTGTCAATAAAACAATCTACTGATCAAATAAAATAATTTGAAAAGCACAGTAAAAATCATAACGTCAAAGCAGTAATTCTATTAACATTTAAATATACAGATTAACGTTAATAGCATTCAATTAACCAAAAAAAAAGTGAAAAATAAATAACATTGTCCTTATTGAATAATTCAACTACCTGGAATTATGGTTATAATACTTTTTTATGTTTAATATGATAATTTGATTTGACAAATTCTAAATAGTTGGAGATATACAAATCGATAAAATAAGCACTATAACATACTTACAGAAATGAAAATATACTCACTATTTCACCAAAAACTAATTAACTGTAGTATAAATAACACTTTGAACAGTTTAGGTGTAAGCATACCTGACTTTATGAAGATACCACTAAACTATGCTTGTATACTAGCCCGTCCTACTCTATAACCCACATACAATACCAGTCAGGTCATCATCAACAGAAAAATTATCCGCCACAAACTAAAAAACAGTAAAACTATGAAAAAGAATCTACTATTACTACTTGCAATTTGTCTTGTAAGTATCTCTGCAAACGCGGCGAACTGGTTCTCCCAAGGAGCCACAAATGCCAATAATCCGGCAAACTGGAACTCTTTGGCCAACGGATTAGGCACACCTGCCATAGCTAGCGATTTCACAACAGCCGGGCACACCTGGATCGTGCAGTCAGCTATGACTATGGATGGTCCCTGGACGATAGCTAACAATAGCAATATTGAGATACAGGTAGGAGCCAGTCTTACTCCAGGGTCATTTACCATAACACTGGGTGGAGACTGGACCAATAACGGAACATTTACTGCGGGATTCAGTACGGTTTTCTTTAATGCGACCTCTACCGGACATACACTAAATGGTGATATGACCGGCAGCAATGCATTTTTTAACCTGACATTCAATAGTGCTATAGGATCATGGTCATTTGGGGCTAACCCAGCAGATGTATTGGGCGGTCTGAATATTGCCAATACAGCAGTGGGTGGTCTTACAGCTCCATCAACTACATTAAAGATCGCAAATAACTTCATTAAATCAGCAGGCACTTTTTTACACAACAATGGAACTGTAGAATTGAATGGTACTATCATCCAAATATTGCCTGCAACAGCCACCACATTCTATAATCTGAATATTACTAACACGGCCGACACAATAAAAGCAGCAGCAGGAGCAAAAACCGTGGAAGGTACACTTACAATAGCCTCAGGAGCAGTGCTGGATATGAATACCGCCAGCAGCCAGCTGCTGGGTGGATTCACAGCTGCAAACAGTGGTATACTGCGCACAATATGTACCGTAAACCCTGCTATACCCGTAAGTAAAACGTGGGGTGGACTGGTTCACTACTACAGTACTACAACAGCGATGTTTGTAGCAGCAGGTAACTATAATAATCTTACTATAACAGGAACTACCGGTGCAAGAACATTTACTGCGGGCACTATAAACGTTAGTGGTGACTTTTCCATAACGGGTACCACAGGTGCAAGAACATTTGCAGGAGCGGTGAATGTAGGTGGCAACTTTAGTCTGACTTCTACAACCGGAGTTACTGCACTGGGCGGAGCACTGGATGTGAATGGCAATGTTACGCTGGCTATATCTGCTGGTAATGGTACGAATATATTTAATCCGGGTGCAAATACAATAAACGTAGGTGGAAACTGGACGGTGAGCACAGCTGGCACAGGAGCAACACTGCTCAACGCAACAGGTGCATCTACCGTTATATTTGACGGCACAACGCCCCAGACAATATCCAAGACCTCCGGAAGTGCACTTGTTGCAAACTTCCATAACCTGCAAAACAGCAACACAACGAGTACACTTACAGTAGCTACCAGCCCCTCTGTAACAGCTACTACTGTAGCTAATAACTTCACTAACGATGCAAGTGCTTCTTTTGTATGTGCAGGTGCCAATGCGATGACCGTTGGAGGCAACTGGGCAAATAACGGCTCTTTTACATCTGGCACCGGCACAGTAACTTTTAACGCATCTACTACCGGCAAAACGCTTACTGGTAATATGACCGGAAGCAACAAATTTAATAATCTAACTTTCAACAATGCGTCCGGGTCCTGGACGTTTGGGGCAAATGCCGCTGACGTAGGAGGAACATTAAATATTAATGCCACAGCCGTTGGAGGAGTTACAGCCCCATCGACTACCCTGAAAGTATTCTTCTTTTTCATAAAAGCACTTACAGGCACATTCGTTCATAACAGTGGCACTGTAGAGCTCAATGGTATTGCCAACCAACCCTTACCGGCAAGTGCAATCACATTCAATAATCTGAATATAACCAATACAACTGGAACAGTAAACGCGTCAGCCGCAATAACCGTTGATGGTACACTCACCGTAGCTGCATCTGGCACGCTGAACATGGGGGGACACCAGTTGTTGGGTGGCTTTACTGCAGCTAATAGTGGCGAGCTGCGTACACAAAGCACAGCCAACCCTGCAATACCTGTAGGGAAAACATGGGGAGGACTCGTACAGTACAACAGCACCACTACTGCAATGTTTGTAGCTCAGGGTAATTATAATAATCTTACGGTGTCTGGCACTACAGGAGCAAGAACATTTACGGCAGGAACTTTAACTGTAAGTAACGATTTTACCATAACGGGTACTACCGGTGCAAGAACATTTGCAGGTGCAGTGAATGTAGGCGGTAACTTCAGTTTATCTTCGACATCCGGAGTTACTGCATTGGGAGGAGCACTTGATGTTGATGGCAATGTAACACTGTCTATATCAAGTGGAAATGGTACTAATATATTTAACCCGGGTGCTAACACGATAAACGTAGGCGGAAACTGGACTGTGAGTACCGCGGGAACGGGCGCAACACTACTGAACGCAACCGGTGCATCCACCGTAGTATTTGACGGCACCGCACCACAGACGATTTCTAAGACTGGCGGCGCTAATCTGGTTGCAAACTTTTACAATCTGCAAAACAGCAACACAACAAGTACCCTGACAGTAGTTACCAGCCCATCTGTAACCGCGACGACAATGGCTAATGACTTCACAAATGATGCCAGTGCGACATTTGTATGTGCCGGAGCAAATACAATAACTGTTGGAGGCAACTGGACCAACAATGGCACATTTACTGCAGGTACAGGTACAGTTGCATTCAATGCAGGTGACGCCGGAAATACACTTAATGGCAGCATGACTGGTAGTAATGCCTTTAATAACCTAACATTCAACAATGCCATAGGTGCCTGGTCTTTTGGCGCAAATGCTGCTGACGTTGGTGCCGCATTTACCATTACTAACGGAACTGTAACTGCTCCGTCTACTACTCTGAAAGTAGCAGGTGCATTTGCAAAAACTGCCGGCACATTCACACACAATAGTGGCACTGTAGAAATAAACGGTGTAACCAATCAAACATTGCCTGCTACAGCCATAACTTTCCATAACCTAAACGTAACTAATGTTACAGCCACAGTATCTGCTGCCGCTGCTATAACAGTTGACAACACATTTACAACCAGCGCAAGCAGCACTACAAACATGGTAACGCACCAGCTTTTAGGAGGCTTTACAGCAGCACATAGCGGTGAATTGCGTACTCAAAACGTTACAAATCCACCTATTCCTCTTGGTAAAACATGGGGAGGCAATGTACTATATAATGGAGCTGGAATGTTTGTTTCAGAAGGCAACTATAATCATCTTACAATAACAGGAACTACAGGAACACGAACCACAACAGGAACTATAAATGTAGCGGGCAATTTCAGCCTTACTAGTACTTCTGGAATTACAACTCTTGGAGGTGCTCTAACGGTTGTAGGAAACATAACAATAAACAGTACGACTACCGCAAATATTTTTGATGTATCAGCGGGTAACCACCAGATAACACTGGGTGGCAACTGGACACAGTCAAGTTCAGCAGCTACTAATCCTTTCAATAAGCGAGCGGGGCTGGTTGTGATTAACGGTACGGGTGTACAAACATTCTCCACATCCGGCGGTACAAGTGTACCTACTTTCCATCACTTCCAGAATAGCAATACAGCAGCAACTTTAACACTAGGAACTGCTTTCAGTTTATCCGGGAACTTCACCAATGACTTGGGCGCCACTACAGACTGTGGTGCAAACACAGTAGCAATTACCGGAAATTGCACAAATGACGGAACAATGACTGCCGCTACCAACCCATTTACCGTTACCGGAAACTGGAGCAACAGTGGAACTTTCACTGCAGGCGCAAATACGATTACTATTGCAGGCAACTGGACGAATACAGGTACTTTTAATGCGAATACAAGTACAGTAAACTTAACTGCTCCGGGTATAGGCAGAACGCTGAATGGCGATATGACCGGAAGTAATAAGTTTAATAACCTTACCTTCAATAATAGCGCAGGAGCTTGGACCTTCGGTGCTAATCCTGCTGATGTAGGTGGCAACTTGACAATCACTAATACAGGGCTAATAGGTACAGGAGGTGTGACCGGACCATCAACTACGCTGAAAGTAGCAGGTGATTTTGTACGTACTGCTGGTTTCTTCACGCATAATGGCGGAACAGTAGAAATGAATGGCACTACCGATCAGGGAATCGCACTTGTCGGATCAAATTTCAATACGCTGGCACTCAATAACACTGGTGGAATCGTTTCGCTAAATGCTGCCACAACCGCAACTGCTGATTTTACAATACCTGCAGGAAATACACTGGCTTGCGGAGCGCAGACACTTACGCTTGGTGGCAACTACACCAATAACGGTACATTTACCGCGAATACAGGTACGGTTGCCTTTACCGCAAGTGATGCGGGAAACACACTAAATGGCAGCATGACTGGTAGTAATGCCTTTAATAACCTTACTTTCAATAATGCCGCAGGTGCCTGGTCGTTTGGCGCTAATGCGGCTGATGTAGGCGCAGCATTTACCATTACTAACGGAACTGTAACTGCTCCTTCATCTACACTAAAAGTAGCCGGTGCATTTGCAAAAACAGCCGGCACATTCACACACAATAGCGGCACCGTAGAAATAAATGGCGCCGCAAACCAAACACTACCTGCAACAGCTATCACTTTCCATAACCTGAACGTAAATAATGTAACAGCTACAGTATCTGCTGCCGCTGCTATTACAGTTGACAACACATTCACTACAAGTGCATCTGCTAATTTTAACATGGTAACTCACCAACTATTGGGTGGTTTCACTGCAGCACATAGCGGTACATTGCAAACACAATGCACTGTAAACCCTGCCATACCAACAGGCAAAACATGGGGAGGACTGGTACAGTACAACAGCACAACAACTGCTATGTTTGTAGCTAATGGCACCTACAATAACCTAACCATAACCGGAACAACCGGAGCAAGAACATTTACGGGCGCGACCACGGTTAATGGCAATCTAAGTGTGGGTAGCGCTGCCACTACAACAGGTGTAACCGCTCTGGGAGGCAACCTTATAGTAGCAGGTAATATTACAATAGGTAGTAGCACTACAGCAAACATTTTTGACGTATCAGCAAGTAACTACCAGATATCACTAGGTGGCAACTGGACACAATCAAGTTCGGCAGCTACTAATCCTTTCAACAAACGTTCAGGGCTTGTGGTAATAAACGGAACTGGCGTGCAAACATTCTCTACATCAGGCGGAACAAGTGTACCTACACTTCACCACTTCCAAAACAGCAATACTGCAGCAACGTTTACACTGGGTAGTACGTTTACTTTGTCTGGTAACTTTACCAACGATTTGGGGGCCACTACAGCCTGTGGTGCAAATACCATAAATATTGCAGGAGACTGGATAAACAATGGAACGTTTACCGCAGGTAGTGGCACAGTGAACTTCAATGCTACAACAACAGGAAGAACAATTTCCGGAAATCTGACAGGTACCAGCAAATTCAACAACCTTACATTCAACAGCGGAACGGGTGCATGGTCATTCGGCGCGAATGCTGCTGATGTAGGCGGCAACCTAACCATCACAGCAACTGCTGCAGGTGGTGTTACCGCGCCATCTACTACACTGAAGGTAGCTGGAAATTTCGTTCATACCGCAGGTACATTCACACACAATAGTGGCATAGTAGAATTGAATGGTACTACAGCTCAGACGATACCGGGTGTAACTACTACTACTTTCAATACACTGGATTTGAACAACACAAGTGATGTGATAACTACTAATGGTCCAATAACGATAAATAACGCATTCACTATACCTGCAGGCAACCACCTGAGTGCAGGTGGAGTATTAGTACTCACACTTGGTTCCAGCTATACCAATAATGGTACATTTACTTCTGGTACAGGTACTGTAACATTTAATTCCGGCACAGGAGGCAACACACTTAGCGGCGATATGACCGGTTCAAACAAATTCAACAACCTGACTTTCAATAATGCAGCAGGCGGATGGAGTTTCGGAGCTAATGCCGCTGATGTTGCCGGCAACTTCACTATTACCAATGGTGCTGTAACAGCTCCATCAACAACGCTGAAAATTGCTGGTAACTTCGCAAAAGCAGCAGGTACTTTCACACACAATAGCGGAACCGTAGAAATGAACGGAACCGGAGCGCAGACATTGCCTGGCGGAACTGCTACTACTTTCAACACACTTACTCTAAATAATACTGTTGGAACAATTACACTGAACAATGCCACTACCATCAACAATGACTTCACTATCCCGGTTAGTAATACATTGGCCTGTGGCGCACAAACATTGTCACTGGGAGGCAACTACACCAACAGTGGTACATTTACAGCCAATACGGGTACCGTATCATTTATAGCTGGCGATGCGGGAAACACGCTGGCTGGGGATATGACAGGCACTAACAAATTCAACAACCTAACCTTCAATAACGCAGCCGGTGCATGGTCATTTGGTGCTAATCCTGCTGATGTGGGTATTGCGTTTACAATTACCAATGGTGCGGTGACAGCTCCATCAACTACATTGAAGGTAGCTGGTGCATTTGCAAAAGCTGCCAGCGGTACATTCACGCACAATAGCGGTACAGTAGAGCTGAATGGTACAGGTGCACAGGCAGTACCAACATCTGCTACTACATTCAATAATCTGAATGTGAGCAATACTGGAGCTATAGTAACAGCTAATGCTGCTATTACAATGGATGGTACACTAACAACAACTCCTACAACAACTGTGAACATGGCTACATTCCAGCTGCTGGGTGCGGGCACTCCTGCTCATAGCGGTGTACTACGTACACAAAACACTACAAACCCTGCTATTCCAGTAGGAAAAACATGGGGTGGATTGGTGCAGTACAACAGTACTACAACAGCGATGTTTGTAGCACAGGGGGACTATAACAATCTTTCAATTGAAGGTACGTCAGGTGCAAGAACGTTTACTGCCGGTATCACCAATGTTGGTGGTAATCTTAGTATAACAGGTACGACCGGGGCCAGAACGTTGGGTACGGAAGTAAATGTAACAGGAGACATGAATGTAACTACCACATCCGGAATTACTTCACTTGGTGGCCCGCTAACAGTAGAAGGAAATATCACCATAAACAGCACTACTACAGCAGATCGCTTTGATGTGACAGCAAGTAACCATCAAATAACGCTGGGAGGCAACTGGACACAGTCTAGTTCAGCAGCTACTAATCCGTTCAACAAGAGAAGCGGCACAGTAGTCATCAATGGCACTGGTGCTCAGGCCATCACTACATCTGGTGGCACCAGCAGACCAACATTTAATAACCTGACTATAAACAACACAACGACGCCGCTGGAACTAACACAAAACATAGACGTAACAGGTACGATGAACGTTATGACGAATGCTACTGTGAATCCATTAGCTGCTGTACAAATAAATAACTCCGCAGGTTCGTCAGTTATAACAGGTAATGGTACCATACTGGTGACAAGAACAGCAGCTACCCCAGACCTTGCCACCCAATATAAATTCAACACATTCACACTTGATGCGCTTACTACAAACTATAATGCAGCGGGAGACCAGATAGTAAATGGTGTTACCTACGGCACACTTATTACAAGTGGCAGTGGCACTAAAACGGCAGCTGGCAATCTTACCGTAAATGACGGGTTAAACGTAGAAGCACCAACAACACTCGACATGGGAACTGCTAACAGGCTGATAGATGCAACTGCGACATATACTGTCTCTGGCACATTAAAAACATCTGTCCCAACGGCTACCAGCTCATCGCCAATACCTTCCGGTGTAACATGGAACGGTAGCGGTACAGTAGAATATGGAGCATTAACAGGTGCACAAACTGTAGTAAGTGGCGTGTACAACAATCTTAGTTTGTCAAACACAAGTGGTACAAATGATGCAAGTGGAGAGATAACTACTAATGGTGTACTTACCCTTGGTAAAGTGAACATTGGGACGAACAACCTGATACTTGGTAATACTGCAACAATATCAGGCGCATCTGGCAGTAACTACATAGTAGCTACAGGCGCTGGTCGTGTAAGAAAAGGATATACAGCAAATGGTTCTTTTGCTTTCCCCATAGGTGATGCTACAAACTACTCACCTGTTACCCTGAATGTAAGCGGATCCGGCTATTCAAGTGCCTATGCAGAAGCAAATGTAACTGATGCGGTACACCCTGATAATGCAAATACGAACAACTTTCTAACAAGATACTGGAGCATTGGTACGTCTGGCATAACCGCTCAGTCTTACGACGCTACCTGCACATACATAGGCGCAGATATTACCGGAACAGAAGGGCTGATTTCAGGTGCAAGCTATGCAGGCTCATTACCTTGGATCAAGTATGGTGCTGCAGGAAGCAATACAATTTCTGCTACTGCAATTAGCACTTCTAATACGGATATAAGTGGCATTACAACTGCAGTTCCCGTAGTATCCGTGTTGCCCGCTACAAGCAGCACATGTACTGGCAGCTCAATCAATCTCGATGCAAGTGGATCTACAGGCGACCCTACCCTTACTTACTCTTGGTCGCCGTCTACAGGTCTTTCTGCAACAACAGGAGCAACCGTGACAGCATCACCTACTACTACCGGCACCGTTACGTCAGTGTATGTATACACAGTTACGGTTACCGATGGCAACGGATTTACAGCTACAGCTACAGCCACAGTATCTATCACCCCTGCACCTGTTGCTATAACAGGAACATTACAGGTATGCGAAGGAGCTACAGTTACATTAGGACATCCCGATGCCGGCGGTACCTGGACATCAGTAACTCCTGCTGTAGCTACAATAGATATATCAACCGGCGAGGTTACGGGTGTAAGTTCCGGCAATACGACAATATCTTATGTGCCGAGCGTTGGCTGTCTAGCTACTGCTGTAGTAACGGTAAACAATCAGCCTTCAGCTATTTCTGGCACACTTACTGTATGTGAGTTTGCTACTACTGCTTTAGGAAATACTGAACCGGGAGGTGTATGGACAAGTAGCGCGCCCTCAACAGCAAGCATTGGCACATCCAGCGGTATTGTGACCGGTGTTAATGATGGAAACGCTACTATTTCCTACACATTATCCGGCGACTGTAGGGTTACTGCAATAGTTACAGTAAACCCTGTACCGGATACGGGAACAATAAGTGGTGCAAACAACGTAAACAGAGGTGCAACTACGCTACTCACTGAAGACGTGCCTGGCGGTGTGTGGAGCACAAGTAATGGCAACGCAAGTATCTCTTTAGGTGGTTTGGTAACGGGTGTTTCCGGTGGTGACGTAGTAATATCATATGGAGTCACCAACGGTTGCGGCACACTATATGCTACCAAGAGTTTCAGAGTAAATGCAATTACAGATGCTATTTACGGACCGGCAATAATGTGTGTTGGTTTAGAATCTACGTTTAGCCATCCATTCACAGGTGGTACATGGAGCAGCAGCGATACCGCAATATTAACAGTTGATGAAACAACAGGAGAAGCAACTGCAGTTACCTCAGGGGTAGCTACAATATCCTACTTTGCTGACATGTCCTTCCAGACAAAATCAATAACTGTAAATACACCGATACCGGCAATAACCGGCAGTCCATCTGTTTGTCTTGGAACTACCTTGGCTCTTAGCCATGCGTCTGAAGGGGGCATCTGGAGCACTACAATGGGGCATGTTGCAACAGTCAATTCAAGCACCGGCGTAGTTACACCCGTCACCTCTGGAGTTGTATTCATTACCTATACGCTAGGAACCGGTTGTCGTACTGTTCGCCTGTTCACAATCAATCCGCTACCAGGAGTTATATCCGGCAGTATGATCGTATGTCAGGGCAACACAACAACATTATCCTCATCTACTTTTAGTGGTGCCTGGACAAGCGGCACCCCGGCAGTAGCTACGATAAATGTCAGCTCGGGTTTAGTCACAGGCATTAGCCCCGGCACAACTGCCATTACTTACACGGCACTTACAGGTTGCGTACGCAATGCAATAGTCACTGTAAATGCACCGTTAGGCAGCATAACGGGTGATCCCCAGGTCTGCGTCGGCAATACAAATGCGACCCTGGTTGCTCCAACTCCCGGAGGCACATGGAGCAGCAGCAACGTCTCTGTTGTCACAGTGCATGCAATCACCGGTCTATTAACGGGTATCGGTTCGGGCACAGCCAACATCACCTACACAGCAGGTGCGGGTTGCATTACTACTACTATAGCAACAGTTAGTTCAGTGGCTGTAATAACTGGCAGCGACAATATGTGCGCCGGATCTGACATTACACTATCCAATGCTACTCCAGGCGGAGTATGGAGCAGCAGCAACACTACTGTTGCCACTGTAGTTGCAGGCACTGGAGTAGTAACCGGTGTAGCCGGAGGTACTGCTCACATATCTTATGCATTGACTACTGGCTGTTATAAAACAAAACTTGTAACTGTAAATTCTCTTCCTAATAACATTAACGGAACGGCTATCCTATGCTCAGGCAACACTACGGCTTTGACTAATGCAACATCCGGTGGTACTTGGAGCAGCAGCACACCAGCAATCGCTACGATAGGTACAAGCGGTATTGTTTCCGGGGTTTCTGCAGGAACATCAACCATTAGCTATACTCTCAGCACCGGCTGTAGAGCCACCAGAATCGTGACAGTTAACACCACGCCTGCAGTAATAACAGGTACAGGAATAATGTGCGCAGGAAACACTACTTCACTGAGTTCAGCCACTCCGGGAGGAGTATGGAGCAGTACCAACACTTCTATTGCAACCATAAATTCAGGTACCGGACTTGTGAGTGGAGTGAGTGGCGGCACCAGTACAATCAGTTACACAATCGGCGCATGCTTCAGAATATCAGTGGTAACAGTAACACCTTTACCCGCTACCATTACAGGTTTACTTGCATTGTGTGTTGGCAATACTTCCACATTGTTATCGGCCACAACCGGGGGAACCTGGGTAAGCAGCGATGTTTCTAAAGCTACTATCCACTCAACTACAGGTGTAGCTACCGGTATTGGTGCAGGTACTTCAAACATTACGTATACTAAGACTGGTTGCATCACAACTGCAGTCGTAACGGTAAGTACAGTAGCTGCAATTACCGGCACAGCAGTTCTTTGTCCGGGCAACACAACTACACTCGCTCATGTAACTCCGGGCGGCACATGGTCTAGTGCCAATACTGCAAGAGCAACTGTTGGTTCGGCTTCTGGCATCGTTACCGGCCTTAGCTCAGGTACAGTAAGAATCTCTTACATCCTCACTGGAGCATGTGCCCAAAGTATAGTAGTAACAGTAAATCCCCTACCAAATAGCATCTCTGGCACTCCTATTGTTTGTGTCGGTTCTACCTCTACCTTTTCCAGCACCACAGGTGGTGGTGTCTGGAGCAGCAGTACACCTGCAGTCGCTACTGTTAGTGTAGGCGGTGTAGTTACAGGAGCAGATGCAGGTACCAGCACAATAACTTACCAGTTGGCTACCGGCTGCTTTGCTACTAGAGTAGTAACAGTATCAGTTGCACCTGGTGCCATCACAGGCACTGCATCCGTATGCGTTGGCAGCACAACAGCTTTAAGTGCAACACCCGGAGGTGGTGTGTGGTCGAGCTCAAACATAACCAAAGCCACCATTGATGCCGGCACAGGTATAGCTACAGGTGTAGCTGCAGGAACTACTTTTATTACTTACACAATTGGATCATGCAGAAGCACCAGAGTATTAACTGTTCTTGCAACTCCGGGCGCAATAAGTGGGGCTTTATTAACATGTGCCGGAAGTACAACGCAATTAGCATCTCCTACATTCGCCGGTGCCTGGAGCAGTACAGATGTAACAAAAGCAACAATACACCCTACTACCGGATTGGTAAGTGGTGTTGCCATAGGAACATCTACAATCAGCTACGTAGTAAGTGGCTGCGCAAGAACTGCAATAGTTACCGTGAATGCTGCAGTTGGTGCCATAACAGGCACTCCATTAGTATGTGTTGGACAGACAATTGCTACACTCGTAGGCCCCGGCGGTGGCACATGGTCTAGCAGCAACGCATCTATAGCAAATGTACATTCCATCACTGCAATTCTTACAGGTGTTGGCGCGGGCAATGCTACTATTACATACAGAACAAGTTTAGGCTGCTACTCTACTATAGTTTCTACTGTAAATGCAGCAGTATCAAGTATAACCGGCACCTTAAGTGTATGTGAGGGAGGAGCGGGCAGTACTACTACTCTGGCAAATGCTACGCCCGGCGGCACCTGGGCAAGTAGTAATACTTTGAAAGCAACAATAAACTCTGGCACAGGTGAAGTAACCGGTGTAGAAGGAGGTTCTACTACGATATCATACATTGTATCTACGGGCTGTTACAAAACCACCACATTCACTGTAAATGTTGTTCCTACGCCTTTTGATGGCACCACCACTGTACAAGTAGGCGATACTGTTCATATTTCTAGTATAGCTGGTGGCACTTGGAATAGCGAGCATCCGCTTATCGCCACCGTTGCTCCCGGCATCCCCGGCGTCGGTATCGTTACCGGAGTTATGGTAGGAGCGGCTACAATCAGTTACACCTTCCCGACAGGTTGTTTAAGAACTGGTGTTGTTACAGTAATTCCTGCAAGACCCGGCTATCCTGGTCCCGGAAAAGAACAGACTGGAATCAATAGTATCTACTCATTGTACCCTAACCCTACATCTGGCACTATCACTATAAATTCACCGGTGCGCGGCATGTTGGTTGTGTATACAATTGACGGCAAACAAGTAGCACAATACAGACTTACAAATGCAACCACAACGGTCACGCTTCCGAAAAAACTGGCGGCAGGTATGTATATGTGTAAGTTTACCGGTGATGATAATAGTACTGATATAATCCGACTACAATATCAGCCGTAAAATTGATTATTCAATTCACTAAATCCGAAAACAGGGTAGGCAAGTTGCTTACCCTGTTTTTTGTATCAACATATTCAGAAGGAAATTGTATGGAATATGCAGGCTCTTGAATTAACGCAATCCATCTCATAGAACCTATGAAATCTTGATTAGTGTCAATAATTCATCCCTGTATGCTTTTCCAATAGGTATTTTGAAATTATTGACTAGAAGAAATTCGGAATTAATAGTCTCTACATGCTGCAAATTTACCGCAAAGCTTCTGTGAACCCTGAAAAAATTTCTGGATGCCAGTAACTCCAGATAGTCCTGCAGATTGCTTCTTACCATCATCTTGCTATCAGCCAGATGTACATTTATATAGTTGTTGTCACTTTCTATATACAGGATGTCCTGAATTTTAATTTTGTTGAAGTATTGTCCGTTCTTTATAAATACCGAGTCATTTATCAGATAATTACCTTCAGTTACAACAGGCTGTTGCTTATGCATTGAAGCATAATTGTGTACGCATATCTCTATAGAAGTATAGAGGTCATGTTTGTTGTAAGGCTTTACCAGATAGGCATTAGGCGATACCTTTTTTGCCCTTTCTACAGTTGCTGCATCAGTATTGGATGTGAGGAAAATAAACGGAATTGTGTAATCCTTTCTCACTCGCCACGCCAGGTCTATCCCATCTTTGTAGCCGCCCAGTTGAATATCTATGAGCATAATATCCGGCTTCTCATTGGCAATGACATCTAATGCTTCAGTATAGTTTGAGGCAATACTGGTGATCTCATATCCCAGCTCTTTAAGCGCATCAGCTATGCTATACGCGATAATAAATTCGTCTTCTACGATTCCAACTTTGATAAATGACATACTAACTCTAGATTAATAAACTGGTCAACACAAAGATAAAATATAAGTTGACGACTTAAGCATCTCCAAATCTATCAGGCACTCTTTTTACGGTTAAGGGTATCCTTAAAGAACACAACAAAAATACGCTCGTCCCTGTTGTAAGAAAAATACCCGCCAAGTTGCTTCGCAAGCCCATTAATTATCAGCATACCCAGACTACCTGCATTGCTTTCACCATAATCCACGGGTAATCCATGGCCAAAATCTATATAGTCCAGTCTAAACAAATCACCATCTATGCTAAGGTTAATTACCATCTTATTGTTATCACCGATTCTGAATGTATACTTATACGAATTGGTCATCAGTTCATTAAGTATAAGTCCCATAGGAAGTGCAGTATCTATATCCAAAAAAGTCTCCGGAATGTTCGTTTCAAAGGATATAGATTGTCCCCTTTGCTGATAAATACCTGCTACTTGCTTATTGAGTTCTGCAACAAACTCACCAAACTCAATAGAGGTAAGATCGTCACCTTTATATAAATGCTGATGTATCAATCCTATAGAGCTGATTCTTGATATACCTTCCTCTATAGATTTTCTTGCCCGCTCATCATGTACATTTGCCAATTCCATTTTCAGCAGCGAACTTATAATCTGAATATTGTTCTTCACCCTATGGTGAATTTCTTTCATCAGCACATCTTTTTGCCGGGTAGATAGCTGTAGATCTTTAATAGTATCTTCGAGCTCATTGGTTTTAGACAGTACTATTCTATCCAGTCTTTCATTCTCCTTTTTCAGACTATAAACCCGCCATTTGAACCATAACGCAAATGCCGAAATAATTGATGCTATAGTTAGCAATATGAACCAGCCTCGCAGGTAAAACGGTTTGTTGACACGAATGAAAAATAGCAGGTCATTGCCGCCCCAACTACCGTCGCTTGCCTGTGCTTTTATATGCAACTGATGGTTTCCATAAGGCAAACCGCTAATCCTCAATGATGGTTCACGTATGGTATTCCAGGCAGTGTCCACGCCCTCTATACGCCAGTAATAACTATTATGAATTACATCCGTATAGTTAAGCAATGCAAAGTTGATAGTAAAAAACCTGTCGCCCGGTTGAAGGGTAATTGTATTATTCTTCGAAAGCTTTGCAGTGAGGTCTTCAATAGTGTTAGTATTTCCGTTAAACTGTTCGAAAGAAGTAACAACAAGTGAAGCAATATTGTTGGGATCTTCATAAACCGGAAAACTATCCGGATTAAAACAGGTTACACCATTTAGTGAGCCGAAATAAATGTTGCCCGATGAGTCCCGAAAATGTGATATTCGATTAAACTCATTGTTGGTAATGCCATCGTCTGTTGTATAGGTTTTTACTGTGCCGCCTCGCTTTGAAAACTGTATTATGCCGAAATCGCTGCTCAACCACAACCTATCGTGCCTGTCTTCGTAAATAGCATAAATAGTATTGTTGCTTAATCCACTTTTACGTGTATAAAGTTTGTAAGTATTTCGGTCCTTTTCCCATTTCAATAGCCCACTCCCGGTCCCCAACCAAAATACCCCTGCTGCATCCTGATATAAAAAGTGAAATTCTTTTGCAGGTAAAAAATGTGTGCCACTGTCTATATTTGAGTATCGGGCGGTAATACCTTTTTCTGAATTGTACATAAATAGACCCGCATTGCTCAGTATCCACTCCTGGCCATCCCTGTCTCTAATAACACTGGTCACCATGCTCTCTCGCACCTCGTTGAAAGAACCGTACTTGCTTATAGGTGTAAAGTTGTTCTCCTTTCGCAGATACCATACAAGCCCCATATTTGTGCCCAGCAAAAAACTGTCTTTTGATACCTGACGTATATACCAGCATTTGTAGTTATTGAAGCTGGCTGGCAATATCTGAAGCGTCCATTTATTGCTGCCTGGCTCCAATGAATAGCTATACTTGCTCTGCAAGCCGAACAGCCCCCCTTCCTTTGTGCTTGTCAGGACATATCCTCTTGATATCCCGGGCTTGTCATAATGCAGGTCGACAATATTACTATTGCCAAGGTCCAACTGCTGCAGGCCCGTAAATTCATTCACAGTATACAGGCTACCATTGTGTACCGTAATATTCCGGAAACTATTGTGAAAGTTGCTGTCTTCCTGCCTGTAAAAGTACTTTTTGAATTTACTGCTCGTAAGCGACAACATGTACAAACCGAAATCACTACTTCCCCATATTCTGTTGTTTTTATCAATAATCTTTTGCCGGAACAAATCCATTCTTTCTCCTCTTTTGCCTTTTCCAAAATCTTTAAATACACCGAGCCTTGGATGCCATAATTTCCCCTGGCGCCACAGAAAACTATCGATTCCGGCATAGGCAACGTAATCCCCTAATGTGGTATCTTCAGGTGGCAAAAGAGCTGAAAAATCGGCAATGCCTAAGCCCGGCGATAACTGGTATACCTTTTCGGTGATGCTGTCCTGCAAAAACGCACCAAATCGGGGCGAGAAAGAATGTAGGTACCTAACAACAAATGGGGCTTGCACTTGTTTTATTACTGCGCCATCCATATCAATTTCAAACAATTTTCTCTGAAATCCTTCGACAAAGAACGTACCCTTTTCAGTAGCACCCATCAATGTACGAACCCGAAGAGGCAACTTCAACTTTCTCAACCCGCGAACCGGGTGCCAGACAAAAAATAATTGCTCTTTCACATTCCCAAAAAACAACATACTGTCACCCGCATTTTCCATGAAAGTGGCTCTGATTTTGTCTGTGTAACCTGTCTTGTCTTTTAATGTGGCGACCTGTTTGGTAAGTGGATCAAAGATGCAGATATTATTGTCGGTCAATTTTGGACCAAGTAACCATAATTCCCCATTAACATCGGTATTTGCCTGAAAAATTTGGTCAAATGGTAATTGGCTGTTTTCCGTGTTGTATACCTTGAACGTATACCCGTCAAATCGATTTAGACCATTCTTGGTACAGACCCAAATAATGCCATGCTTGTCCTGACATATATCATTCACCAGACGGTCGCTAAGGCCATCCTTTGTTCCCCATGAATGGAGACGCATGCTGTACTCCTGAGCCTGCAAAGATTGGCTGCAGCATAGAAGCACATACATTAGCACCCTGCCGTATAATGTTTGTGACATTGAAAAAAAGAGAAAACATAACATTTACTATTTACAATTCCAAGCATTTTAAATACTATATTATTTATAATATATACCCAGGCCGGACTTTCTAAAACCTCAAAAAGGTGCTTTCACCACAAATTTTAACCTATCTCACCACAAATTTCTCTAAAAAACAGTACTATGATAATAAGTTTGGGATTGGTTTAAATATTATTGATATGAAACTACGTTTCCTGAATTACGCTAAAACTGCAGCTAGTGCTACCATCTGTACATTGCTTCTCATGCTTGCCGGTATGCTTGCAGCTACTTCGGCAAGTGCGCAGACGGTTCTCTATGCAGAAGGCACGGATATGGCCAACACAGGCGATGGCACGACATACGACATAACCACACCGGGCACTTACCGCTGGACAGGCACGCTATCCACTCCATCCGATCAGCAAGACAGGTTTTCCATAAACCTGGGGAGTGGCGTGCAGATAAGCAGTGCGTCTTATACTATCAGCGGCGGCGCAGGTTTTAATGGCTCCTATGGATTCTACGTCAATTCGGCAAGCATCTCTGGCAATGGGTCGGCCGCCATGTCCAGCGGCATAGGTTTTCCCATGCCACCTATCTCTCCTGGTCCTTTCTATAACAACATATATATTGGCGCCAGCTTTTCGGTGGGCAATACCTGGATAGTAGATATGGTAGTGACAGCCTATTGCACACCTCCTACTGTGGCTATAGCCATGAGCCCTTCCGGTACACTGTGCACCGGCTCATCCAAAACATTAACGGCCTCGGGGGCTACCACTTATACATGGGCGCCCGCCACAGGGCTAAGCGCCACCACAGGCGCCACAGTAACAGCATCGCCAGCATCCACGACTACCTATACGGTAATAGGCACTACCGGCAGTTGCACCAATACCGCGACCAGAACAGTAACTGTGGCCACTTCACCAACCGTAACTACCTCCATTAGCCCGACCGGAGCCATGTGCGCAGGTGAAACAAAAACAATTACCGCATCTGGCGCTACTACTTATATCTGGAGCCCTGCCACCGGTTTGTCGGCTACTACGGGTGCTTCTGTAACCTGTAGCAGCACGATTACCAGAACATATACGGTAACTGGGACTGCTGCAAATGGCTGTATTGATCAGGCGACCAGGATAATAAACGTAAATGCAGTGCCAACAGCAACCATAGCAATGACCCCTACTGGAGCACTTTGCCCGGGCAGTTCCAAAACATTAACGGCCGGCGGTGCAACCACCTACACATGGGCACCTGCCACAGGCCTGTCTGCTACTACAGGAGCAAGCGTAACAGCCAGCCCTACCGCCACCACAACGTATACCGTTACCGGAACCACCAGTGGCTGTAGCGATGATGCTACAAGAACAATCACAGTAACCAATCCACCGGTAATTACATCAGTAAGCTCGCTGGTCGGTATTCCCGGCAATACCCGCACCATTACAGGCACAGGGTTTAATGGCATTAATGCCAATAACATAGTATTTTTCGGTGCCACCCGTGCCAATGTTACAGGCTCTACTACTACTTCGCTCACGGCTACGGTGCCGGTAGGTGCTACCTACAAAGAGATAAGCCTCAACAACCAGAACTGTGGGCTGACAGGATATGCACAATATCCATTCCTGCCTACCTACAACAACAGTGCCTTTGCTTCGGGAAAGGTAAATTTTGCCGTTAAGCAGGATTTCACAGCAGGTAGTAATCCAACAAAAGTAGTCATAGGTGATATAGATGGAGATGGCAAGGCCGACCTCGTAGTGGCTAATCATTCGGACAATACTGTATCTGTATATCGCAACACGAGCAGTAGTGGCAGCATTACGAGTGGTAGTTTTGCCGCACAGGTAACATTTGCAACTGGTATAGCCCCGAATAGCGTTGCAATAGGCGACTTAGATGGTGATGGCAAGCCCGACCTGGTGGTGTCAAACTTTACTTCCAGTACTGTATCGGTATTACGCAATACGAGCAGCAGCGGCAGCATTACGAGTGGTAGTTTTGCCACACAGGTAACATTCGCAACAGGGACATCCCCTAATAGCGTAGCTATAGGCGATATTGATGGGGATGGCAAGCCCGACCTGGCAGTGGCGAATTATTATTCCAATAATGTATCGGTATTACGTAATACCAGCAGCAGCGGCAGCATTACGAGCGGTAGTTTTGACTCGCAGGTCACATTCGCAACAGGGACCTTGGCCACTAGCGTGGCGATAGGCGATATAGACGGGGATGGTAAGCCCGACCTGGCAGTAGCTAATGCAAGTTCCAATAATGTCTCGGTATTGCGTAATACCAGCACTAGCGGCAGCATTACCAGCGGTAGTTTTGCCACACAGGTAACATTCGCAACGGGTAATGGACCCTATAACGTAACGATAGGCGATATAGACGGTGATGGAAAACCTGATCTGGCAGTGGCAAATCAAACTTCCAATAATGTATCGATATTACGCAATACGAGCAGCAGCGGCAGCATTACAAGCGGTAGTTTTGACTCGCAGGTAACATTCGCAACGGGCGCACAACCCGTTAGTATTGCCATAAGCGATATAGATGGAGATACCAAGCCAGACCTGGCAGTAGCTAACTATGTTTCCAGTAATGTGTCCGTATTGCGCAATACAAGCAGCAGCGGCAGCATTACAAGTGGTAGTTTTGCCGCACAAGTAACATTCGCAACTGGTAACTTACCCTTTAGTGTAGCAATTGGCGATTTAGATGGGGATGCCAAGCCCGACCTTGTCACAGGCAATTTTGGTTCCAATAATGTATCCGTATTGCGCAACAACCCCTTATCTCTCATAACAGGCACCCTGTCTGCCTGCCCGGGCAGCGCCACCACACTAAGCAATGCTACCACTGGCGGTACCTGGAGCAGCAGTAATACGGCTATAGCTACAGTGGGCTCAACAACCGGCGTTGTTACAGGTGTTGCCGCGGGAACAGTAACAATTACCTATGCGGGCACTGCTGGTGCCAGCTTTGCCCTTAACCGGGTCACCGCTACTGTTACTGTAAATGCCCTGCCCACAGTAGCAACATCGGTCAGCGTTACGGGCCCTATATGTATGGGCTCATCAAAGACCATCACAGCCTCGGGCGCTACCACCTATACATGGGCACCGGCAACAGGCCTATCTGCTACTACGGGAGTTACCGTAACAGCCAGCCCCACGGTTACCACCACCTATACGGTAACGGGGACAACATTGGGCTGCACCGACCAGGCAACGCGGAACATAAACGTAAATCCGCTGCCAACAATAGATGCAGGCGCAGGGGTGGCTATATGCCGTGGTTCATCTACTGCTATTACAGCCACCGGCGGCGTAACCTATACATGGGCGCCAAATACGGCACTCTCGGCCACTACAGGTGCCAGTGTGACTGCATCTCCGACAACAACTGTAACCTATACCGTCACAGGCACTGATGCCAATGGCTGCGTGAATACTGCTACCAAAGTAGTAACGGTAAACGTAGTACCAACTGTAACTACAACCATGACGCCAACAGGAAACCTGTGTTTGGGGTCCTCGAAAACGTTAACCGCAGGCGGTGCGACAACCTATACATGGGCACCTGCCACCGGCCTGTCTGCTACTACAGGCGCAAGCGTAACAGCCAGCCCACTAGTCACCACCACATATACTATAACAGGCACGAATGCAGCTGGCTGCAGCGATGATGCTACCAGAACAATAACAATTACCAACCCACCCGACATAACCTCAGTAAGTACATTAATGGGTATTCCAGGTACTGCTGTATCGCTTACGGGTACCGGCTTTAATACTACCCTTGCCAATAACATTGTGTACTTCGGCGCCACGCGTGCTACGGTGACAGCAGCTACTACTACATCGTTGACAGCTACCATACCGGTGGGGGCAACCTACAAAGAAATAAGCGTCAATAACCAGAATTGTGACCTGACAGGATATGCACAGTATCCCTTCCTGCCTACTTACAACAACAGTGCTTTTGCACCGGCAACGGTGAACTATAGCGCCAAAACAGACTTCGCAGCAGGCTTAGCCCCCTATAGCGTAGCGATAGGCGATATAGATGGGGATGGCAAGCCCGACCTGGCAGTGGCGAATGGTTTTGCCAATACTGTATCTGTTTATCGCAATACGAGCAGCAGCGGCAGCATTACGAGCGCTAGTTTTGCCACACAGGTTACATTTGTAACGGGATCTTATCCCTACAGCGTAGCTATAGCCGATATAGATGGGGATGGCAAGCCCGACCTGGCAGTGGCTAGTTATGGTTCCAATGGAGTATCGGTACACCGCAATACGAGCAGCAGCGGCAGCATTACGAGTGGTAGTTTTGCCACACACGTAACATTTTATACGGGTAACTACCCACGGAGCGTAGCCATTGGCGATATAGATGGGGATGGCAAGCCAGACCTGGCAGTGGCAAATGATATTTCTAATACAGTATCTGTATTACGCAATACCAGCAGCAGCGGCAGCATTACGAGCGGTTCGTTTGCCACACGGGTAACATTTACAACGGAACTCGATCCCTCTAGCGTAGCGATAGGCGATATAGATGGGGATGGCAAGCCCGACCTGGTAGTGACGAATGATGGTGGTACCCAAAAAGTATCTGTATTACGCAATACGAGCAGCAGCGGCAGCATTACCACAGGTAGTTTTGCCACACACGTAACATTTGCAACGGGAACCCGTCCCCTTAGCGTAGCGATAGGTGATATAGATGGGGATGGCAAGCCAGACCTGGCAGTGGCGAATTATAGTTCCAGTACAGTATCGGTATATCGCAATACGAGCAGCAGTGGCAGCATAACGAGCGGTAGTTTTGCCGCTCAGGTAACATTTGCAACTGGATCCCAACCCTATAGCGTAGCCATAGGCGATATAGATGGGGATGGCAAGCCCGACCTGGCAGTGGCAAATCAAACTTCCAATAATGTATCTGTATTACGCAATACGAGCAGCAGCGGCAGCATTACGAGTGGTAGTTTTGCCACACAGGTCCCATTTGCAACTGGAACCAATCCCTATAGCGTAGCAATAGGCGATATAGATGGGGATGGCAAGCCCGACCTGGCAGTGGCGAATTATGGTTCCGATAATGTATCGGTATTACGCAATGATCCGTTATCACCCATTACCGGCACCCAGTCAGTATGTTTAGGCGCTACTACTACGCTCAGCAATGCCGCCACAGGTGGCACCTGGAGCAGCAGCAATACGGCTATAGCTACAGTAGCCTCTGCAACCGGGGTTGTTACAGGTGTTGCCGCAGGAACGGCGACCATCACCTATGCAGGAACTGCAGGGGCAAGTTTTGCAGGCAACCGGGTGACCACTGTTGTTACTGTTAATGCACTGCCCACCATCAGCGCAGGCGCAGGTGTGGCTATATGCCGTGGTTCATCTACAACACTTACCGCCACAGGTGGTACTACTTATACATGGTCGCCTAATACAGCATTGTCAGCAACAACTGGCGCAAGTGTAACGGCATCTCCAACTACTACTGTAACATACACAGTCACCGGCACAAATGCCAGTGGCTGCAGCAATACGGCCACGAAGACAGTGACAGTAAATCCGCTACCCACCATCAGCGCAGGCGCAGGGGTGGCTATATGCCGTGGTTCATCTTCAACACTTACAGCCACAGGTGGCGCCACCTACACATGGGCGCCGGGCACAGCACTCTCAGCCACCACAGGCGCGAGTGTAACTGCATCGCCTACTACAACGGTAACTTATACCGTAACCGGCACAAACGCCAATGGCTGCGTGAATACTGCAACCAAAGTAGTAACCGTAAACGTAGTACCAACAGTAACTACAACAATGACTCCTACTGGAGCACTTTGTCTGGGCAGTTCCAAAACATTAACCGCCGGCGGTGCAACCACCTATACATGGGCACCCGCCACCGGCCTGTCTGCTACTACAGGGGCAAGCGTGACAGCCAGCCCAACCGTTACCACGATCTATACCGTAACCGGAACCACCAGTGGTTGCAGCGATGATGCTACAAGGACAATAACCGTAACCAACCCGCCCGACATAACATCAGTAAGTACATTAGTGGGTATACCCGGTACCGCTGTATCGCTTACAGGTACCGGATTTAATGCCACTATTGCTAATAATATAGTCTTCTTCGGCGCCACCCGTGCTACGGTGACAGCAGCCACCACCACATCGCTGACGGCTACCATACCTGTGGGGGCTACTTACAAAGAAATAAGCCTCAATAACCAGAACTGCCAGCTAACTGGCTATTCGCAATACCCCTTCCTGCCTACTTATGACAACAGTCCATTTATACCCGGAACGGTAAATATGAACGGCAAGGTGGACTTTACCACCGGCACAAATCCTTTAAGTGTAGCCATCGGCGACCTGGATGGGGATGGCAAGGCAGACCTGGCGGTGGCTAATTATATTTCCAATACCGTATCTGTTTACCGCAACATCAGCAGCAGCGGCGCTGTAACAGCAGCTTCGTTTGCGGCCAGGGTGGACTTTACCACCGGCACAAATCCTTTAAGTGTAGCCATTGGCGACCTGGATGGAGATGGAAAGCCTGATCTGGTGGTGGCTAATTATGGTTCCGCTACCGTATCTGTTTTCCGCAACACCAGCAGCAGCGGCGCTATAACAGCAGGTTCGTTTGCGGCCAGGGTGGACTTTACCACCGGCTGGGATCCTCGCAGCGTAGCTATCGGCGACCTGGATGGGGATGGCAAGGCAGACCTGGCGGTGGCTAATGCTAGTTCCACTACCGTATCTGTTTTCCGCAACACCAGCAGCAGCGGCGCTATAACATCCGGTTCGTTTGCGGCCAGGGTGGACTTTGCCACCGGCTCGGCCCCTCACAGTGTAGCCATAGGCGACCTGGATGGGGATGGCAAGGCAGACCTTGCGGTGGCTAATTTTAATTCCGGTACCGTATCTGTTTTCCGCAACACCAGCAGCAGCGGCGCTATAACATCCGGTTCGTTTGCGGCCAGGGTGGACTTTACCACCGGCTTCAATCCTTTTAGTGTAGCCATCGGCGACCTGGATGGGGATGGCAAGGCAGACCTGGCGGTGGCTAATTTTAATTCCGCTACCGTATCTGTTTTCCGCAACACCAGCACCAGCGGCGCTATAACATCCGGTTCGTTTGCGGCCAGGGTGGACTTTACCACCGGCACGGGGCCTTTATTTGTAGCCATCGGCGATCTGGATGGGGATGGCAAGGCAGACCTGGCGGTGGCTAATAATGGTTCCGCTACCGTATCTGTTTTCCGCAACACCAGCAGCAGCGGCGCTATAACATCCGGTTCCTTTGCGGCCAGGGTGGACTTTACCACCGGCACACAACCTCGCAGTGTAGCCATTGGTGACCTGGATGGGGATGGCAAGCCCGACCTGGCAATGGCGAATTATGGTTCCGATAATGTATCGGTATTACGCAATAATCCGATATCACCCATTACAGGCACCCAGTCAGTATGTGTAGGCACAACTACTACGCTCAGCAATGCCGCCACAGGTGGCACATGGAGCAGCAGTAATACGGCTATAGCTACAGTGGGCTCAACAACCGGGGTTGTTACAGGTGTTGCAGCAGGAACGGTGACTATTACTTATGCAGGCACGGCAGGGGCAAGTTTTGCGGGCAACCGTGTGACCGCTATTGTGACTGTGAACGCAATACCTACCATAATTGCCGATGGTGGCACAAACTTGTGCATGGGCACATCAGCTACACTCACCGCCAGCGGTGGCACCTCTTATACGTGGGCTCCGGCTACCGGCCTGAGCGCCACTACAGGCGCCAGCGTGACTGCTACGCCCTACAGTGCTGTAACGTATACCGTTACCGGCACTACCAGCGGCTGCAGCAATACAGCTACAACAAGCATTACCATAACCAACCCTCCGGCCATTACATCTACCAGCGCATTGCTGGGCATACCCGGCACATCGGTAACCATAAACGGAACAGGTTTTAATACTACCGATGCTAATAACATTGTGTACTTTGGAGCTACCCAAGCTACGGTAACGGGTTCATCCACCACATCACTGACGGCTACCGTCCCTACAGGCGCCACTTATAAATCACTGAGCCTCAACAACCAGGATTGCGCGCTTACCGGGTACTCCCAATACCCCTTCCTGCCTACTTACAACAATAGTGCTTTTGCACCGGCTACCGTGAACTTTAACCCCCGAACGAGTTTCACTTCGGGAACCAGTCCCAATAGCGTAGCGATAGGCGATATAGATGGGGATGGCAAGCCCGACCTAGCAGTGACAAATAATGTTTCTCATACAGTATCTGTCTATCGCAATACGAGCAGCAGCGGCAGCATTACGAGTGGTAGTTTTGCCACACAGGTAACATTTGCAACGGAAATTGCTCCCGCAAATGTAGTGATGGGCGATATAGATGGGGATGGCAAGCCCGACCTAGCAGTGACAAATTTTAATTCCAATATTGTATCCGTATTACGCAATACGAGCAGCAGCGGCAGCATTACGAGCGGCAGTTTTGCCGCCCAAGTACCATTTGCAACGGGAAGCCAACCCTTTGGCCTAGCGATAGGCGATATAGATGGGGATGGCAAGCCCGACCTGGCTGTGGCTAATAGAAGTTCCAATACAGTATCCGTATATCGCAATACCGGCAGCATCGGCAGCATTACGAGTGGTAGTTTTGCCACACAGGTAACATTTGCAACGGGAACCAGTCCCAATAGCGTAGCAATAGGCGATATAGATGGGGATGGCAAGCCCGACCTTGCGGTGGCG
Source organism: Taibaiella sp. (assembly GCA_021740995.1). Classification (GTDB taxonomy): domain Bacteria; phylum Bacteroidota; class Bacteroidia; order Chitinophagales; family Chitinophagaceae; genus Nemorincola. The sequence goes on from JAIOYR010000011.1 coordinate 61,463, forward strand.
AATTCTGCTTCCAATTCTGTATCGGTACTGCGCAATACTAGCAGCATCGGCAGCATTACGAGTGGTAGTTTTGCCGCACAGGTAACATTTGCGGCGGGAAGCGGTCCATATGACGTTGCTATAAGCGATATAGATGGAGATGGCAAGCCTGAGCTGGTAGTGCCGAATTCTACTTCTAATTCAGTAGCCGTATATCGCAATACGAGCAGCAGCGGCAGTATTACGAGCAGTTCGTTTGCAGCACGGGTATCATTTGCAACTGGAACCAGTCCCGCAAGCGTAACGATAGGCGATATAGATGGGGATGGCAAGCCCGACATGGCAGTGGCGAATTATGATGCTAATACCGTATCTGTCTATCGCAATACGGGCAGCATCGGTAGCATTACGAGTGGTAGTTTTGCCACACAGGTAACATTTGCAACGGGGACCAATCCACATAGCGTAGCGATAGGCGATATAGATGGGGATGGCAAGCCCGACGTCGCGGTGGCGAATAGAGGTTCCAATACTGTTGCTATATATCGCAATAATCCGTTATCACCCATTACCGGCACCCAGTCAGTATGCGTAGGAGCTACTACTACGCTCAGCAATGCCACTACAGGCGGCAAATGGAGCAGCAGCAATACGGCTATAGCTACAGTGGGCTTGTCAACAGGGGTTGTTACAGGTGTTGCAGCAGGAACAGTGACTATCACCTATGCGGGTACTGCGGGTGCCAGCTTTACGGGTAACCGTGTGACTGCTATTGTGACAATAAATACTATACCAACTGTCACCGCCGGCTCAAATGTGACTATCTGCACCGGCTCATCCACAACGATGACCGCATCGGGTGCTACAACTTATACATGGTCGCCCGCAACCGGGTTGTCTGCCACAACGGGTGCAAGCGTAACAGCATCGCCTGCTACAACGGTAACCTATACCGTAACCGGGTCGAATGGATGTACCAATACAGCTACAAAAACAGTAAGTGTCAATACTACACCAACCATCGCAGCAGGCTCAGGCGCAACAATTTGCCGGGGCTCATCAACAACACTCTCTGCTAGTGGTGGCACTACTTATACATGGGCGCCTAATACGGCATTATCTGCCGCTACAGGTGCAAGTGTAACTGCATCGCCTACTACAACGGTAACATATACCGTGACGGGAACCACCGACGGATGTAGCAGCACGGCTACACAAATGGTATCGGTGAACCCGCTGCCAACCATCAGCGCAGGTGCAGGGGTGGCTATATGCCGTGGTTCATCTACAACACTTACAGCCACAGGTGGCGCCACCTACACATGGTCGCCTAATACGGCACTCTCTGCCACCACAGGTGCCAGTGTGACTGCATCGCCTACCACAACGGTAACCTATACCGTAACCGGCACAAACGCCAATGGCTGCGTGAATACTGCAACCAAAGTAGTAACCGTAAATGCGGTACCTACCATAACGCCCGGAAGTGCTGCAACTATCTGTAGTGGTGCTACGGCTGCGCTTTCGGCATCGGGTGCAAGCACTTATACCTGGTCACCTGCGGCTGATCTTTCAGCATCCACCGGAGCCAATGTTACCGCCTCACCTACTATTACTACCACCTACACGGTTACCGGTACAAATACTTTGGGTTGCAGCAACACCGCAACTCAGCTGGTTACTGTAAATGAACTTCCGGATGCCTTTACGGGTTCCACCACTATATGTGCAGGCAGCACCAGCACACTATCTTCAGCACCGGGCGGTGGTGTATGGACAAGTAGCAATAATGCGATAGCTACTGTAGGCACAAGCTCAGGGATAGTCTCCGGTATAGCAGCGGGCACATCGAGCATTACCTATACACTCGGCACAGGCTGCAGGCGCAAAGTGACAGTAACGGTAAATGCTGCTCTAACCATAAGTGCAGGCACAGGAGTAGCCATTTGTTCCGGCAACAGTACTTCTTTAACTGCGACAGGAGGGCTAACTTATAGCTGGTCTCCGGCTACTGCTCTTTCGGCTACAACCGGAGCAAGTGTTACTGCTTCTCCTACCACTACAGTTACTTATACCGTAACCGGTACTAATGCTAACGGCTGTGTGAATACTGCTACAAAAACAGTAACAGTAAATGCACTCCCAACCATAAGCGCAGGTACACAGTTGAACTTATGTATAGGTCAATCCTCAGCAATATCTGCTACAGGAGGCACTACTTATACCTGGTCGCCAGGCACAGGGCTTTCTGCAACCACGGGTGCCAGTGTAACAGCATCACCCACTACAACTGTAACATACACCGTAACTGGTACAAATGCCAACGGCTGCACAAACTTTGCTACAAAGCTGGTGTCGGTAAACCCATTGCCTACCGTTAGCGCGGGCGCGAACGTGGCAATATGCAGGGGTAGTTCTACAACTCTTAGTGCAACCGGAACAGGATCCACTTACACATGGGGACCTAATATCGGATTATCTGCAATAGCAGGTGCCAGCGTAACAGCAAGCCCTACAGTAACCATAACTTACACCGTAACAGCTATGCATAGCAACGGCTGCACTAACCTGGCAACAAAAACAGTATCAGTCAACGCATTGCCCACTATAACCGCCGGAGCGGGAGTGGCAATTTGCCAGGGTAGTTCTACTGCAATGACAGCATCTGGCGGTGTTACCTACACATGGGCTCCCGGCACAGCCCTTACAGCCACAACAGGAGCCAGCGTTACTGCCTCGCCCACAACGACAGTGACATATACAGTATCAGGCACTAATGCCAATGGCTGTGTAAACACAGCTACGAAAACGGTAACCGTAAATGCCTCACCTACAATAGTTGCAGGAGCAGATGCCACAATATGCAGAGGGGCTTCCACTGCACTTACAGCATCGGGAGGAACAACTTATACTTGGGCGCCAAACACAGCGCTATCCGCAACTACGGGTGCCAGTGTAACAGCTTCGCCCACAACCACTGTAACCT
>JAIOYR010000093.1 GCA_021740995.1 Taibaiella sp.
TCCGGCAGTAAGACCGCTCAGGTCCTGTGTGGTTGCGCCGTTGCTCCATACATAAGTATATGGTGTTGTACCTCCGCTTACTGTAAGGTCTGCTGTACCATTGTTGCCGCCAAAGCAGTTTACATTGGTACCTGTTACTGTTGCAGTAAATACCGCTGGCTGAGTGATGGTGATTGTCTTAATTACTGTACATCCGTTTGCGTCTGTTACAGTTACGCTGTAGTTTCCTGCTACCAGACCGGTTACGTTCTGTGTTGTAGCACCGTTGCTCCACAGGTAAGTATATGCCGGTGTGCCACCTGCTGGTGTTACACCTGCAGTACCATTGTTACAGCCGCTGCAAAGTGCATTCGTAGATGCTGTTGTTGCGCTAAGTACTGTTGGCTGCGTGATTGTTCTGCTTGCTGTTGTTGTGCAACCGTTCGCGTCGGTTACTGTTACACTATAAGTGCCTGCGCTCAGTCCGCTCAGGTCCTGAGTAGTTGCGCCGTTGCTCCATACATAACTATATGCTGTTGTACCGCCTGCTACTGTCAGGTCGATTGTACCATTTGCACCACCATTACAGTTTACATTAGTAGATGTAGCACTTGCAGTTAGCGCTGCTGGCTGAGTGATTGTTTTGCTTGTTGTAGTGGTACAACCGTTTGCATCGGTTACAGTTACACTGTAAGTACCTGCTGCAAGACCCGTACGGTCCTGAGTAGTTACACCACCATTCCACAAATAAGTATAAGGAGTAGTGCCACCCGCTGGGGTAAGGTCGATTGTACCATTGCTGCCACCGTTACAGTTTACATTTGTAGTGGTTGCACTTGCTGTAAGGGTAGTTGGATGTGTGATCGTTTTAGTTACAGTAGCAGTACATCCGTTTGCGTCTGTTACCAGTACGCTGTAAGTTCCTGCGCTCAGGCCGCTTATGTCCTGAGTAGTTGCACCGTTGCTCCATGTGTAGCTATATGCAGTAGTACCGCCGGTTACTGTTACATCTATTGATCCGTTTGATCCGCCATTACAGCTTACGTTAGTGTTGGTAGCACTTGCTGCCAATACTGTAGGCTGAGTAATAGTTACTGACTTGTTCAGGGTATATCCGTTTGCGTCAGTAATAACTACACTGTATGTTCCGGCAGTAAGACCGCTCAGGTCCTGTGTGGTTGCGCCGTTGCTCCATACATAAGTATATGGTGTTGTACCTCCGCTTACTGTAAGGTCGGCTGTACCATTGTTGCCGCCAAAGCAGTTTACATTGGTACCGGTTACAGTTGCAGTAAATACCGCTGGCTGAGTGATGGTGATTGTCTTAACTACTGTACAGCCATTTGCGTCGGTTACTGTTACACTGTAATTTCCTGCTACAAGGCCAGTTACGTTCTGGGTTATAGCACCATTGTTCCACAGGTAAGTATATGCCGGTGTGCCACCTGCTGGTGTTACACCTGCTGTACCATTGTTACAGCCGCTGCAAAGTGCATTCGTAGATGCTGTTGTTGCAGTCAGTACTGTTGGCTGGGTGATTGTCCTACTTGCTGTTGTTGTGCAACCGTTTGCGTCTGTAACAGTTACGCTATAAGTGCCTGCGCTCAGTCCGCTCAGGTCCTGTGTTGTTGCGCCGTTGCTCCATACATAACTATATGCTGTTGTACCGCCTGCTACTGTCAGGTCGATAGTACCATTTGCTCCACCATTACAGTTTACATTGGTAGATGTAGCACTTGCGGTAAGTGTTGCTGGCTGTGTGATGGTTCTGCTTGTTGTAGTTGTACAACCGTTTGCATCGGTTACAGTTACACTGTAAGTACCTGCGGCAAGACCCGTACGGTCCTGAGTAGTTACACCACCATTCCACAAATAAGTATAAGGTGTAGTGCCTCCTGCTGGGGTAAGGTCGATTGTACCATTGCTGCCACCGTTACAGTTTACATTTGTAGATGTTGCCGATGCCGTTACTGCAGGACTAACAGTTACTACTCGTGTTGTAAAACAACCTGTAGGCAGAATATAAGAAATAGTAGTTGTACCTGCAGCTATAGCGGAAACAAGCCCAGACATCAAACCAATATTAGCAACACCAGTATTAGTACTAGTCCAGGTTCCGCCTATTGTAGAACAACTTAATGCTGTTGTGAGACCAGCACATACGCTGGCAGTTCCTGAAATTGTTGCAGCCAGCGGATTTACGCTCACCATAACAGTGGCAGTGTTAACACAACCATTTGCATTGGTACCCGTTACCGTATAGGTAATAGTGGATGTAGGATTTGCTGTTGGATTGGCACATGCAGTGCAAGACAATGCAGTTGCGGGTGTCCAGGTATAAGATGTTCCCCCGGTTGCACTAAGTACTGTAGAACTTCCGTTACAGATTGTAACGTTAGAACCAGCACTGATTGCAGGTAACTCATTTACTGTAATTGCTTTCAAAGAAAAACAACCCGTTGAAACAGTATAGGAAATAGTTGCAATACCAGCCGATATCGACGTTATCACCCCAGTCGAGGCACCAACCGTTGCAACAGAAGTGTTGCTGCTGGACCAGGTACCTGTAGCACCAACGACACTCAGTGTGAGCGTACCACCCAAACATAAATTGCTACTACCTGATATTGATGGTGCCGCAGCATTTACTGTTATTACTTTTGTTACGGCACAGCCAACTGACAGTGTGTATGTTATCCTTGCCGTTCCTGCAGCAACACCTGATACAAGACCATCTGATCCGCCTATCGTAGCAACAGAGGGATTGCTGGAGCTCCATGACCCACCAGTCGCACTATTCGTGAGTGTTATGTTTGCACCAGCACAAACCTGACTACTGCCACCTATAGACGGAGGAACTGTATTGATTGTAACAACTTTAGTTGTAAAGCAGCCGTTCGAGATAGTATAAGTAATAATGGCTGTACCACCAGCAACGCCATTTACAACTCCAGTTGAAGCTCCTACAGTTGCAATAGAAGGATTGCTGCTGGTCCAGTTTCCAACTGACACACTATTACTCAATGTAGAACTATAACCTACACAAATACTAGCGGTACCAGCTATTGCAGAAGGTGACGGACTTACTGTAAATATTCTGGTTGTATAGCACCCTGTAGGTAGAATATATGAAATTATTGTTGTGGCAGACGAAACACCGGTGACAATGCCAGTAGACCCTACCGTAGCAACCCCCACGTTTGAACTTGACCAGCTACCGCCTGAAGTTGCACTGCTGAGAGTAGCAGTTGCACCAACACATGCCGTAGCTGTTCCTGTAATTGATGCAGGATTGGCACTAACTGTCACAGCCTTTGTAATATAACAACCCGTAGGCAGTGTATATGTTAGGGTGCATGTCCCAATTGCATTACCTGTAACTACACCCGTTGATGAACCGATAGAAGCTATTGAACCACTGCTGCTGCTCCATACTCCGCCTGATACCGCATTAGTATAATTGGAAGTAAAACCAAGACAAATGTTATTGCTACCAGAAATAGTAGCTGGAAGCGGATTTACAGTGACAATAGTAGTTGCGGTGGGACACAATGCTCCGCTAACTGTATATGTTACGGTGTATATTCCTGCTGAACTTGCGGCTAAATCAATTGAACCCGAAGACGGATTTATTGCCAACCCAGGTAAGGCGGAAAATGTGCCGCCTGTGAGTCCGGTACGGGTAACTGTAGCAGTACCTGTAGGGCAGTAAACGCCGGGAGCGTAACTAATTGTTGGAGGAAAACAAATTGTTGCTGTTGATGGACCTACAGTTGTAGTACCAATAGTAGCTGTGGCAGAATTGGTATAATTCGATAAATTATTACAGCCCGAAACATTAGTTCGGTAAACAAGATCTATTGAACTTCCTGCGGGAACCTTGTATTGCCATTGACTGCTGTTGATGGGCACTGCACCAACCCATGATTGGGCACCACTTGATCCGGTTGTCGGAATAGAATAAGAGTTTGAAGCCGTAACATCGCTTGATGCTGCAATCGCAGAAGTTAACGTCATACAACCCGGTATAACGTCTGAGATCTTATTAACCAACAGCTCAGAAGTCGAACTATTAGACAAAGTAACCGTCCACTCAACAATTCCATTTCCGAAACCTCCGTCTGACGAAGGAGTTGGCAACGTCGTGGGGAATACTGACTTTGAAATAGATATAGCCTGTACCGCGTCAATAACCGCAGATGTAGCGCCAAAGCCGGTATATTTATACTTCATACCACTTTTTGCGGCAGCCCAAGGGTGCAGCGTAATAAACGTGTTGGTGCACAACACTTGCCATGTGTAAACGATTGTTATAGTATTATCTGTTGCGCTTGTTGATGCGCCTGGGAACGCAAGCGCATTTGTTTGACCCAAAATACCTGTAACACTACCTGTAGTAGCGGAAACAGAATCTTTTATCAAACGGAGACACAGATCAGGAAAATCTTTTTCACCATTAGGCTGAAAAAACAGATCAGTATTATTGCCAAAAGTATAGGTAACTGTCTGAGTAAATATTTGACCAACAAAGATACCACTGGTACTTAATGGGGATGAAATCGCTTGACCTGCTGCAGATGCGGTAAGCAACTCTTTAGTAGAAATTGTTCCATTCCTTGTTGCAGTGCCGGCCGATGAAGCTACACTCAATATATAATTTGCAGTGAATCCTGTATATGGGTTGCCACCACCCACAGGATGATTACAAACGTCGGAATAGTCAACATAATAATACACCGGCACACTCTGTCCTGCACCAATCGACGTAAAAGTTCGTGTTATGTCATGAGGCGCTATAAAGTATGCCGCATGAGTCCCTGTAAATCCGGAGAAAGTTACTGTAACACCAGTTATCGCCGTAGCATTTGGGTTTGTGATTACATACGAAAGCCAAGCTCCGCGAGGTCCCTCTGCATTACATTTATTGGCGTCTACCCACATCACCTCTTGCGACGTAAGTGTGATAGTTGGCAAACTGATTGCAATCGACTTGAACGCAGTCCCGATCAAAACAATAGCAATTACCAACACGCTAGGCAACACTTTCATTATTGAATCCGAAATTTTCGTTCGCGTAAAATTTGTTTTCATACTCAATGGTTTAATCAACTACTTTTTCACAATGATAGATATAAAAAATAACAATATAATTGCACATTTCCCACATACGGGGGAACAAATGTACCTCAAAGTTTTAACAAATGTAAATTTTAATTAATAACGAGATGTTAATGACGCCTGATTAACAATCAAAAAAAACTGCTCTAATTCATTGAAAAGGAATACTTTAAACGAGTAATATTTTTGCTTGTACCTGCTAATTGAGAACTGGCTAAATGCAAAATAGTCACAATACAAGACTAACATAGGTTTCCTGAATTACTAAATTTAAATAATAATATAATATTATTCAATAAAGATGAATGCTACATATATAATTGACTGTTAGTTATTTATAGATAGCATATTATACACTTATGTTGTCATAAAGTGTTTTATTACATTTTTTAAAAAAGATAATTTAAAGACTGCTAAAGTTATTTTTTTACATAAAGAAAACAAATACAAGAATAAATACGCACATTTCACCATATGATTTTTCGTCGGTTTACATAATCGGGAAATTATTATAAAAGGAGAACCTGATAGATGTTTGGCAGTTGTACATTGCCTACCTTTGCGCCTAATTCATGCAGCGGCAATACACTATAGCATTGGTGGGAAACCCCAATAGCGGCAAAAGTTCACTTTTCAACGCACTTACCGGCCTCAACCAAAAGGTGGGAAACTTTCCGGGTGTAACAGTTGACAAAAAAACAGGAATATCCAAAATATCGGAAAATCTAAAGGCCGATATAATAGATTTGCCCGGCACCTACAGTCTGTACCCAAAAAGTGCTGATGAACAGGTTACCTACGAAGTTTTACTCAATCAGGAAAACGCAGACCGGCCCGACCTGATAATTGTTATCGCAGATGCCTCTAACCTGAAACGAAACCTCCTTTTCTGCTCGCAGATAATGGACCTGAAGATACCCGTAATCATAGCACTCACTATGATGGATATTGCACACGACAAGGGTATCACCATCGACACAGCCGAGCTGCAAAGAATGATGGGTGTAACCATTTTACCTATCAATCCCCGAAAAACCAAGGGCATAACTTCCTTAAAAAAAGCAATAGAAGATATACATAAAAGTCAGCACACAGTTGGCTCCGATTTTATAGACCTCCCGGCTCTTAATACCGAGTGGATGCACGAAATACGGGAACTCTGCGGACAGGTAAGCAATTATGGAGCGCTACATATAGCCTGCAATTATACAGGCTTGCAATACATAAATGCAGCTATACGCATACGAATTGCAGCGCTATTGGGCGAAGCCGGATTTCAAAAATCACGCATTCAGGCAGAGGAAATTGTGCTACGGTATCACAGGATTGACAACATCATGCAACACTGTGTGGTGATGGATAGCCCCATGAAAAAGATGGTTGTTAGCGACCGCATAGATAAAACATTGCTGCACCCGGTTTATGGCAATATCATCCTGCTGATGGTGCTGTTTCTCTTGTTTCAGTCCATTTTTTGGCTCGCACAATACCCTATGGACTGGATTGAACAATCATTCGCCTACGTAGGTCAATTGCTGTCAGGAGTTTTACCGTCCGGCTACTTCAGCGATTTTCTGATAAACGGACTACTGGCAGGCATAGGTGGCATCGCCATTTTTGTACCTCAGATAATGATTCTCTTTGGGCTCATCACTATTCTCGAAGACAGTGGTTACATGGCGCGCATCAGCTTTCTTACAGACCGTATCATGCGCACCGCCGGGCTCAATGGTCGCTCTGTGATGCCGCTCATCAGTGGTATGGCATGTGCAGTACCTGCTATAATGGCTGCGCGCACCATACAGAATCGCAAAGAACGGCTTATAACCATACTCGTTACTCCGCTTATGAGCTGCTCGGCACGGCTGCCTGTTTACACTATCATAATAGGTTTGGTAATCCCCAAAACACCGGTGCTTGGCATCTTCAATATGCAGGGCATGGTGCTGATGGGATTATATCTGCTGGGCTTTTTTATGGCACTATTAGTAGCCTGGCTAATGGACTTGCTAATAAAAACGAGGGAACGTACCTTCTTTCTTATGGAACTGCCTGTATACCGTGCGCCCAGGTGGAAGAACGTAGGCATCACGATGATAGAAAAAGGTAAAATATTTATCAGGGATGTAGGTAAAGTGATAATAGTTTTGTCTTTGGCATTATGGGCTTTGGCTGCATTTGGCCCGCCGGGCAGAATGGATAATGTAGCGCAAAAGTATGCACAGCAAATACAGGCAAACCCCGAACAGAAAAATGAACTGAGTGGCCTGATGGCTACCGAAAAACTCGAAAACTCATTTGCCGGTATTATGGGTCAAGCTATAGAGCCGGTGATAAGCCCACTGGGCTACGACTGGAAAATAGGCATTGCACTTATAACCTCCTTTGCCGCACGCGAAGTCTTTGTAGGCACCATGGCCACTTTGTACAGTGTGGGCACTACCGACGATGTAAACCAAACCCTCTCTGAAAAAATGCGGGCTGCCCGCCGAAGTGACGGCAGTCCTGTTTATACACTTGCTACCGGATTGTCGCTACTTATTTTTTACGCATTTGCTATGCAGTGCATGAGCACACTAGCCATTGTAAAACGGGAAACCCGAAGTTGGAAGTTTCCGGCTTTCCAGTTTGCCTACATGGCAGCACTTGCTTACCTCGGCGCACTATTGGTCTATCAGGTTTTTAAGTAAATCGCGAAATCACCTGATTATTACCTCCTCCTTACAATTTATCAGCCCGGTATCTGTAGCCAGCTCCCCCAGGTGCAGCATGGCATCTTCTTCATTCGGATACCGCTCCATCATTTTCCGCAACACACAATCACAGTAATTCTTTGCCTGCTTTTCGTTCTTTGTCCATTCCTTAGACACATCCGTACACGACTCATAAAACACACGCTTGGTAGACCCACTCCAGAAGTCTGTGCAGGATGAGGTACATAACACCACAACAAACTGGCAAATTAGTTGCATCATTTTGGGCATGACCTAGCAGAGTTAAGTTACTTCATTATCGGAATCCTGCAGGTTTGTATGTCAGGGTCGCGGGATAGCAACTCTATATTATCAAGTGCATCATTCACATTCGGATACCGCTCCATTACCTTTATCACCACACAATCACAATACTGCTTTGCCTTAGCCGGGTCCTCTACCCACGTATTCGCATCCTCTAAACAAGCATCATAAAACGCAGCCTTGTCCTCCTGTATCCAGGCGCTTTGGCAGGAGGTGAGCAGGAATCCAAAAAACAACACACACAGTAACTTCTTCATCTTAAATTTTAAAGAAGTAAAAATAAACTATTAATTGTTCTCATGTTCACCCGTTTTAGAATGTTTGAATATCATTCAACACAATCCTATTTTCCTTACCTTCGCACCCCGATGAATCTGGAAGTGTTGCAGGGTTTATACCAGAATGATATCCGCATAAAACAAATTGCGGCTGGTATCGCATTGCCCAATCACAAACTAAGAGTATACCTCGATAACCTCCGCGGCTCTTCTGTCAATTTTATAGCTGCTGCGCTGTGGCAGCTTACCGATGCCAACCACGTCTTCATTCTCAATGATAAGGAAGAAGCCGCCTATTTTCATAACGATATAGAAAACCTCACCAAAGGGCTTGATGTATGTTTTTACCCCGACTCATTCAAACGATCAGGTCATTTCAATGAGTTGCATAGCAGTCATGTAATGCTGCGCACTGAGGCACTTACAAAATTCACAGGCAAGAAACCACACAAAAAAGTATTAGTTACCTACCCTGAAGCACTGTTTGAAAAGGTGGTCAATCCATCTTCGCTTTCAGACAATATGATAAGCATAAAGGTAAGCGAAAACCTGGATGTAGATGCGCTACTGCAGCGCTTTGTATCACTAGGTTTCAGGCGCGAGGATTTTGTGTACGAGCCCGGCCAGTTTGCTATGCGGGGTGGCATTCTCGACATTTATTCTTTTGGCAATGAGCATCCTTATCGCATTGAGCTGTTCGATACCGAGGTAGACAGTATACGCATCTTCAACCCCGAAACGCAGCTCTCTGAGCGCAAGCTACTGCAGGTATCTATTCTGCCAAACATTGAAACAAAATTCGACGCTACAGAGAAAATATCCTTGCTCGATTTTCTTCCGGAAAACACACTGATATGGGCCAAAGACCTCAACTTCACCATAGGCAGGATTGCTAAAATGGCTGCCGACCTTCCCGAGAAAATGAGCCTTGGGCAGGTAGCCATAGACCATGAAGAGGAGTGGCTGAAAGAAATATCAAAAGCGGACTTCGAAACGGATGGTACATGGCAGGAAAAAATAAAAGGCAAACATCTGCTGGAATGGTACAACCATTCGCTGGAGCAGATTACAGGCGATACTGTTGATGCTACTTTCCTATTTGCTACCGAAGAACAGCCGGTATTTAACCGACAGTTCAATATGCTCATAGGCGACCTGCAAAAACGCATAGCCAACAAATATGTCCCCTATATTTTTGCAGAAAACCCCAAACAATTGGAGCGGCTGAGCAGCATATTCGAAGACCTCAATGCAGGTATCGTATTTGTAGCCATACCCACCCCCATCAGCAAGGGCTTTATAGACCACGACAAAAAAGTAATCTGCTATACTGATCACCAGATTTTTCAGCGGTATCATAAGTACAATGTAAAACAAGCTTACTCCAAAGGCAAAGCACTAACCCTTAGGGCACTGCGAGACCTTGCTCCCGGCGACTTCGTAGCACATATAGACCATGGCGTGGGTGTGTATAGCGGACTACAGAAAATAGAAGTAAACGGCAACATGCAGGAGGCTATACGCATTCTGTACAAGGACAACGATGTGCTGTATGTGAATATCAACTCACTGCACAAAATCAGCAAGTTTACCGGCAAGGAAGGCACTGTGCCGCGTGTAAACAAGCTGGGCAGCGATGCATGGCAAAAACTAAAAAACAAAACCAAGAAGCAGGTAAAAGATATTGCTGCCGACCTCATAAAACTCTATGCACGGCGCAAGGCATCTCAGGGCTTCGCTTTCTCACCAGACAGCTATTTGCAAACAGAGCTGGAAGCATCATTTTTTTATGAAGACACACCCGATCAGGGCAAGGCAACTGCCGATGTAAAACGGGATATGGAATCGCCTGCACCTATGGACCGACTGGTGTGTGGAGATGTAGGCTTTGGCAAGACAGAAATAGCGGTGCGTGCGGCTTTCAAGGCTGTGGCAGACAGCAAACAAGCTGCTATCTTGGTTCCTACTACCATCCTGGCTTTTCAGCACTACAACACCTTCAAAGACAGACTCAAAGACTTCCCCTGCACGGTAGATTATATCAATCGGTTCAAGTCTGCCAAAGAAAAAAAGGAGACGTTCAAAAAGCTGGAAGAGGGCAAGATAGACATCATCATCGGCACACATGGCCTGCTGGGCAAGGATGTAAAATTCAAAGACCTCGGTATACTGATTATAGACGAAGAGCAGAAGTTTGGTGTAGGTTCCAAAGAAAAACTACGTGAGCTAAAAGCAAGTGTAGACACGCTCACACTCACCGCCACACCTATCCCACGTACCCTGCAGTTCTCCCTCATGAATGCCCGCGACCTTAGTATCATCAATACTCCCCCACCCAACCGCCAGCCGGTGCATACCGAGGTGTTGGTGTTTGATGAATATGCTATACGCAATGCACTTTACTTCGAGACAGAACGTGGTGGTCAGGTATTCTTTGTACACAACAGGGTGCAGAGCCTGCCCGAAATGGTGACACTGCTCCGCAACCTTTGCCCCGACCTCTCCATAGGTATGGCACACGGGCAAATGGAAGGCCATCAGCTCGAAGAGGCATTGTATAAATTTATAGAACGGGAGTTTGACGTGCTCTGCTGTACCAATATAGTAGAGAGTGGGGTGGATATAGCCAATGCCAATACAATTATCATCAACAATGCGCACCAGTTTGGGTTGAGCGATCTTCACCAGCTGCGTGGACGTGTGGGGCGCAGCAACAAGAAGGCATTCTGCTATCTGTTAGCACCACCAATGAGCCTGCTACCCGGCGACAGCCGCAAGCGCCTGCAAACGCTGGAGCAGTTCAGCGAACTGGGCAGTGGTTTCCAGATATCCATGCGCGACCTCGACATTCGCGGTGCTGGAAACCTGCTTGGCGGCGAGCAAAGCGGCTTTATCGCCGAAATTGGTTTTGAGATGTACCAGAAGATACTTGCCGAAGCCATGCGTGAGCTCAAAACATCCGACTTCAAAGAGGTGTTTAAAGAAGAACTAGACCGCAAGAAGGACTATGTAAGCGACTGCACCATAGATACCGACCTCGAAATACTGATACCTGATAACTATGTAACCAATATTACGGAGCGGCTCTCCCTGTACACACAACTCGACGATCTGGAAACAGACGAAGCACTTGAAAAATTTGCTACAGAATTACAGGACCGGTTTGGCCCTATACCCCCGCAGGTGCAGGATTTGTTCACTACACTCCGCTGCCGCATGATAGCCTGTGAGCTTGGTTTTGAGAAACTGATTCTCAAAAACGAACAGATGCGCCTCTACTTCGTCAGCAACCCCGATTCCCCTTATTTTGAGTCAGATACCTTCAACCATATTCTTGCTTACATCCAGACGCGCACCATCAATGCCCGCCTGAAACAGGTAGGCAAAAACTTCCTGCTCGTAGTAGACAGAATGAATAAAATGAAGGATGTACTGAAGTTTCTGGAAGGAATGAAAATTCCGCAGTAAAATCCATTACTATACCCATCCGAGGTGTGGCACACCCCCAAAGT
>JAIOYR010000094.1 GCA_021740995.1 Taibaiella sp.
AGTGCATTCGTGTCAAAAAAGGCAATAGTAGTGCCCTGGTAAATCACGGATTCCTGCACACTCCTGCCGCTTATGTCATATAGCCCTATGTTTATGTTTTCTGTGGCAAGGTCTATCAGTTGCACTACCACCAGATCGCTGGCGGGGTTTGGGAATACATTGATGTTTAGCCTTGTGTTTTCGATGTTTGCTATACCAGATGTACCAGTGTATGTAGTTACCGGCTCACTAACAGACGTAACTTTCACCGCTGATTTTACACCATAAAATGTAGGCCCTACCGCGTATGGGTAGGCGGAGTTCCAGTTAGCATTTACCGTACAGAAGTAAGCATAGGTACCTGTAGGGTATTCCGGAGTTACACAAAACCTGCCATTGTGGCTATCCAGATAATCGGGTGTAGCAGCACTCGTGGCATTATACTGATAGTCTTCTCTGAAATAGCCAAGCGGATAGGTGGTGCTTACCACTGGCCCTGCCAACACCGTGCTCCCGTCAGCATACTGGGTACGGGCAGTAATGCTGCGCAGTGTGTAGCTCGATTTCATTCTTACTATACCACCTGTACCATCTATATTTTTGTAGCCGTAAGCCCCATAAATAGGAAAGCCATCGTAAGCAAAACCCAGCAAGGGTGAATGATGCGCACTATCTATAGCATAAAGACCGTCTGCAGCATACAGATTGCAAACGGTTGAAATCACGTTCAGGTCAAGATTGAAAGCACTGGGGTTTTGATGATGGTGATAGTTACCCATTGCAGGATGACCCTTTGAGCAATCGAACCCGCCGCGCTCTGCCACCACAGCATCTCTGTTCCATATACCATCGCCCATGCCGCCCGTAGGACCACCGGCTAGGGCGTTAGTAGCATTTTTCCACGACACCCCATCCCGGTAATCAAATAATGCCACACCGTTGATGAACACACCTATATTACCACCGTTGGTGGGCGTAGGTGTACCAGTGTTGGCTACGGGGCTTAGCGGAAACTTGAATATCGCATTCTGCAGCGATGCCACCGAAGGATTGCCATCGAGAAATGGTCCTGTAACATAAGCAGGTATACCCTGTGTAGTTACATATACACTGCTTGCAGAGTACTGCACGGTCTGCACATTGGCAGGATGTGTATCATTTATGGGTATAGAGTTGCCTGCCATATAGTGCCTGCCGGTAATGCCGGTAGTATTTCTAAGCCATGTGGTTATAGCCGGAGATTGCGCCAGCATTATCATACTGTTCGTCAGAAGTACTATGGTTACAGTTAGTTTTTTCATGCTACAGATTGTTTGCATTGTTATAGACGGCAAAAAAACAAAATCCCTTCGCACATACGGGAAATATTATTTGCACGACAGAACAGAAAACCAAAAACTTGTTTGCATTCTAAGCTGCAATAGCCACAGAGGCTCACATTCTTGCTCATTGGTGACTGATACGGCAATGAAAACGATAGTGATGCGTATCATGCAGAAGAGGCACCCTATGGCTGCCACACTCTATTGGAGCAAAGAAAAAGGAGTTGCCTATGTATCGGTAGACGGATTGCCGGCACCAGCACCCGGCATGCAGTATCAGCTATAGGCCATACAAGATGGCAAGCCTGTGGATATGGGCATGCTACCAAATACTATGGCAAAGACTCCAGCTATTCAAAAAGTAGGCAGACCGGTAACCGGCGGCGAAGCATTTGCTATGTCTCTGGAAAAAGAAGGTGGCAGTCACGTACCTACCAGGGAGAATATATACGTATTGGGCAAGGCATAGTTCCAGCAGACAGAATCTACTGGAACGTACTAACCGATATTAATTGGCTGCAACAGAGTCTTTCATTACCTGCTCCAGCATATTTTCGAGCAACTCACCACGCAGATTGCGGGCTATTATTTTACCGTCAGGGCCTATAAGCACATTAGATGGTATTGATTTTACAGAATAAATAACCGCAGCCTCAGATGACCATCCTTTCAGGTCGCTCACATGTGTCCAGGTAAGACCATCATCTTTTATTGCCTGCTCCCATTTTTCCTTACTGTTATCAAGCGATACGGCATATACCGTGAAGTTCCTGGTTTTATACTTGTTGTATGCCGCTACCACATTGGGGTTCTCTGCACGGCAGGGGCCACACCACGACGCCCAGAAGTCGAGCAATACATACTTACCACGTAGCGATGATAGCGCCACAACAGTACCATCGGGTGTGGGAAGGCTAAGTTCCGGGGCTATATTGCCGGGCTCAATATTTAGTGCTTTTACAGGTGCGGGGCCTTGGTTTTTCAGGTTAGACTTTGCAAAATACTCGCCAAACTCTCTGGTCATTTTGGTACCCGGAAACCGCTTACCCAGGCTTTGTGAAAATGCATTAAGAAATACTCCTTCGCTTAAAGGGTTGAGTATACGCGCGGCAAAAATGGCATTGGGCTGATAAGGAGCCGTATCAGCATAGTTCTCTATTATCTGTGTGAACTCCTGATTCATTTCCTGATAATTTTTCTGTGCCAGTGCCAGCAAGCTGTCATTGCCCCTTGCACGAAGTGTATCCAGTACAATATTCATGGTATTGAAATCCCTTACACGCTCACGAAATACCACAAGAAACTGCCTGAGATGCTCCGAACTGGGCGACCCGGAAACACTGTAATTTTCGAGCGTATTCCAGTCTGCAGTGAGTTTTATGTTGCCTTTGTCTATAGATACCAGTATAAACTTGTTGTCATTGAAATGGAGCCTGTACAGGCCGGGTTCAGGCGCATCGCCCGATATTTCAAAACGCCCGTCTTCTTTCGACTTTACTGTTTCTACGACCGATATGATATCATTTGCTCCCAGTTGCTCCAGTATAATGGTTTGTGCCGGCATGCCGGTTATCTCCCCTACAATGTTAAACTTGTGGTCGCTGCTGCTGCAAGCTACCAATCCGGATAATGCAATAAAATAAAAAAGTAAATGTTTTGATTTCATCCAGCGGTATTTATTGCCACAAAATTCCTATTCAACTCAAAATTAATAGTCTAAATGTCAACAAATGCCTAAAATTTTGATTACAGTCAAATTAGACAATTATTATAAATAAAAAAGTAGCGCTACAGTTGTGTGGCGCTACCCTTACTATTTATATCAATTACTATGCCAAAAACACCACTTATTCTGCTATCTGCAGTGCGGTGCGTATTTTATTTTCTATTTCAGCAGCCACTTCAGGGTTGTCGTTCAGAAACTGCTTTACTGCATCGCGCCCCTGCCCTATCTTGCTATCGCCATAGGCAAACCATGAGCCGCTTTTCTGCAATATGTTCAGCTCTACGCCCATATCTATTATCTCTCCCACTTTGCTGATACCCTCACCAAAGATGATATCAAACTCTACCTGACGGAACGGTGGTGCTACTTTGTTCTTCACCACCTTCACACGGGTACGGTTGCCGCTGGCTACATCACCATCTTTTATTTGGCTTATACGGCGAATGTCCAGACGTACAGATGCGTAGAACTTCAGTGCATTACCACCGGTAGTAGTTTCGGGGTTGCCAAACATCACCCCTATTTTCTCCCTTAGCTGATTGATAAATATGCAGCAGCAGCCCGTGCGCGATATAGTAGCCGTAAGCTTGCGCAGCGCTTGGCTCATCAGCCTGGCCTGTAGTCCCATTTTGCTTTCGCCCATTTCGCCTTCCAGCTCACCCTTGGGCACCAGTGCTGCCACAGAGTCTATCACCACCACATCTACCGCGCCCGATGATATAAGCCTGTCAGCTATCTCCAGCCCCTGCTCACCATAGTCTGGCTGCGATATGATAAGGTTGTCCACATCTACCCCCAACTTGCGGGCATAGCTGGCATCAAATGCGTGCTCCGCATCTATGATAGCACATATACCCCCCTTCTTCTGCGACTCTGCTATTGTGTGTATCGCAATCGTGGTTTTACCCGATGATTCCGGTCCGTATATCTCCACTATCCTGCCGGCAGGCAAGCCGCCTACGCCCAGTGCCACATCCAGCCCTATAGAGCCGGTGCTTATCACATCCATTTTTTCCTTCTGCTTGTCGCCAAGCATCATTACAGAGCCTTTTCCGTAATCTTTCTCGATCTTGTCGAGCGCTAGTTTGAGTACTTTTAATTTATCGTCTGCCATCTTAACTGTTTTTTTATCCATGATATTTTATGCACCAAAAGTAGGAGAAAATGATACGCTATATCCGGTTTGCAAAAAAAGATATCCACAATTTTGGGAATGACTGGAACAATTTCAGGGGTTTCCTCAAAAATGACTTTCTGAAAGCTGATCCGTCGCCGGGTCTCCTTTTTCAGGGACCAGGCGAATATCATGACTAGTAAGCTGATGAATATTTTTTTCTGTCGAAGACGGGTCCTCCCAGCTCGCCCTAGTATAAAAACTTAGTTTGGCGTAGTCTCCGACTATCGCGGTCCCGTTTATGCATTAAACATCACCAACCATACATCAAATTGCGTCTCATAAAATTCTCGTAAAACAAAGTGTTACTGCAACCAACAGATTTTTAATTTACTTTTGTTGCATGCGCTCGTTTACAGCTTTACTGATTCTCTGTTTATTGCTGACTACCCACACCCATGCCCAGCAGCGGAGCATGGACAATGTATGGCCGCTGCAACGCTGCATACAGTATGCCATCAGCCATAATATTACCATCAAGCAGGACTCGCTCAACGCACGGCTTGCCCGCCATGCATTAACACAAAGCCAGTTGTCACAGTTGCCTGCGGTCAATGTAAGCGGCTCCTATGGCCGTAGTTTTGGTCGCTCCATCAACCCCATTACCAACCAGTTTGTAGAAACAGAGTACAACTTCTTTGGCCCATCTGCGAGTAGCAATGTGCTGCTGTTTGGCTGGAATCAGGTACGCAATACCATAGCCCGAAACAGGTACAGTCTGGAGGCTTCGCTTGCCGACCTCGGTCAGCGAAAGGACGATATAGCCCTCAATGTGGCCAACAGCTACCTAATAGCCCTGCTGGCACAGGAGCAGATAAACATCAGCAACAATCAGGTAGGCTTGTCAAAAGCACAACTGGACCAGACAAAAGCATTTGCTGAGGCAGGCAGGCTCCCCGAACTGAATGTGGCACAACTGGAGTCGCAACTGGCATCAGACAGTGCCAACCTTATTAATGCCATTGCCAACTACAACTCTGCAATTCTAGACCTGAAAACACTGCTGAACCTAGATTTTTCTGAATCATTCAGCATAAAAGCACCAGACCTTTCGCCAGGCGACCAGATGGCCATAGCCCAAACTGCTCCCGAAGAGGTATATCAGGCAGCACGTTCCCACTTTGGCTCTATTAAAGGCAGCCAGCTTAGAGTACAGTCTGCAGAGAAAGCACTTACAGCCGCCAAAGGCAATCTTTACCCACAGTTGAACCTTTCCTATCAGGTAGGTACCAACTTCGCCAGCAACTACCTCGACTACCAGCAAACCAATGAACTTATAGGGCTCACCCCAATCGGTATTACGGGCACAGATAGCCAGATAGTTTATGCACCACGTTACAAATCGCTTACCCCACTTGTTCCTTTCAGCACGCAGATGCGCAACAACATACGCCACTCTGTGGTGTTGAACCTGAATATCCCCTTATTCAACTCCTGGCAGTCTCAGTATGCGGTGCGGCAGGCAAGAATAAATCTGGCGCAGCAGGAGCTCAGCCAGTATAGTGCTGAGCTGACCCTGAAGCAAAATGTATATAAGGCACACAACAATGCCCTGAACTCTATACAGAAATACAATGCTGCCAAACGTGCTGAAGATGCCGCCAAACGTGCCCTCGACTTTGCCAGCAAACGCTATGAGCTGGGACTGACCAGCACAGTAGACCTGCTGGTAACCCAAAACACAGAGTTTGCCACGGCGGCCAACCTTATAAGCGCAAAATATGACCTTATCTTCAAGCTAAAAGTGATAGATTACTACATGGGCAAGGAACTAAAACTATGATACTATGGAAGAACTTAAAGAAGTATTGCTACACGCCACCCACGAGGCCGGAAAAATCATACTGCATTATTTCAATGGCATTTTCAAAATAGACCACAAAGAGGGTATCAACAATCTGGTAACAGAGGTAGACCATCTGGCTGAGCAGAAGATTATGGAAGTGATAAGAGCATCATTTCCTACACATAGCATTATAGGCGAGGAGTCGGGCGAGTTCATTCAGGTATCTGACTACCAATGGGTGATAGACCCTATAGATGGCACGGTGAACTTTGCACATGGTATACCTATATGCTGTGTGAGCATAGGCCTGCTGTATAACAACAGTGTAATTATGGGTGCAGTATTCAACCCCATGATGAATGAGCTGTTCTTTGCTGAAAAAGGAAAAGGCGCTACCCTTAACGGTCAGCCTATAAAGGTATCGTCTAAAAGTGATTTCAAAACAGCATTTCTGGTAACCGGTTTCCCGTACAAGTGGCCAGAGAATAGTCTGGAGCATCCGGTTAAGGTGTTTGAACGCATGGTGCTGCAGGGCTTGCCCATTCGCAGGCTGGGCTCTGCTGCCATAGACCTCTGCTGGGTAGCCTGTGGCAGGTTTGACGGTTTTTGGGAATACAACCTTAGCGCCTGGGACGTGGCTGCCGGATACATCATACTGCTGGAAGCAGGCGGCACCATCACCGACTTTGCCGGCAACATAGGTAACGTCTACGACAAACAAACCCTCGCCACTAACGGCCTGATACACAAAGACATACTACATGTGATAACAAATAGTGGCAGGTAGAAGCCCGTGTTGCACTAATGCTCATGTAATTGTACTTTTAATACTTATTTAAAAAAAATGCGGGAAAAAATAACAGCACTTTTGCTCAATCCGCGCACACTGCTGGTAGTGTTTATGCTGGCGGCTGTGGGTGCTGCAGTGCAAATGATATTGCTGGGTACACATCCATTCATCATGCCTAATGCGGGTACCTACCCTATGGACATAATGAACAAGCCCCAGTACATGAATCTGTTTCTGGGGCACCAGATGACCGAGTACAATAACTACCTGATTTTCAAATACTCCTGGTATCACCTGCTGGAGGGTACCAACCTCTATGGCATATACCCCGAGCGGCACTGGGACTTCTACAAGTACAGCCCCACCTTTGCCCTGCTCATGAGTACTATGGCTTACCTGCCCGATGTGGTGGGCCTGTCTATCTTCAATCTGCTCAATGCGCTGGCCGTGTTTTTTGCTATCCGCATGTTGCCGTTCAAGACCCGGACACAATGCCTGCTGCTATGGTTTGTGGCTATGGAGCTGCTCACCTGCCTGCAAAACACGCAAAGCAATGGCATGATGTGTGGGCTGATGATAGCCGCCTATGGCTCTATGCAGCGTGGCAAGCCCCTTTGGGCTACCCTCTGGCTGGTACTGTCGGTATACATAAAGGTCTATGGTGCTATCGGCTTCTGCCTTTTTCTGTTTTATCCCGGCAAGCCCCGGTTTATACTGTATGCGATAATGTGGATGGTGGTCTTTGCGGTATTGCCTTTGATGGTGACACCGCTGCACACGCTACTGTGGCAATATGGCAACTGGGCAGAGCTGATGATAGCCGATGCCGCCGCAGCTACAGGCATGTCAGTAGCAGGTTGGCTCAACACCTGGTTTGGGCTTGGTAATGCTAAGTCAGTTGTCAGCATTGCAGGTATCGTATTGTTTCTTATGCAGTTTGTGCGCTTCGACCTTTATAAGAATGAAGTATACAAGATACTCTTGCTCGCATCTATGCTTATATGGGTGGTTATCTTTAATCACAAAGCAGAGTCGCCTACCTTCATCATAGCCATTGCGGGGGTAGGTATCTGGTATTATGCACGCCCCAAAACCACCTGGCGCACTGTGGTGTTTGCACTGGCATTAATATTTACCAGCCTCAGCACCACCGATATTTTTCCACCTTTCATACGCACAGGCTTCATATACCCCTACACTATCAAGGCAGTGCCCTGCATACTGGCATGGTGCATTGTATTTGCAGAGATATTGCTGCTGAAAAAAGACGAACAACTGGCAGTGCGGAGCTAAAACACTAATAGAAGGTTTTCAGGTCCCTTCAGGCTCTCAGTGACGGCATTTACCCCTCCCCTAAAGGGTGCAATTAATGTATCAAAGTACTTTCATCAGCATCAGTGGCAATGCTGCGGATTGCAAATGAGATGGTTAGCATCAATGTTCATTACTTGGTTCCCTTTAGGGACAGGGTTTAGGTGGCGGGGGCTACTCCAGCATATACCCACTCCCATCCCCCGGCTGCAGGTTCAGGTCTACATCCATACCCGCTATTCCCTCTATCGAGCCACGTATGTGGGCTGCGTTGAGCAGTACTTTTTCCAGTTGTTTCTCGCGGGCTTTCCACATCTTTTCCATCTGCTCCCGCTCCCGTTGTATCGACTGTTTCATGCTGCCAAAACCCTCGCTGATCGCCTTCCACTGCTGTGCAAACTCTGTACTGGTCAGGTAGTTGTAGAGCAGGGTCATTTTATCGCCCTTGTTCTCCTGGCTACGCGATGCGGCACTTACTTTTATCAGCAGTTCACGTAGTATGCTCACCAGCATTACCACATCGCCAAATGTGCATATCCATATCTCATCGCGCTGCACAAAACCCGACACACCATCGGGCATAGCAGTGCTTACCAGCACGCCCAGGTCTGCACCTTGAATGCGCATATCAGCTTTTAGTTTTTCTGTCCAGTCTTTGCCAAAGTCCTTTGTGCGCTTGCTTTCAAATATTATTTTGCCGCACTCCTGGCCGTAATTATTGCGCACGGTCAGTATACAGTCTGCACCCCGCTTGCCCTTGCCTACCTCGTTTATCAGGTCAAACGGGAAGGTGCTGCGCAGCATATCCTCCAGCGCCAGTTCCTGTACCTCGCCCTGTAGCTGCATGGAGCCCTGCTCACTCTTGCGCTTCATTTCTTCTACCAGCTTGCGCTGGTCTTCCAGTTGTTTGTCTTTTTCCTTCAGCTTCATCTGGTATTCCGTATCCCGCAGCTTTGTCTTTTCCTCCTCTTCCTTCTTTATGATGTCTGTTAGCTTATTGCGTTCCTCCATCATCTTTCGCTGCATCTGCAGTTCCAGTTCCTGCTCCTTTGTTTTCAGTTCCTGCATTTTTTTCAGAAACTCCAGTTCTTTTTCCCTTGCCTCCGTCAGCTTGGCTTCATTGGTTTTGTTGGCATCTTCCAGCAGGCGCAGCTTGTTTTCATAGTCGGCACCTACCTTTACCTGTAGCTCCTTGCGCAGGGCTACTTCCAGGGCCTTCTTTTCATCATCAAGCTTTTTAGCCATATCCTGCTGCTGCTGTTGCAGTTGCTGCTCCCGCTGCCTAAACTGCTCATCACGCTCCTTTTGTTTCTCCTGCCATTTCTGGTTATATTCTTTTGTAAGCTCCTCCCTTACCGACTGCGCTATGGCAGCCGTGGGCTCAAACTGAGTATTGCAATTGGGGCAAATAACGAGTGTGGACATAATTAGTTCAAAAGTAAAAAAGAAAGTTCGACTAATTGATTTATATGGTCGGGAGAAACCGGGTTGAACACAAAAACAACAAAATTATTGTCTATACAATATCAAAAAAATCGTTTCGTTTATCTGTTAAATCAAAAAAAACCATGAAAAAGAACAGTTTTTGCGTGCTTGTATTACTAATGGCGTTTGCTACATCCTCCTGCAGGAAGGGAAAAAACGTTAGTCCTACGACGCCACCTCCAACGGACTCCACCACCGTAATGGTACAATATGCCGACTATACTGCTCTAAAACCGGGCAACTACTGGATTTATCAGCGATATTGGCTGGACAGCTCCAACGGTGAAGCTCATCCGGAAGAAAGGTATGACAGCGCTTACGTTGAAAAGGATACGATGATCGGCAAGCACCTTTACCACAAGTACTGTATGATAGCCCTACCCACCAGCATAACCGTGACAAGCTTTCTGCGCGACTCCCAAAGCTATACAGTAAATGAGGCAGGTGTGATCTCCTTTTCCTCTACCGACTTTACCAACACGTTCCGTACTTACGCATTCGGACCAAATGCAACCACCAGCCAGACGCTGATAATAACCGAAAAAATGGGATTCAGGCATGCAACTACGATTGTTGAGGCGGGCTCGTTTACAACATCAACTTTCCGAAAAATAAGCAAATACCCGCCCGGTGCAATGTGGGACACACGCGAGTGCCACTATAAGTATGCTAAGAATACCGGCATGGTGAGTGAATCTATCCACTTTATAGACTACCCAATGGTGATGGAGCGGAGGCTGGTGCGATATAAGGTGAAGTAGGTCTAATGAATAGGCAATGCTTTTGGGGTGCTTTAGTTGATATAGGAAAAAAAATTCAACAGACCCGTCTGCTAAAATACTCATAAACCTTATAAAGCTTAAACCTTTTAACCAATTGACACCCACCCCCAATTGACCTTTTCCGCTTTTTTTGCCTATTTTACCGGCAAATGCGAGCTTGTACATTAATATTACTTTGCTGGTCTTTGTTTTCAATTACCGCCACTGCTCAGCCCGATAAAAAAGCTGATCGTAAGGCAGTGCGCTATTTTACCGAAGCACTGACACTGAAAGCCGCCAAAAAGTATGATGATGCCTGCCGGAAAATGGAACTGTCTATTGCGAATGACGCTGTAAATGCTGATGCATACAGCCTGCTGGGGCAATGGTATTTTGAAGGGCATGATTTTACAAAAGCTACAGAAACATTCAAAAAAGCTACCATAAAGTGCAATAATGGCAAAATGCGGTTTGCAAAACCCCTGGCCAGAAGCCTCATCTACTCTGGTATGGCCGATGAGGCACTGCATCTCATAAACAACTATGCCACTATCATAGATAGTGCAGAATGGAACAAATATAGGCTGCAGGCACTTTTCGTAAAGAGTGCGCTGCTGCGAACATGGGGAGTATGGCCGGTCAACCTCGGAATCAGGGTCAACAGCCCCTACCCCGAATTGTTTCCCTGCATGGCTGTAGATACTCAATTCCTCTACTTCACCCGGCGTATGAACAATATGGATGAAGACCTGTACTATGCTGCCGCCGACTCCTGCGGTGGTTGGTTTGCCGCCCGCAATATGGGCGACCCACCCAACACTCCTAATCAGGAGTCAGCTCAGTTTGTCTCTGCAGATGGTCACTACCTGTTTTTTACCCGTTGCGAGAATAGTTTCGAAGAAGGCTCCGGAGAGGGTGGCTGCGACCTGTTTATGGCATACCGTATACGAATGGATACATCCTGGACCATCGCGCAGCCATTTGGTCAAACCATCAATTCTCCTGCTTTCGAAGGTATGCCCTCCTTGTCTCCTGACAACAGGGAGCTCTACTTTGTGAGCGATAGAAAAGGCGGCTATGGTGGCTACGATATATGGTGCTCCCGTTTCGAGAACGGTCTTTGGCAGCTACCCCAGAACGCAGGGCCGTCTG
>JAIOYR010000095.1 GCA_021740995.1 Taibaiella sp.
GGCGTGAGCTACTATCGCACTACGAAAAGTAGGCATTGCCCTATACTCTATATTATGCTCTTTTGCTACAGCAGCCACAATCTTGGCTATTTCGGGGTAGTGTACATGGCAAATCTGCGGAAACAAATGATGCTCAATCTGAAAATTGAGCCCACCTATAAACCAACTTACTAACTTATTGTCCTGAGCAAAATCAGCTGTATTTTGTACCTGATGCACCGCCCAGCTATTTTCCATCCTTCTTTCATCATCCGGCTTGGCGTAATCAGATGTTTCTACCACATGAGCAGGCTGAAAAATACAAGCCAGCGAAAAACCAGCAATAACATGCATAATCACCAAGCCACCGACAACATGATACCAGGCAAAACCGGAAAACATGATAGGCAAGACAACGATATATCCAATATAAAACACCTTGAGCAGCGACAATTCAATAACCGCCTTTCTGAGCGTAGTCTTTTCTTTTACCAGCAAATCAGCTTTATGATAGGCATATAACTTCACATAGTCTTTAGCAATTACCCAATACAAATTCATAAGGCAGTAAAGGCCCCACGCATATATATGCTGATATTTATGATAGCCCTTGAGTGGCCTTGTTGGGGTCATACGTAAAGCCAGCCCCGTGTCAATATCTTCATCCAGACCACCTATGTTAGTATAAGTATGATGCAAAACATTATGCTGTATTCGCCAGTTAAGCGCATAACCACCTATCACATTGAGCAAGTTTCCTAAAAAACTATTCAAAGACTTGTTTTTAGAATAAGCACCATGGTTAGAATCGTGCATTACACTGGTACCAATGCCCACAATACCTACCCCCATAAGAAACCACAAAGCATAAAACAGCCAGATACTGTCCGAAGCACTGCCTGATACAATAAAAGCATACGGGATGAAGTAGAAAGAAACCATAACTATGGTTTTCAGGTACATCTTTGAGTTGGAGTAAGGCGAAATGTTGTTTGAAACGAAGTATTCATTTACCCTATCCTTCACTACTTCATAAAAGCTGTCTTTTCCTCTGGGAGCGAACTTTACGATCTTCTTCTTTACAATCTCTGCCACAATAATTAAATTTTTTAGCGAATATAATACTTTAAAGTCAAGTTAGTGTGTATATGCCTATAGCGAAACCATAAACACATCCGGGGTTAGCACTTTCTGAATGAGTAACAGTGCCTGTAAATGTTCTGAATTTCAATTCAACGGCATCAGCATTGGTACCAAGCAAAAATAATAATCAGATTATTTTTGCAAAAATTTGTTGATTATTTAATTGTCTCATCCAGCCATTTAAAGAATTCCCGCTGCCATGCTATACCGTTTTGTGGATGCAGTACCCAATGATTTTCGTTGGGCAGGTACAGCAATTTTGACTTTACATTGTGCAATCTGGCAGCCTGAAAAGCCTCTAACCCTTGCTCTATAGGAACGCGAAAATCGAGCCCACCCTGAATAATCATAATAGGCGTATTCCATTTGTTCACAAAATTACTAGGGTTGAATTTTTCATAACTTGCTGGCACGGGTTGCTTCCAGTAAGGGCCACCAATATCCCAGTTGGCAAACCAAAGCTCCTCTGTAGTGCCATACCAGCTCTTGAGGTCAAACAGGCCATCGTGCGCTATAAATGATTTGAAACGATTATTGTGTATACCGGCAAGCATAAACACACTGTAGCCTCCATAACTGGCGCCCACACAACCCAACCTGCTTTTATCTACATAACTTGCCTTGCTCACCTCGTCTATAGCCGTGAGGTAATCCTGCATAGCCAGCCCTCCCCAATCCTTGCTGATGGCCTCATTCCACTGCACTCCCCAGCCCGGCATACCTCTGCGGTTTGGAGCAACCACTATGTAACCCTGAGCTGCCATCAGCTGGAAGTTCCAGCGAACACTATAAAACTGAGAAAGTGCCGATTGCGGACCACCCTGACAATATAGAAGAGTAGGATATTTTTTTGCCGGGTCGAAGTCAGGCGGGTAAATCACCCAGGTATGTAGTGTTCCTCCATCAGGAGTTTTAATATTTTTTAGTTCAGTTTTGCTCATTTCTATAGACTGATAGGCCTGATCATTCTCGAAAGTAATCTGGCGCATATCGCCATACTTGGGTTTCACAGCAAACAGCTCTGAGGCATGGTTCATATCGCTGCGCGATACAATAACCTCAGCACCAGCTATACCCACGATACCGTTAATATCATACTTTCCCTTGGTAAGATTATTCACTGTCACTTTATCCCTGTCGCTACGTGGCACATCTACATCAAACAACTGAATAGTACCTTCAAAAGGAGCATTGAAAAATATCTTGTCGCCGGTAGCATTCCATACAAAACCATCAACAGTACCATCCCATTTAGATGTGAGATTAATTTTCTTTTTGGTAGCCATGTCCATTACTACAATATCATTTTTATCTGCCTCATACCCATCTCTGGACATGCTGAGCCATGCAAGCTTGCGACCATCTTTGCTGAAAACAGGCTGTGTATCGTAGCCTGCCATGCCATCAGTCCAGTTGGTGGTTTTGCCGGTGGCAGTACTGTAATAATAGATGTCGGTATTGGTGCTTATGGCATACTCTTTACCGTATTTTTTTTTGCATACATATACCAGTCCTTTGCTATCGGGTGCCCAGCTAAGGTCTTCTGCGCCACCAAAGGGCTTCTGCGGACAATCATGAGGCTCATCTTCCATAAGATCCTTCACAGTACCTTCTTTTATATCTGCAAGAAAGATGTGGGAGTATTTCCCATCCTCCCAGGTGTCCCAGTGACGGTAATTGAGATCTGTATATACTTTGGCAGTAGTATTGGGTAGATCGGCATAGATATCAGTACCATTAACCGGCTTAATCAATACATCTTTTGAGAAAGCAACATACTTGCCATTTGGCGATACCCATACATTTTCCGCATTCTGCAAGCCACTATAAATTTCCTTCCAAGTATTGCCACTATCCGTACTTTGATAAAGCATGTTCTCTGAAAAGGAATACCAGGCGCCCTCATATCGCTGTGTGATTACATGCCCTTCAGCAGCCAGTTCCTTTCGGGTGCCATCCTCCAGATTTATCCGGTACTGATGTGTTGTACTTTTCTCTGTTTTCCAGTTTACGGATTTGGAAGTGTAATAAACAAACCTTCCATCTTTACTCACATCGTTACCGCTTACACGGTGCAGGCTCCAGAGTGTTTCGGGAGTCATTCGGTTTTGCCCCTGAGCCACCAATGCGCCGAGCATGAGCAATGAAAGTAGTGCGTTCTTCATATACCTGAATTGTGATGTTTACTTCTTTGGTTTACTTTTCAACCCGCCTTTTACTTCGGTAGGTTTTGTGTTCGAATCAAAGTCTATACTGTGTTCAAAACGTGCTTTGAGCGAAAGTGGTGCAGCTCCCGGTATTACCCATTCGGGCTGCACCTTTCCCAGCAAGTCACCGGTATCCCACTTGCCATTTTTGTTTTTGTCTACAATAATACAAAAAGTATAATTTGCAGGGCGCAGCCTTCTGAATTGTATAACGGTATCCGTAATCCTTCGCTGATACAACGTATCATTGTTGGCCTTCAGCAACAACAAAAAATGCGGCGCTGCAGATTGTGTATCTGCTTTTTTAGTGCCGTAGTATTTACCCGGTAAGTTTAGCTTTATTTTTCCATAATCGTCGTCATTAAAGGTTCTGAACTGATATCTGCCTGGTGGCGCAAGTAAGCCACCGGTATCTGAAGCAAAGCCGGTGTCGAGATGCAGCGTGTAGACTTTATTCTCTGCCATGGCAGCAACTATGTATACCAATTTCGGTTTCGATGTGTCTGTTCTGATAGCTGCATTCAGCGGCACCTTTACATCAGCACTATCATAAGAAATCCGGATTTTGTCTTTGTTGATGAATATATTGTGATTAAAAACGAGTTTTATAGAATCAGTAATGTCGAAAGTCCTATTTCTACTGTTGGAGGTATCTATGTTAACTGTGTAAGTAAGTGAGGTATCGTTTGTGACGCCCATTTTTTCCTTGGTTTTCATTCCTTTTTTCTTCGGCAAAACTGTATCTTTCACTGCGGCCGAATCGGGGATTTCAGCAAATAGCCTTAAAGTAACCGGAGCAATTACCGAATCTACCGGAATAACCGTACTATCATTGAAAGCCACCATTTCGCTTCCGCCATCATACATCAGATTGGCATTGTCATCCTTCACAGCATACATACGAAATGCCCTGCCCGGCAAACCTTTGAAAAGAAAATTCCCTTTGTTGTCCGGTTTCGCCTTGTAGCGAGGTTTCTTTTTTACAATTGCACTGTCGTCTTCTGATGCGCTGTAGAGGACAACTACAATCCCCGAAGTGTCCGGGAAGCCAGTAGCAGCGTTGATGACATTGCCACTCAATTGCAGCGAATCGAAATAGCCACCCGTGCTGAATGTATAAGCATATCGTGCAAATATATTACCCTCGTGCAGGTCGCGGATAGCACTGCCAAAGGTAATGCGGTAAGTAGTATTGTCTTCGAGCAGGGTATCAGCCAGTAATACTGTAACGTGCTTATTAACACCCGTTACTGTAGGCGGGATAGATAATATAGGCGAAACCTCCACCTCCTTCTGCACATCGGTTACTGTAATATACTCATCAAACCGCAATACAATTTTGTCTGCACGGGTATTGAGTAACGAATCGGCTGGGCTTACCGACAACAACTTAGGCGGAATCGTGTCTTTTTTGCCTCCAGATGGCGTAGAAATATTGGCACACCCCATAATGATGCTGGAATAAACCAATAAAAAACAGAAAATGCGTGCGCTCATTTACCGGTCAAAATTACATCATTACCCAATGCCGAAACATATAAAATGACAGGACACATATTGCCTTGAGCTACCACCATTCATTTCAGTTATATTTCTATCTCCCATGGTCCTATCTTCTGCCACCTGGTCGCTGAGCTGGTTGTGGAGCAGCCGGAGCGGGCTGGCTTTCCCTTACGGTTCGGGTAGGTGCCGGAGCTGCAGGCTGAGGCTGCTGGGCAGGTTGCTGGGTAGGCTGCGGTCTTACCGGTGCGGGTTGCTGATTGCTCCGGGGTTGGCTCCGCGGATTATCCGTCCGGGGGGTTGTCTCCTGTTTTACAGGCCTTGTTACATCCCACTCATAAGGGTTAGTATCTGTGCGGCGAATAGTGCGTGTGGGTGTCGCCGTCCGATTGATATTAGTACCCGGCGTTATCTCCCGATTATTGTTCTGCTCATTAATAGTACTTCTGAACGGTGGCACAGCATCCGGATTAGTGTTGACCGCTTGTGGCTGACGCACCGGGCGCGGTGCAGTAACTACATTGGGAGGTGTTGTGGGTTCTGACCTTAAGCGGGAAGTTGTCCTGATTTCAGCCGGGCGATACATACGCACCACATCATTATGCACGCGGGTGTTGAGGCTTCTGGAGTTGCGCACTTTAAATACCTGAACCGGATTGCCGGTTACCTGACGCACCTGTGCTATATGCGGGCCGGTAATGTAACGCACATTGCCATTATCAAATGTATTATTGACAATAACAGTATTGCTTATTATACGATTATTACCACGCGGCCCGTTCCAGTATCTGTAATACTGATTGGAATATATGTACTGCGGTGGAATAAATACCCACCAGTCGTCAGGACAATTGTAAGCGGTAACAGATGAGCCGTAGCGGTAGTCGGGGCCCAATGGAGCCCAGCCATAAAACCCGTCACCTGCACGCCAGTTGACCCATGCAGGCCCCCAATTATTGCCCGGAAGCCATAGCCATCCATAGTATTCATCATAAGTCCAGCGACCATAATGAAAACAAGCCCAACCCCAGGGGTATTCAGAAATCCAAGTATTGCCATACTCGGTCATTACCCAATAACCATTGGTGTAATAAGGGCGAAACTCCCCATCGACACCAGGCGACCACACGTACCCGTATTGGGGGTCTTCTATCCATTGTCCGTATGGGGCAAGACTCTGGTAAAAATCATCGTAAGAGATATAGTCATCGTCGTACTGGGCCGATGACCTGGTAGCGGGCAATAGCAGCGTCAGCAAAAGAAACAAAGACAATACACGTGCATGTAAACACCAATTGGAAGTTGCAGCTTTAATGGAACTCATAATAAGTTATTGGCTTTCAGAATGGATTAACGCTGTCATAAAAGCAGACAACAGGCGTAAATATAATGCTAATACGTGGAAAATCTGATAATAACTGCTCTAAAAAAACTCACAATATCGTGCCAATTTTTTTGAATTTATGGGAACCACCCGTTATCTTTGCCAGACTTAAAAACAGAACAATGCCAAAAAAAATAAAGCCTACCGGTAAACAGAAGTCAATGTTTATGGTGCATACCGTAGTTTTCATAATAGCTACTGTACTCTCCTGTATGTTTTATGATGCCGGTGCAAAAGGATGGGCATATCCATGGCATGCATGGACTATAGCTGCATGGGCGTTGTGCCTGTTGGGCCACTGGTGTATAGTGTATACCAGCTTTGAAGATGCCGGCTACGACACCTACCGCCAACAGCAGGGCAAACAATAGTCAGCTACTCATCTACTTAACTTCATATTTTTGTTTCATTACCATTGCATTTAAGCATCAATGCAGATAGTATTGATTATACTCGCACGCCTCAATGATTGCTGATTAATTCAGTAGTAGTTCCCAGTGTTTG
Source organism: Taibaiella sp. (assembly GCA_021740995.1). Lineage (GTDB taxonomy): Bacteria > Bacteroidota > Bacteroidia > Chitinophagales > Chitinophagaceae > Nemorincola. The sequence goes on from JAIOYR010000095.1 coordinate 6,718, forward strand.
GTGATACTGTATATTCACAATTTTGAAAATTGTGAATAGCATCTTAATAAATTTTCGAAAAAATACTATAAATTGTGTATTATTAATTAAAAAGAATACTTTTAACTCTTAAAAAACAACGAACATGGATACTTCAAAAATGATTAAAGCATATTGCCTGAAGACAAAAGAAAAGAATGTACCAATGCAGGATGCGGTGATAACACGCACTGCAAGAGGTGGCTATATGGCGGGTGGCCATGATGGCAAAGGCAATAAAATGGCAGCAATACTCAACGAAGCTAAAGCACTGGCAGCTATAAAGGACGGTGTGGCTACGAAGGGTTTTTAAGAACTTACAGCATATCACTTTAGTGCCCCCTGTTTTGGTTTTATCAAAAAACCGAAACAGGGGAATTTTGTCTTATGAACGATACCCCTTACCGGCAAGCGTAGAAGTTAACAAAACAGTTGGCTGTCATTTGCCGCTAAGTGTTTACTTTTATTTTCACCCATTTTCTCTTTCAATGAAGCTGTTAATTTCTATTACATTATTGCTTTTAACCGGTAGCGCAGCTATTGCACAAACAGACAGTATCTATGTATGGAATAAATGGTGTGCGCGAAAAGATACCTTACTACTCTTTTATGCAGGCAACAATACGATACAGGTGTATTGCAAGGGCATGAAACCGGCAGACTTCAAGCTAAAGAGTCTGGATAAAAACCTGAGAATAGGTGCGCCAGAGATGAATAATGATACCATGTCGGTATTGGCAATGCCCTACCCCGGCAAAGACAAACAAATGAGACTGGCAGTGCTTCACAGTAGAACATCGAAGATTATAAAGACCCTTCTTTTTACCGGCGACAGTATTCCGCAACCTGAAGCCCGGATTGGCAACATTATACAAAATGAATCTTACAAAAAAACAATCCTTAGTCAGACAAAACTAAGAGCGATATTTCCCAACTCATTGTATAGCTATCCTTATACTATAAAGCAGTACACGTTCAGGGTAGAGACACCAAAGGGTGTAACCACCGTGCCGGTAAATAGCTTCTTTATAAATACTACTGTACTCAGGGGTATAAACGATGCGCCCGATGGCAGTATACTTGAATTCACAAGCATAAAAGCAACCTGCCCTGAGTGTGCTACCCGCACACTGCAGGATGTGAAACTAAAAATAAAAGTTATAGATACTTCTGCAAAGGCCATAATAATCAAATAGTGTGATAAAAAGTGGTAACATGCATGTATTGCCCCTCACTCACTAATTGAAATGTATATGCGCCCTCTGAAAATTGCATTAAAAGTAGCCGGCGTATTGATAGCCATTGTCTTGGTGCTGTTTGCAGGAATAGCCGTGTTTGTTCAGATTAATAAAGAGACTATTTTCTCCGCTATTACCACCCAGCTCAATGAACACATAAACGGCAAACTGGTGATAGGCCAAATGAAGCCATCACTCATCAGGGGTTTTCCACACATATCCATACTCCTTCAGGATGTGTTGCTTCAAGACAACCAATGGGAAACCCACCACCGCACATTGCTGGAAGCAAAAGAAATTTATGTCTCAGTAAATGCACTATCTGTGCTTAGCGGCGCTGTGCACATTCGTGATATAAACATCAGCAACGCAAAGATTATTGTATACACAGACAGTACAGGATACAGTAATGTCAGCATCTTTGAAAAAAAGAAAAAGAAGGATGCTACCGAACAGAAGGAACAACCTCGCCTGAATCACATAAACTTTACGGATGTAACTTTTAAGCTGGAGAATGAAACTAAATTCAAGCTATTCGAATTTGATATAAAAAAACTAAAAGCAGACATGGACTATACTGCCCGCGGCTGGGATGCGAATGTGAACATAAGGACCAAAGTAAACAACATGATGTTTAACACAGCCAAGGGTAGCTTCATAAAAAACAAACTACTGGCCACCGAGCTCAATATAGCCTACGACAACAGCAAGGAAACCCTGCTGATACCCTGGCAGTTGCTGAAACTGGACAAAGAGAAAATACAACTGATGGGTAAATTTGTATTTGCACAGAGCCCGGGCACATTCGAATTGTTTCTCAAAGCAGATAACATACTCTATAAAAATGCTATTATGATGCTCACACCCAGTATATCTTCTAAAATAGATATGCTGGACCTGAGAACGCCGGTAGATGTGCAGGCAATACTGCGTGGCAGAACCAAGTACAGAGACACACCGGAAGTAATAGTGAAATGGCAGGTAAAGAAAAATACATTTTCTACACCAGGTGGCGACATAGAAAAATGCAGTTTTACCGGAATATTTAATAATGAAAGGGTGAGCGGTGGCGGTCACAACGACCCCAATGCACTAATAGAGATAAAAGACATGAAGGGCGTGTGGTACGGCATCTCATTCAGAGCAGATACAGTAAGTATCACCAACCTGGTAAGCCCTGTGCTCGAAGGCAGGTTCATTTCCAGTTTCAATGTTACCAAACTAAATCCGATAATTGGGGGAACGTCCTTCAATTTTGACAGGGGTGCAGTGAATGTAAACGTGTATTATAAAGGTGGCATTCGCAACAACGACACGACACAGCCCTATATTTTTGGCAATCTAAGCCTGGCAAATGCAGCCATGACCTATATACCCAGAGGGCTCTCCTTCACCAATAGCAGCGCCACACTGAGGTTTGCAGGTAGCGACCTATACATAGACAACGTAAGGATTCAAAGAGGTGCCACCCGATTGAACATGAGCGGCAGCCTGTTGAATTTCATGAACCTATACTATACTGCACCGGAGAAAATAATACTGGACTGGTCTTTGAAAAGCCCCATGGTAAATTTGAATGAGTTAATACCGCTGCTGGCTATGCGAAAAGTACAACCGGCAACTGCCACGAGTACTGCAAAAAAAATAAACAACGTATCTGACCAACTGGATAAGGTGCTGGATGCAAGTAGTGTGCGTATGAAGCTGCAGGTAGATAAAGTTGTGTACCGGAAATTTGAGGCTACCCAGCTGAATGGGCTGATAACCATGACCAGCAGAGATATTATACTCAATAAACTGAATTTAAAACATGCCGATGGAAGTATGGCGCTGAATGTGCACATAAAACAGGAGGGCAACATAAACAATTTCTCGCTGGACGCGGCTACGAAACAAGTAAACGTAAAGAAATTCTTTAGTGCATTTGAAAACTTTGGTCAGGATGCGATAACTGATAAAAATATTAACGGCTTTTTGTCGGCTACCGTACGTGTAACCGGTGTAGTAAAGGATAATGGAAAAATGGTGTCACACGCTATAAATGGCACTGCTGCATTCAAGTTTGAGAAAGGAGTACTGATGAATTTTGAGCCTTTCAGGGTAATAGGTTCACTCGTATTCAGAAAGCGAAATCTGGATAGTATTGTATTCAGCACTATTGAAAATAAATTCACGATACAGGGTGATAAAATAACCATACACCCATTGTATATAGAGTCTAGTGCAATAAATATGAGAGTAGCCGGAGTGTATGCTACCGGCAGCGCAGGTACAGATATAAATGTGGATATACCGCTGCGCAACCCTGGCAAAGATGAACTTATTGATGGCACCGTGCTTCGCAAAGAGCGTAATATGAAGGGCATTACATTGCACCTGAAGGCTAAAAGCGGAGATGATGGAAAAGCGAAAATAGTTTGGAACCGGAAGAACATACCGGCAGTGATTCCGATTGTAAAAGATCAATCAATACCGGTAAAGAAAAACAAATCGAAGGCGCTGCCGCCTGTATACCCGGAATAGAACAATGCGGATAATAGAGGCAAATTAGAAGGGCTATTCAACTATTTGCGATGGTCTGTAGATTCTCCGGCTTGCCATGTAGGCAAGCATGAACGGGACTTAGCAAAGGATAAAGTCAATATTACCTTTGGCTATCCTGCCAATTAATCTAACGATGAGAATTGCAATTTGCGATGTTTCTGTTTCGGGTATATAACGACATCAATTCATGACCGTTAAGCCATACCAAACCCGGACTATGATTGCAGGCTACATTTGTCTTCGGCCCAGATAAGTGCTGTAGTCTGTATTTCGCCGCCCATCATTTCTATAACGACGTGATAGCTATTCTCATTGAAGCCTGTCGGTCTACCTGCTCTGCTTCATCGGCCATAATTCAGCAGTCATGATCGCAGTCCAAACTGTGGTAGGATCAGCAATCCTGCGAGTGGAAACCCAACCTCTATCTACAACGAGCTACTATATAGTTCGGGGTTACTTACGAAGATTTCATAGTCTTAACCACTATTGAAATCGCTCTATGTGTAAAGAGTTCTGAAATAATATAAGCAACATACTACAGTTATTCGGCCCACCACCGCGTCCTAAAACGCCAACAGCCCCGCTATTTGCGGGGCTGTTGGCGTTTATTCTATCAGGGCTAAGTGTTGCCACTTATACCTGCTGCTTTTGATTACTGCTGCAGTACAAAGTGGAATGCTTTAGCTTCTGTCTCAGAACGCAGATTCAGGATATACATGCCGTTGGCAAGGGTATTGCTGATCTGGATGCGCTCGTTTACTACACCATTGCGCGCCTGTACTTTGCTGCGGTATACTACCTGACCTAACATGTCGGTGATCTCAGCATTCAACTCTTTATCCTCTGTTGTACCCATGGTACCCTTCAGGATAAAGTCTCCTTTGTTCGGGTTAGGGAGCAAGCGGATATCG
>JAIOYR010000096.1 GCA_021740995.1 Taibaiella sp.
AGCTGTTGGGTTCTGCAAAGAAGAAGTAAATCCGGAAGGACCGCTCCATGACCATGCAGTAGCATCGCTTGAGTTGGCAGAAAGAGTAACAGTACCACCTACACATATCGGACCATTATTGGTAGCACCTGTAGATGATGGCACCGGATTAACAGTTACTGTAGTAGTATAAACAGTAGAAGAAGAACAACCTGAACCAGTGCTACTCAGCGTCAGCGAGTAAGTACCGGTAGCAGTAGGAGTAGCAGTTGGGTTCTGTAAAGATGAAGTAAATCCTGAAGGACCGCTCCATGACCATGCAGTAGCATCGCTTGAGTTTGCAGTAAGAGTAACTGTACTACCCACACATATAGGGCCATTATTTGTAGTACCTGTTGATGATGGTACCGGATTAACAGTTACAGTAGTAGTATAAACAGTAGAAGGTGTACAACCTGAACCGGTACTGCTCAGCGTCAGCGAGTAAGTACCGGTAGCAGTAGGAGTAGCTGTTGGGTTCTGCAAAGAAGATGTAAATCCGGAAGGACCACTCCATGTCCATGCAGTAGCATCGCTTGAGTTGGCAGAAAGAGTAACAGTACCACCTACACATATCGGACCATTATTGGTAGCACCTGTAGATGATGGTACAGGATTAACGGCAACGGTAGTAGTATATACTGTAGCTGAAGTACAACCCGTCGTAGTATTATTCAGAGTTAATGAATAAGTACCTGTTGCAGTTGGTGTTGCAGTTGGGTTCTGTAAAGATGAAGTAAATCCTGAAGGACCGCTCCATGACCAGACTGTAGTATTGCTTGAGTTGGCAGACAGTGTTACTGTACCACCTACACATATCGGACCGTTGTTGGTAGCACCTGTAGAAGATGGTAGCGGGTTTACCGTAACAGTAGTTGTGTATGACGCATTACAACCAGAACCGTTATTTACAGTGACTGTATAGATGCCATTTGCAGCTGTTGTCGCTGAGCTAATGGTAGGGTTTTGTAAAGTTGAACTAAAGGAATTTGGACCAGCCCATGAATAGCCTACAACATTTGTTGGTGTATTGGCAAACAGACTAAGGGTGTTCTCGGCACAAATTGCCCCGCCATTTGTTGCATTCGCAAGCGATGGAGCAGGGTTTACAGAATAAGTAACTGCAATATCATCCATACGCCAGTTTATAGTAGAAGCACTTGGAGAGCCTGTACCACTATGTCCATACACTCTTAAATTTATGGCAGTACCCGGGGCACCTGTAAAACTTGATATTGTTGGTGTTTTCAGTGACCATGCGCTGTTATTTGCTATTGTTCCTGTTCCTACCGATGATCCAAAGCCCGCGACGTCTGAGGTTACAGTAAATGCCTGGGGTGCAGTGGATGTACTCCGAGTACCAAATGACATTCCTGAGATAGTGAGGCAATAGCCTGAATTAGGTGTTATAAGGAAATTTATATATGCTGAGCTGCCTGAATTAAATGCACCAATAGCAACTGCATTGCCAATATTATTTGTGCCGGTTGATCCCGAATATCCGGAGCTGGCTGATGTGCTGTTAATGGGAGTCGATACAGTGCCCAGTGTGTTTCCAATGGATGCACTACAGCCACTTACAGGTACATTTGAATTTGATGAAGAAGAAGCGGTCGCTGTTCCGGCCGTAAAGTTCCACATAACGGAGCCTCCTGGAAAATCAACAGTAGCAGTAGATGTACCTACACAGCCTGAGCCATCGGTTCCGGATACAGTATATATAGTAGTAACAGTTGGCGCTGCTGTTACAGTTGCACCTGTAGTTGCGCTCAGTCCGGCAGAAGGTAACCAGGTGTAAGTCGTTGCACCTGATGCCGTAAGACTTACCCCAGAGGTGCCACTTGGAGGAGTAACACTAACTGTAGGCACCGGATTTACAGTTACAGATGTAGTATACACAGTAGCAGGGTTACAGGCATCACCAGTACTACTTATTGTTAATGAGTAAGTGCCTGTAGCAGTAGGTGTCGCTGTTGGGTTCTGCAAAGAAGAAGTAAATCCAGAAGGACCGCTCCATGACCATGCAGTAGCATCGCTTGAGTTTGCAGTAAGTGTTACTGTACCACCTACACATATCGGACCATTATTGGTAGCACCTGTAGAAGATGGTACCGGATTAACAGTTACAGTAGTTGTATAGACAGTAGCAGGAGTACAACCTGAGCCAGTACTGCTCAGAGTAAGCGAGTAAGTGCCTGTAGCAGTAGGAGTAGCCGTTGGGTTCTGCAATGATGAAGTAAAACCACCCGGACCGCTCCATGACCATGTAGTGGCATCGCTTGAATTCGCAGAAAGGGTTACTGTGCCACCCACACATATCGGACTGGTATTGGTAGCGCCGGTAGAAGAAGGTACGGGGTTAACTGTTACCGTAGTAGTGTATACTGTAGCAGGTGAACAACCCGAGCCGGTACTGCTCACGGAAAGTGAATAAGTGCCTGTTGCAGTAGGTGTAGCTGTTGGGTTCTGTAGTGATGATGTGAAACCGTCTGGACCAGACCATGACCATGCAGTAGCATCGCTTGAATTGGCAGAAAGTGTTAGTGTGCCACCAGCACATATCGGGCCACTATTTGTTGCACCTGTTGAAGATGGAACCGGATTTACAGAAACAACACCAACAGTTGAAATATTTGCCAAGGTGGATACTGTACAGGTTGTTGTACACCAATAGTAGGTTGTTGACGACACCGTGCCGCTGGTATAGGTATCATTTGTTGCGCCGGAAATGTTAGTGCCAGGCGGTGTATTGGTGCTGTTCGAGGACCACTGGTACGAAAGTCCAGTGCCCGTGGCGCCACTTGTCAATGTAAGTATAGATGTTCCGGAACCACAAATGATTGACGGGCTGGGGGATGCACTACCCGCTGTTGGTGTGCCGGAGCACGGTGCAGCGGTTATTGTCTGAACATTCGATGCAGCCACAGGATCAGTGCCTGTTAATGTCGCTGCGCACAATGAAAAAGAGGAGAAAGAAGTGGAGCTGAGATTAATAGTATTGCCACCGGTCGCACTACCTGCAATGTCAGCAGTAATAAACAGGTAGCCCGTGGATCCTGAAGAAATGTTCTGTGGCGTAAACGATGGGAAGGTTTTACTGCCTGCCGCACCCGGTGATGTAAATGTCGATAAAAGAGTTGCAGTTCCCGCATCAAACGTTGCAGATGTAGCATACCAGCACTTGAGGTTTGTAATATCTGAACTGGTATAAGAACCTGCTGTTGTAACTGTAATTCCAGACAATGTAACATTGGCAGCGGTTATTGCCAGGTCATACCGCTGCAACAAATGATTGGTGGTACCCTGAGCCACATTGCCTGTAGCAGGGCTGTTATTTGATATTGCAACGCTAGCGGGTGTAACGGTTACTGTATTCGTACCTACACATCCATCGGTACCGGTAATAGTATAAGTAGTAGTTATTGTAGGAGAAGCGGTAACTGTAGTGCCCGTGGTAGCACTCAGTCCTATGGCAGGTGCCCAGGTGTAGGTAGCGGCACCTGATGCTGTCATAGTGAGGCATGATGCTCCGCCAGCAGGAGTAATAGCTACTGTTGGTAGTGCGTCAATTGATACTGTGGCGCTGCCTGTCATCGCTGCAGTGCATGATCCTGAAGTGGCCAGGACTGTATATGTTGCTGCTGTTGTTTGCAATCCAAAAGATATTGGTGAACCACTTGACCCTGCTACAGGACTGCCTAGAGTTGAAGCGCCATTGTACAATTGATAGTTTACACCTGTTTCCGAATTCGCTACACCCACTGCTACACCCGAACCTCCGGAACAATAACTGCCTGTGCCTGTAACAGAGTAGGCTGTTGGTGTAGTGCAACCTACTAAGGTAGTTGCACTTTGTCTGCAAGAATTTCCGCTTGTTACTGGTTCTCCCGTTACAGCACGCAGTCTATAGTAATATGTTGTGCTTGAAGATAGTCCGGTCACTGCATGAGAAGTACCAGTGACCGTAACATTGTTGTAGCCGGATACCAACGAAGTGAATGCGGTGTCCGTTGCAACGTCAAGTTTGTAGGTTACTGTTACACCTGTTAGAGCCGTCCAGTTTGCAGTAAATCCAGTGCCGGTGATCGATGTGGCGGCTCCCGAAACAGGACCACGTAGAAAGTTGATGAAATTTGTGTTCGTTGTGTTGTTTCCCGATCCTAATGTTAGTCCTGTTGCTGCAGCGGTTACTCCGGTTGTCCCAAGGTCAAAATCAGCAAGTGTGGTGTTTGTATTATTCACATATGCGTATTGTGCAGTTCCAGTTGTAGTTGTAGTGCCGAGTTTTTTTCCATCCGATATTCCGGTCCATTGTGCCGCAGCCGATCCGGATCTAAGAGTATGAACGTTGTTTGTTACTCCAGTTGTTCCACCGCTTTTTATCATTACCATATCATTCCCGGCTATGTCAAATGATCCTGTGTTTGAAAAATAGGTGGTATTAGTCAATCCAATGTCCAAAGTGAAGTCTGTACAACTCGTAGTGATGTCAGAAGTAGTAGACGAATTTGCACGTAGAATTATTAGCGTGCCGGCTCTCATACTACTCCAGAAAGTTATGTTATTAAACGTATATTTTCCACCACCATCATTTGCATTGCTTGATGAGAAGTCTTTAATCGTGAGATTTCTCAGATCTGCACCATCTTCCACTACCAGCAATTCTACAATGTCTGCACTCGTTCCATTATTATAATATTTGTTTACAACGACCGATTGAGCAAAACTGTTGCCAATTGCCAGAAAAAGACAAGCAACAACAGAAAGAAGACGCATACTGCTTAGTAGGGTAGCAGTTGAAGATTTTATGGAACCTTTACTGTATTTTCTTGAAATTAAATTGGTCATAACAATAGATTTTGTTTGCAACAAAGAGAATATTTAGTGTGCAAAAATGACATTCCAATGTTACCGGAAGCTAACACCCATGTTACCGTAGTTGAAAGAAATTGTTACTTTCGGTTTGGTTCATTTTTTCAACTTTCTTTTCTCCTAATGATAACATTAACGTAATCTCTTCGGTAATGCAGACTTGCTGTACCATATATATATTTGCCAACTTTTACCAATTGACTGCTAGTATTTCTTTAGATTTTCTTTTTCAATTTGGTTTTTTGTTTCTGATTACTGTTGAATTACGAGGTAACGAATTGATACATGAGTAGACTCTTTCTGTTGATTTTTTTTATAGTTGCTTCGTTCGATTCTGGAAGCAATGGTTTTATTCAGTCTACTGCTGCAAAAACACCATTTTTACCTCTGCCGGTTGGTACATACACCAGTTTTCCTGAAACCTTCGAATCAGGTTCCAAATCAGCATACAGTTATGGAACAGTTACCTTGTCTACCGGCATTTGGGGGTTTGATGATGCACTTCTGGGTAGTAGTGAAAGCGATAAAAAAGTAGGCGCCCAGTCAGTAAGGATGATAAATTCAGGCAAACTTACCATGCTGTTTAATGTCACTGATGGTATTAGTAAAGTTAGCATATTGCACGGTATCTATGGTTCTGATGCTTCTGCTAACTGGGGTCTTTGGTATTCAACGAATGATGGTGTTACCTGGTTACAGGCGGCGAGCAACATTTCTACATCCAGTTCGGTATTAGTCCAGACTACTTTCACGCTTAATTTGTTTGGAGATGTTCGTTTGGAAATACGTAAAGTTGGTGGAGGCAGGATCAACATCGACAATATATCTATTGACAACAATTCGGGTGCCTGCTGTTGCTGTATGGGTACTACGGATACTATTCCCACGCGGGATGATAATATGGCAATGGGTAATCCAAGCAGTGCAACCAGCAGTATTTCCGATTCGAACAACTTTCTTTTGATTAAACATCAGTATGCTCTTTCATACAATAATTCTAAGGGTACAGCTAACTGGGTGAGTTGGCATCTCAGCCTTGCATGGAAAGGCGATGCACTTCGTTGCGACTGTTTTACTCAGGACGCTACACTTCCTGCAGGTTATTACAGGGCTGCTACTTCTCATTATACAGGGTCTGGCTTCGATAGAGGGCATCTTTGTCCGTCTGATGACCGGGACGCAAGTGATAGTGATAATGCAGCTACATTTAAGATGACTAATATCGCTCCTCAGGCTCCGGATATGAATCAGATAACTTGGGCTGCTTTTGAAAGCTATTGTCGCACGCTCATCACACATGGCAACGAACTGTACATCATATCGGGCTGTTATGGCACCGGTGGAAGCGGATCGGCTGGTGGAACAACTTATAATATCTACTCGGGTGCTATAAATGTTCCTGCGCACTATTGGAAGGTTGTTGTAGTGTTGCCTGTAGGTGTAAATGATGTAAGCAGGGTATCTGCAACTACGAGAATAATTGCAATAGATATGGATAATGCCGAGTCTGTTACTGCTCATACCTGGGATTATTACCGTACCACTACAGACGCCATTGAAGCGGCAACCGGATACAATATTCTTTCTAACATTCCAGTAGGTATTCAAACAGTTATCGAGTCGACTGTAGATACAGGACCTACATTCTAAAAATTGATATTTTCGTAATAATCCGGTAACAACCTATTTGTATTTTGCTTCTTTCATTGTACCTGAAACTTAATTTATTCAAATGAACATACCTGTAGTTGACTTGGATCTTTTTACTAACGGCACGCCCGAAGAAAAACGTGAGTTTGTAAATATTTTGGGCAAAGCCTACGAAGAAGTAGGATTTGTTGCCGTAAAAAACCATGGCATCTCCGACGAACTGATCGCTGATTTATACAAATATGTACAGGGCTTTTTTTCATTACCGGTAGCTACCAAAGCAAAATATGAGATACCCGGTCTTGCCGGACAGCGTGGTTACACTTCTTTTGGTAAAGAACATGCCAAAGGATATGATGCTCCCGACCTTAAAGAGTTTTTCCAATTCGGTCAAACGGTTACAGATGGTGACCCTATTAAGGATGATTATCCTGATAATATTGTAGTAGACGAAGTGCCTGAATTTACTCCGGCAATGATAAAAGCCTACAAAGGATTCGAAAATGCGGGTAAATCGCTTTTGAGTGCTATTGCTATTTTCCTTAATCTTGACGAGAAATTTTTTGATACTCAGGTTCATAATGGCAATTCTATTCTGCGTGCCATCTATTATCCGCCTATAACTTCAGAACCTCTGTCAGCAATACGCGCAGAACAGCATGAGGATATTAATCTCATCACACTACTTGTGGGAGCTTCCGCCGATGGACTTGAAATTCTGACTATTGATGGTCAATGGATACCCGTTACATCTTTACCCGAACAGATAGTTGTAAATGTTGGTGATATGTTGCAACGCCTTACCAACAACCGGTTGAAATCTACAACACACCGGGTTGTAAACCCACCAAAAGAAAAATGGGCTACTCCCCGATATTCAATTCCGTTTTTTCTACATCCCAGAATGAGTATGAGTCTCGCATGTCTTGATAGTTGTATTTCCCCGGCCAATCCCAAGGCGTATCAGGACTATACAGCCGGCGAATATCTGGATGAGCGTCTAAGAGAAATTGGGCTGAAATAGTGCCTGATAGGGTAGTGCTATTCTGTTCACAATTTCTTAATACACCCAATAGTATTATACCTTTATATTGTCGATTATAACTCGAAATATGATGGGAAGATTTTCTGGCCTGATAGGTGTAATATTAATACTTGGTTTGGCATTTTTGTTTTCAAACAATAGAAAGCGAATTAATCTTAGGCTCGTTTTTTCCGGACTTTCACTTCAGTTACTTATTGCAGTATTGGTACTCAAGGTGCCTGCAGTTAACCATTTCTTTCAGTATCTGGGCAAAGGAATGCAAAAGCTGGAGGGATTTGCAAAGGAAGGAGCTGGATTTATTTATGGTGGAATAGGTGTTTACGACCCTTCTGGGCAGATAGTGAATTATAGAGCTGCGCCTGTTTTTATATTTGCCTTCAATATCACGGCCACCATCATCTTGGTTTGTATTCTTGTTGCCGTTTTTTATCATTTACGTATTATGCAGTTTGTAGTTTCGGTAGTTGCCAGAGCCATGAATTTTGTGATGCGTGTAAGTGGAGCAGAGGCACTGAGCAATGTAGCAAGCGCATTTGTAGGGCAGGTAGAAGCACAGGTGATGATAAGAGGTTATCTTCCTACTATGACCAAAAGCGAATTATTGGCATCTATGAGTGGTAGCCTTGCTTGTATTTCTGGTGGTACACTTATCGTTTACGCCAATATGGGTGCACAGGCCGATTATCTGATTGCTGCAAGTCTAATGGCAGCCCCGGGAGCACTGGTCATATCCAAAATTGTATTTCCCGAAACGGAAGAGTCCCCTACAATGGGGGTTGTGAAGCTGGATGTCAGGAGTGACTATACGAACCTTATCGATGCTATCTCTCACGGCGCTGCCGATGGTTTTAAAATCGCAATGAACATTATGGCAATGATTATTGGTTTCATTGCGCTTATTACTATGATTAATTGGGGGCTGGGTCACATTTATCATGGGCTTTCATTAGATGCCATTTTCAGTACTCTGTTTTTCCCTTTTGCATGGGCTATGGGTGTGCCACCGCAAGATATTTCAAATGTTGCTGCACTCTTGGGGCAAAAGCTTACTATCAACGAATTTGTTGCATATAGAAACCTAACTACGAATACATTGCCAGTTTTGACTCCAAAGGGTCTTACTATTGTTACCATTGCACTATGTGGTTTTGCCAATTTTGCAAGCGTTGGTATGCAGATAGGAGGTATTGGTGAAATGGCTCCAGGTAGACGCACAGACCTTGCGAAACTGGGTATGAAGGCACTGCTTTGTGGATCGCTGGCGTCTTATCTTTCAGCTACAATTGCCGGTATGCTTTTCTAAGGTCTATAGCCGACAGGGTAGCTATTTTATGCCCATAGATTGATTGAACTCTGTGATCAGCGAATGAAATCTGCTGCCTAGTATTATTTTCACATTGTCTATTGTCTGACCTTTTACTATTGAATGAAAGTGCTCCGTTGTAGTGTTGTCATGCAGAAATGCAACAAACGCGGCAGAAACAGGATACAATATTTTTTCCTTGATTTTCTTTTCATTTCTCCAGATGTCCATTACATCTCTGACTCCATTTTGCTCTATGATTCTTCTGGCATATGCAAGTCTGTCATAGGTGCCAAGGTCGTAAAATCCTGCTATCCCTTCATTGATGAATCGGCTATATCCGCCTGGTTCTGTTCCCCATGCCCAGTAAGACAATATATGTGTCATCTCGTGACCAACGGTTTGGTGTCTGTGCAAATGTGAAAAGCACTGCTTTGGTCGTGCGAACCCTAATCTGGTATGAAGGATCTTTTTAGCGATTTCTTTATCATTCCATATATAGAGTATCATCTTGCGTGGCAATTTTGCTTCAAATATTTTATTCAGGCTGTCATAGCCTTCTTCATGTTCTTTTATGAATCTGTATACTGCAGAAGTTATGCCTGCGGTGTCCTGGAAATTGTAGGTAATATTTTTACCTTCCATCAGCACCCAGGTCGGCAGGTAGTCTTTTTCGTATTCTTTTTCTGGAATGTCATATCCTATTGAGTCCAGTATCCGGGTAGCAAAATTCACACTATTGTTCGTCATACCAAGATTGATCGCTCTTGTTAGTTCAGCAACTCCTTTGTCTCTGTTTCCAAGTTGGATATAGGCAAGACCCAGATTTGCATGTGCCCAGCCTGAAATGTAGGTTGTGTCATTATCCATTTGAACTGCCTTCTGTAGAAATCTAACTGCTGAATCGTATTTTGATATAGCAACATACACGCCTCCTCTAACGCCGTATGGCAATGCACTCGTCGGTTCTGTTGACATCATCTTACCTGAGGCTATCAGTGCTGCCTCGTACATTTTCTGAGAAAATAGTCTGCTAAGCTCCTTCTCTCCTTCTGATTGGCAGAAACCAATGATGTTAAAAAGTAGTAATAGTATTGAGCACAGAATTGACTTCATTCTATTTATTTGGATTTAAATATAGTCTTCATTGCCAAAACAGCAGATTAAGGATTTATGAACACTTGGTCCTACAAAAAACAGCCACTGATAACAGCGGCCGTTCCTGATATTTAGATTTGTTGGCTTCCTATCTGCTCATTGTAAAGTGAAATACCTTTTGCTCATCACCTGTTGTGCAGGTCAGTATATACATGCCATTTGCAAGGGTACTACCCAATACTATTGTTTCATTTACAGAATTGTTTATCACTCGTAGTGTTTTCGAGTACACCACTTGCCCCATTATATTGGTTATGGTAACTGAACAATCGTTTTTCAGTGATGTAGTTGTACCGGCAATGGTGAATGTACCATTATTAGGATTAGGATATATCCTGATTGTACCCGTAAGCTCCGGTGTTTCAAAACCATTGATTGTCATGACCTGAATTGTTGCAGATTTTGAAGTAGTGTAACCACCACACATTCCGCTACTGGTTACATCACAGGTTACCAGATCATTGTTGCTGTAGGTGCTGCTGTATATTGATGATGTGGCGCCGGTTATTGGGTTGCCATTCACGCTCCATTGATAGGTAGGTGATAGTCCGCCGTTAATAACGTTTGCCGTGAGCGTAACGTTTTGACCTGCATTTACTACAAATCCCGGATTGGCAGTTATGGTAACTATAGGAGTCAAATCAGGCAATACCGTCATTTTTACAAGATTACTGGTGACTGTATCTACGGTACGACATACTGCATTGCTAACCATCATAAATGATACAATGTCATTGTTTACCGGTGCGTATGCAAAAGTAGTGCCTGTTCCGGTTACGATACCATTTACTTTCCATACATAAAACGGTGTTGATCCCGGTGCAGCAATGGATGCAGCAAAATTAACCGAAGTAGCTTCACATACAGTATCATTAGGGGATATGCCTATGTATATTGCTGGTGTTACAGTAGTATTTACGGTTATGGTGCGGGAAGAGGATGCTGTGTCAAGTATACGACAAGTTGCGTTGCTGGTCATTCTAACTGAGATAACATCTCCATTTACGGGTGCAAAATTATATGCAGTCGATGCAGTAACTATTGAGCCGTTTACACGCCATGTATACGTGGGCGAGGTACCACCATTTGCAGCAGTTAGTGTATAAGTCAACGTATTACCTGAGCAAGTAGTGTCGCCTGTTACAGAAGAAATGCTTACTGCTGGCATCACAAGTGGGTTTATTGA
>JAIOYR010000097.1 GCA_021740995.1 Taibaiella sp.
TCTGCAAACTTCAGCAGCAGCAGCTCGCCCCGCTCCTGAAACATGATAGCACGCCCCTTGAACTGTACATAACATTTTACTTTGTTGCCATCCTGCAAAAACTTCTCTGCATGCTTGGCCTTAAAGTCGAAGTCATGGTCATCCGTATTAGGCGTAAAGCGAATTTCCTTCAATTCAGATTGTTTCGCTTTTGCTTTCTGCTCTTTGTCTTTTTTCTTCTTCTCGTACAGGAACTTCTTATAGTCTATCACGCGGCACACAGGCGGCACAGCATTGGGCGATATTTCTACAAGGTCTACTTCCTTTGCCACGGCCATTTTCAGGGCTTCGGCAAGCGGGTATATTCCCGGTTCTATGTCTTCACCTATCACACGTACTTCAGGTGCGGTAATCTCATTGTTTAGGCGGTGTTCGTTCTGCGGAACTCTGGGCCTGAAAAAAGGTTTTGCTTTTGGTCTTTTCTGCATTAACTGTTTTTATGATTCTCAGACAAAATTAGAATATTTGTTTATTAAACAGACATTAGTTGTGTACATTTTTTTTGAAATGTTTTACACTATTATGCCTCTTTCTTTTTACCTTTTATCTGCTCGTTTACAATGTTACGAATTTCATCGCAGAAACCGGCTACCGTAAGGGCTCCTTTGTCGCCCTCGCCATGCTTGCGCACAGATACGGTTCCGTCGGCGGCCTCTTTTTCGCCTACTATGAGCATGTATGGGGTTTTCATCATTTCTGTGTCCCGTATCTTTCTGCCTATCTTCTCGCTGCGCTCGTCTATCTCTGCCCGCACATCGGCCGCTTTCAGTTGTGCCATCACGCTGTGGGCATACTCGCTGTACTTGTCGCTTATGGGCAGTACCATCACTTGTAGCGGAGCCAGCCACAGAGGCAGGTTGCCACCACAGTGCTCCAGCAATACGGCTATAAACCGCTCCATGCTGCCAAATGGCGCGCGGTGTATCATCACCGGGCGTTTGCGGCTGTTGTCTACATCCACATACTCCAACTCAAAGCGCTCAGGCAGGTTGTAGTCTACTTGTATAGTGCCCAGCTGCCATTTGCGGCCCAGTGCGTCACGCACCATAAAGTCGAGCTTAGGACCATAGAATGCGGCCTCGCCATATTCTATCACTGTTTTCAGCCCTTTCTCGTTGGCGGCGTCTATTATCGCCTGCTCGGCTATAGCCCAGTTTTCCTCGCTGCCTATATACTTGCTGCGGTCTTCCTGGTCGCGCAGCGATACCTGAGCGGTATACTCGGTAAAGCCCAGTGATTCAAACACATACAGTACCAGGTCTATTACTTTCTTAAACTCATTAGATACCTGCTCAGGCATACAGAACAGATGCGCATCGTCTTGTGTAAAGCCGCGCACACGGGTAAGCCCATGCAGCTCGCCACGCTGCTCATAGCGGTATACTGTACCAAACTCTGCCAGCCTCAGCGGCAGGTCTTTGTATGAGCGGGGAGATGACTTATATATCTCGCAGTGGTGCGGACAGTTCATGGGTTTCAGCATAAATTCTTCGCCATCCTGTGGGGTAGTGATGGGGCGGAAACTATCTTTGCCATACTTCTCCCAGTGGCCGCTGGTCACATACAGTTGTTTACTGCCAATGTGGGGTGTTATCACCGGCAGGTAGCCGCTCTCCATCTGTGCCTTCTGCAGAAACTGCTGTAGCCGCTCGCGCAGCATAGCCCCCTTGGGCAGCCACAACGGCAGGCCGCTGCCTACCTTCTCAGAGAAGCAGAACAGCTCCAGCTCTTTACCCAGCTTACGGTGGTCGCGCTTCTTGGCCTCCTCCAGCAGAGCCAGGTATTCATCCAGCTCTTTCTGCTGCGGGAAGGTGATACCATAGATGCGGGTAAGCATTTTGTTCTTCTCATTGCCGCGCCAGTAGGCACCAGCAATGTTGGTGAGCTTCACCGCCTTTATGGTGCCGGTATTGGGTATGTGTGGACCACGGCATAGGTCGGTAAAGTTGCCCTGAGTATAAAAGGTGATACTGCCATCGGCAAGGCCTTCCAGCAGTTCCAGCTTGTATTGGTCGTTTTTTTCGGTGAAGTAGGCAATTGCCTTATCCTTAGGCACATCTTCGCGCACATAGGTACTGTTGGCCTTAGCCAGCTCTTTCATTTTGTCTTCTATCTTCTTCAGGTCTTCTTCGCCTATGGTGCGGTCGCCCAGGTCTATATCGTAGTAAAAACCCGCCTCTATGGATGGGCCTATACCAAATTTTGTACCGGGATACAGTACTTCCAGTGCCTCTGCCATCAGGTGGGCGCTTGAGTGCCAGAAGGTAGCCTTGGCTTCAGTGTCCGTCCATGTGAGCAGGCGCAGGGAGGCATCGGCGTTAATAGGTCGTGAGGAGTCCCAAATAGCTCCGTTCACTTCGGCTGCAAGCACTTTTCTTGCAAGCCCTTCGCTGATAGACTTAGCTACATCAGCGGCACTTGTTCCTGCGGCATACTGGCGTACCGAGCCATCAGGTAGTGTAATGTTGATCATGTTTTATATCGTTAAACAGCAAAAACTTACAAACGTTTTCGCCGGATGTCAAACCTACATGAAAAACCCCAATTTCCGTACAGTCGCTTGTGAAATTTACAAAGTATGTTGTCGTATTGTCGCCTTAGTACGTCAAAGAGGCAATGGAATACAGATAAACTCACGACGGTTGGTCATTGTGAAAGAACGCATTTTTAGCTTTGTGCCTGTGTCTATATCCATTTGTAAATACTCTGTATTGTTCGACTTGCAACTAATTGTTTTTTATATGCCTTAAGGTAAAGGCGGCTTGCTATCCTAAATTACCATTTTTTCCCAAAAATTACTATTTTTATTTTCTAAACTGACCCTATGAAATACCTGTTCTCACTCTTATTTCTTTTACCTGTGTTGTGCAGCAATGGTAAGGACCTTTGCAGAAAAATAATCAGGACCACAGATAACACAACCGGCGCACTTACCCTCAAAAGCCCCGACCTTGTAAATATCACTGTGATAAAGCAGTTCAGACAGTCAGATACTTTCTTTGCTTTGTTGCTTCACTTTAGTGACATTAACCCTCATTTCGAGTCATCCGGTGCACGCATTGTATTTGAAGATGGCTCAGAGTTGATGGATGAGTCTGTGCGGGTAAAGTGTGTGCAGGAGCAAAGCCTGTTAGTGGGTGGCAGAATGTCGGGTGCAGCCTCATCAGGTAAGTACATTTTGCAGGGCTTTTTTCGAATCACCGATCAGCACGCCGCCTCATTTATGTTCAAGAAAATAAAGCGTGTCGAACTCCACACCGCATTCCGCCTGATATCTACCCGCGAGGCAGAAAATGTAATAGGTTATGTAAGCTGTCTGAGATGAGTGGGTGGCATTACCATTTTGTAACTTATATGCCTTCGACTTAATTAAAGTAGTTGTCTCTGGCAACTAATTTCAGATTGGGCTGCACTGCACCAGCGGCTAACCAAATATTCCAATGGATTTGTGAAAGAGGGTAAATCTCGGAGTAGATTTTCATCAATGAACCGAGAGCATCGTAATTTGCACTTCAAACATAACGGTATCCCCACTATCATTATCTGCAGCCAAAGCCAGTCTCATTTCATTAGCAGATTCTGACAATATACACACGGTCTCAATTTTCTGTCTGTTGAAACGGCTGTCTGCTGCCTCGAGGTCTATAATGTGGTCTGGTACGATGTTGTCGTTGGTGGTTTTGGCAGAGAAGTTATATACCAGCCATAGGTAACTTTTGCCTATTGCACCATCCAGATAAGCGTTGTTTGTGTCTTCGGTAGACACAGTAAGTAACAGGCAGTCTGAGAGGGGAGAGTAGTCCATGCCAGATAATCCGCTAAAGGTTGCATTGCTCGTTTCTAATCCTATCTGCTTAATGCTTATTGGCGCAGTGTCCTGTTCTGTCCAAAAAAAAGATGGAGAAGTAATAATGAGATGATTTTGAGGATAGTCATTGTTTCCCCTGTTGGAGAGTACCATACCACCCGGGATAGCTGCGGCTCCTTCTATGTTCAGTTTCTGCAGGCCTGCGTCTCTTAGCCGATCATAAAACGGGCGAAGGCTTAACTGTATTGTTTGCCGTTTTGTAATATCTATTATCCATGCATTATCCCGATGCTTTTTGCGCGAGCCCGAGCTGATAAGCAGCAGTGCATCTTTGCCCTCATGGTGTATGGCAGTTGCGGCTTCAATATCGTGTTTTATTGCTTTGTGTAAAAGTCCTTCCGGCACATCTCCAATGGAAATCGTATCTACCTCCTGAAATGAAGTATCCAGCACCAATACATGCCCCATATTGTCACCTGCTACATACAGCTGGTCATTTATGTATGCTATTGCCGAACCGGCAGCATAGTGGCTAATTGTAGCCATATTCTCAATTTTCAGATGATAGTGTGCCATGATATTTGTATTGTAAATAAACAACAAAATGGGGTGTGTTACTGTATTTGTGAAGCAGGTGCGATAATGACGGTAAAAGAGTAGGACAAACGATGAGCGAATTATCATTTACTTAGATGCAGGATTGGTCACCTGGGAGTCTGCTGTCGCAGGTGGTGATTATTCTTTTTATTGAAATTATTTCCCACTGTGGGAAATTGTTTACCTTTGAATTGCTGATGAGAATCTACTCGAAGGGTACTTTAAAGAAGTTTTGGGAAAAGCATGTTGATGCAAGAACTGCGTTAGAGTTTTGGTATTCTGTTATCGAAACCAACAGGTTTGAACATGCTCATGATATAGTCACCTATTTCAGAAATGCTGATCAGGTAGGTAACGGACGTATCGTATTCAATATAGCAAACAATAAGTACAGGCTGGTTGCCAAGTTTGAGTATAGTATTCAATGTGTATTTGTGCGGTTTATTGGTACGAATAAGGAGTATGATAGGATAGAAAACATAAAAAATATATAGTACAAAAAAGCAGTATCATGAAGAAGAAGATTAACATAGAAAATATAGTTATCAAACCTATAACCAATCAAAAGGAATTTGATGAAGCAAACATCATCATTGAGCATTTTGTTGATGCTGATTTGATACAGGACAAAAAAGAGCGGGCAAAAGCATTAGCAGTTTTAGAGGCTGTTACCATACTTGCTTGTGAATATGAAAAAAAGCATTTTTCGTTGCCGGAACCTGACCCGATAGAAGCGATAAAGGAAAGAATGCATCAGCTTCACCTTTCGCAAAAAGATGTAGCTAAGTTTTTTGGTGGTGATAACAGGGCTTCGGAAGTGCTGAACAGGAAAAGAAACTTGACGCTGAAAATGATAAAAGCACTATATACAAATCTAAACATCCCTGCTGGTACATTACTTCAGGGGGTATAGAGAGATTTTGTTATTCTCCGAGTTTTTTTTGGGTAGTTTTCCGAAGTTGCTATTTGGTCTCTGTTCGGCTAAGCAATGGTAAAACAGCTAATAGTCTGCAATCTTATATGACATTCAGCTGCTAATACAACCGATTATAAAGTTTACACAAGATGCCAACTCTTACTCATACAGCAACTTCCCACCATAGTACTCACTCCCATCCGTAACACGATAGTAGTATAGCCCTTTCGGAAATTTGCTGAGGTTAAATGAGTGTGTGTATGGAGTACGAATAACCCCTTGCCCGAGGGTGTTATATACTTCAATACTAAAGTGGGTCTCTTCAGGATGTTCCGGGAAAGTGAATAAACCTGAGTTCGACGGGTTTGGGGACGGCGTTAAAATATCCGTGATATTTATTTTGTCTACTGAGACCATGTAACGGTCTCTCTCAATCTTTATTGAGTCAATAATCCAACCAGCTAAAGTATCTGCGGTGGAGTCGCTCATAAATTTGAATCTTATTGAATAATAACTTGTAAAGTCACAAAGAGGAGGAAAATTAGAAAGATATCCATGAGAAAATTGAAATCTGGAGAAACGTGGCAGATTTGTTTTGCCACTAAAAGCAGGTATGCCATTTAGTAGCGTATCGGATTTAGAGTAAAAATTTTCAGTGCGAACACCACTAGTAAAAAAGGAGAGACTACCGTCAACATTGCAATCCCCAACCACATTTTGCCAGATAGTACCGCCGTCTAGAGAAAACTCTACTGTACCGCCGTCCATGTTACTATCAGTTTCGTATCTGTGCCAAATACCTATTATGACATTATAGAAGGAATATTTGTTTTTTAGAGTGAACCAGTTGTCTGCGAGTATTGGGTAATAGTTAAGGGTATCAGTCATTATTGCCTTGATACCATTTGTGTCTGAAGTAAAGAATGGTTTTATAGTTTTTCCAATATGCCAAAGCGGGCTGGATGCCGTGTCGGGCGTGTAGTTTAGATGTGCACTATCGGGGATTTTTATTATAACTGAATCGTAAGGAATACCTTCCCAAATTTGTGCTGACAGGTTTGTTGTCATAATCATGTATGCGAAAAACAAGAGCAGGTATCTTTTCATACAAACAGGATAAAGGGAAGGTTACTCATTTGATATTAGTAAATGTAACAAATATTTCAATAGCAACATTCACGCCTGTAGGAAACCTGCTGCAGTGCCCGTAGTAAGTGTAACCTAAATCAAAAGGAATTCGATGAGTATTGTAGAGAATTATACCAGTTAGACATCTAAAATAGGTATACAAAAACAGGAGCTTTGCGCCCTTTGCGTGTATATCACATACGAAGTGTCTCTGCGGACTTTGCGTGGAATTATTTGCGTGATTTAGGTGTCTAAATGGTATTAGATTTGACTATTTTTTTTTCTAAGTTGTCAAATTTCAGTGTGCATGTGATTGTTATTTCGAAGAAGGATTAGCAGTTACAATACTTATCTGAATTCGATACTTCATTTTTTCTGCAGCTGCCTCGTTGTTTTGCTACTGCCATCGTGGCTCCAGCCGGGTGGCAGCAGCAGGTATTTCAGTTTAGTGATTATGGGTAGTGGTTTGCGCAGATCTTTGGCTATTTCCTGCCACTCGTGTGTGACAATATGCACAGGATGGTAGGGTTTTCCAACAGGCTTATTTATCCCATATCGGGGTGGTTCCTCTGGCAGCTCTGGAGTGAATGTGCCAAAGAGTCTGTCCCAGAAAATGAATACCATACCCATGTTTTTATCGAGGTAGGCAGTATTGCTGGCATGGTGTACGCGGTGGTGTGAGGGAGTTACAAAAATATATTCGACCCAAGCGGGAAGTTTCTTTATGAATTGGGTATGAACCAATATGCCATAGATCTGGGTGATTGCAAACATAAACAACACATCAAGAGGGCGGAAACCGAGCAATACCAGTGGTATAAAGTACAGGTATTTATACACCGGCATAAGCACAGAAGAGCGGAAGCCGGTAGAAAGATTGTACTCGGGCGAAGAGTGATGCGTGACGTGCACTGCCCAAAATAGCCTGCAATTGTGGTCGACATAATGTTCCAGCCAGAACAGCAGGTCTTCGCCCAGTAGCAGTACTGCCCAGTACACAACGGGGTGCCATGTAATAGCCAGATGGTATTGATAAAAGAAATTGAGCAATGCCAGAGAGATGAACAGCCGCAACAGCATATCTATGCCGGCGTTTAGCAGATTGAGATATATGTTTACGGCTGTTTCCCTCCAGCTGTAGAAATTGCTATGTCTGAAATTGCTTACCAATATCTCCAGCGGAATAAAGACCGCATAAATGGGGATAGAGAAAAGCAGGAGTATTTGTTTGTAAAGTTGATCCATTCAAACTATTGGTGTCCATGATTAGCGCAAAAGCGCAGGCATACTGCCGGCTGGCCGGCAAGCCCTCGCCCTCTCCGTTGGAGTCCCGATGGATATCGGGAGGGGAGAGGTTTCTTTTATACAGTCATCACATCCTTTTCCTTGTCTTTGCAATGAAGGTCTACCAGTGCTATGTTTTTATCGGTAATGTCTTGTATTCTGCCTTCGGCTCCTTTTGCCAGATCTTCGCTCAGGCCCTCTTTTTGCAATTTTTTCACCTGCTCTATACTGTCTCTGCGCAGATTGCGTACAGCAATTTTGGCAAGTTCTCCTTCGGCATATACACGCTTTACCAATTCTTTACGGCGCTCCTCGGTAAGTGGCGGCAGAAAAAGGCGAATGTAACTTCCGTCATTCTGGGGATTGAGCCCGATATTAGATGCGATTATTGCTTTCTCTATAGGTCCCAGCATATTGCGCTCCCAGGGCTGCAGGGATATGGTTCGTGCGTCGGGTATTGTGACGTTGGCTACCTGATGCAGTGGGGTAGGGTTGCCATAATAGTCTACAAATATGCCGTCTATTATGTTGGTAGTGGCTCGTCCGGCACGTATTTTGTTCAGTTCAGTATCCAGGTGCACGATTGCCTTTTTCATGCTTTCCGATAGTTCGGTTATAATATTTTCCATTCGCTAAGATGTAATATGTTATATAATTTGCTGGCAGCAAATGTAAAAAATGTTCGGCAACAAAAGCGGCAAAAATAATAACTATACAAGTATTGGTTTTAACAATGAAATAGATGTAGTAATTTGGATACCCTGCATAGTAGTTGTAATTTTGTATAAACAATAAGCAGTATGGAAACAATAGCGGCAGCACCTATAAAGTTGAGCAACAATGCTATAACGGAGGTAAGGCGACTGATGAACGAGCCTGGATTTGAGTCAGGGCAGTTTTTGCGCATAGGTGTGAAGGGTGGTGGCTGTTCTGGCCTCAGTTATGTGCTTGGCTTCGATAAGAAGGAAGATGATGACCAAACGTATGAAATGGAAGGGATTCCGGTAATAATGAAGGACGCCCATGGTATTTACCTTTTGGGTATGGAAGTCGACTATTCTGATGGGCTTAATGCACGCGGTTTTGTATTTAACAACCCCAATGCCAGCAGCTCCTGTGGTTGTGGCAGTTCGTTTGCAGTATAAGTGGGTAAATGGTTAACAGGTTAAAAAAGTCAAAAAAGGGTAGTTGGTCGTTAGCGTTCCTGCTACCGCTCTCTTAAGCATATTGAATATGGATATTAAGCCCTTTACATTTGAGGACGCTGAGGAAATTCTGGAGGATTTTGAGGATCTGATAGAAACGGAGTTTGTGTGGGAGGATAGAATGGTGATTGTTGACGGATTGTTGGTATGTCCGTATGATAGTACTGAGAAGGACGCCTTTTTCGAGGCATATTCTAAGGGTGAAGATCTCGATGATATAATGGAATCCTATAAAGGAGACGATTTCGATGTGATTATAGCTGTGTGCGATGTAGCAAATGAGGACGTTGTTTCCTACATCAGCATAGGAGATTATGTAACACAAAAGGGTATCAACTATAATTTGCCCCCAGTATGAATTATCTGAACATTTCTCTAGAACTCAGCCATAATAAGGAGGTATTCAGAAGCCTGCTGCATGGTGTAGAAAAAGAGCAGTATCTGTGGCGCCCATCGCCGGAAAAGTGGTGTCTGCTGGAGGTAGTTTGTCATTTGTATGACGAGGAATGTGAAGATTTCAGAGCACGGGTGCAGCATGTATTATTAACCCCCGAGGATCCTATGCCGCCTATAGACCCTCAGGGCTGGGTGGTAAGTCGTAAATATATGGAAAAAGATTTCGACAATGAGCTGCACGGTTTTTTGGTAGAGCGTGGTCGTTCTGTGAATTTTCTCACTGGGTTGATAGCCCCCATGTGGTACAATACACACATTCATCCTCAATTAGGTAGTGTAACTGCCAGCATGTTTCTGAGCAACTGGCTGGCACATGATTACCTGCACATCCGCCAGATCAATGAGCTAAAATACCTTTATTTTCAGCAGAAGACAGAAGAGCCGCTGACCTATGCCGGCAGCTGGTAGTTAAGTAGAGCTTTCTGTAAGACACTAGTGATTTCGGTAGTCTACGCTCAATAGGGATTAATAGTACACAGTTCAGGAACTGCTCAGCGTAGTATATCCTCCACATTCTTCTTAATGTTTTCTGAGATTCGGGTCATTGGCAGGTCATTATCGTCTGCGCCAAAAGGGTCTTCTATTTCCTCTGCTATCATCTCGAGGCTGGCGAGCACATAAAATACAAAAGCAACCACAGGTACTACCAGATAATCCAGGGTAAAGGACAGGCCGATAGGCAGGGCTATGATATAGATAAAGATGAATTTTTTGATAAAGACGCTATAGGAGTAGGGTATTGGTGTGTTTTTGATGCGCTCGCAGGCGCCGCTAATATCCAGAAAGCTCTGTAGTTCCGCATTTACAGTTATCAGCTGGTCGCCCGTTATTATATTGTCCTTGTAAAGTAGGTGCATTTTGGTGGCTATGAGCGATGCTACCTGATTAGGTACATGCTTGCTTTGGTCAAAATCCGGAATTTCGGGATGAGGTTCCGTGTCCAGTGCCAGTCGGGTGGTTTCGGATTGCAGGTGTTGCTGCAGCGCTACCGCAAATATGGGTATTATCCTCTGAAAAAACTGGCGGTTCTTTAAGTCGTTGTGAGGCAGAATTGCATTCATCTTTATGGACAGGTTCCTACTATTGTTTACGAGTGCCCCCCATAGTTTACGTCCTTCCCACCAGCGGTCGTAGGCGGTATTGGTGCGAAATACGAGCAGCATTGATATAACGAAGCTAAGTAGTGTTTGTAGTACAGTGAAATGTCTTAGCGGGCTATCCGGCGAAACCTTTAGCCAGCAGGTCTCTATATATACTATAGCAGTGCTGTAGGCGCTTACAAGCAGTATCAGAGGCATCAGCTGCCTTAATGTATCTGCTTTCTTGAACACGAATATGTTGACCAGCCAGTCTTTTGTATTGTAGTTTATCATTGGAAGTGGCAAGATACAAAAAGTAGCGTATGTATACCGGCACAGAAGCTGGTATTTGTTTTGAGAGTACATAGTATTGAAAGTGCTTTCTGTAGCCGCTTTCGGCGTATTTGGAGACAGTGTTAAATGGTTTTAACGTTTCTTTTCTGAAAATAAACCAGAAATGATTTGTCTGAGTGGGAATGGAGTTATATCTTTGCACTCCCTTAACGGAAACGGGATGGGTGTAGCAGTTCTTTGAGAGGTAGAAAAGGTGAGTTAGCCGAGCGGATTTTTAAAAAT
>JAIOYR010000012.1 GCA_021740995.1 Taibaiella sp.
AGGTCGGCAGTTCAATCCTGCTCAACAGCTCTTCATTTTTCTTTACTCCCTGAGATACAGCATCCCGCATTGGCGGGAAGGTCGGCAGTTCAATCCTGCTCAACAGCTCTTCATTTTTCTTTACTCCCTGAGATACAGCATCCCGCATTGGCGGGAAGGTCGGCAGTTCAATCCTGCTCAACAGCTCTTCCTTTTTCTTTACTCCCTGAGATATAGCATCCCGCATTGGCGGGAAGGTCGGCAGTTCAATCCTGCTCAACAGCTCTTCCTTTTTCTTTACTCCCTGAGATATAGCATCCCGCAATGGCGGGAAGGTCGGCAGTTCAATCCTGCTCAACAGCTCTTCCTTTTTCTTTACTCCCTGAGATACAGCATCCCGCAATGGCGGGAAGGTCGGCAGTTCAATCCTGCTCAACAGCTCTTCCTTTTTCTTTACTCCCTGAGATATAGCATCCCGCAATGGCGGGAAGGTCGGCAGCTCTTCCGATATCACTTTTTCAATTATATTTTTGCATTTTATCCTGCTTTCACAAGATTGTTTAATCCTTGTTCTGGCATTATTTGCTACATGCACTATTCTGTAAGCTAATCGTATTACTTTTACGACATTAATGATGCGGCTTAAAAAACTCCTGCTCAACGAGTATCTGCTCGTGTTTCTGTTTTGCCTTGCGGTGATACACGGGCCGGCTTTTTCGCTCATGGACAATTTTGACCAATCGGCTTGTATAGATTGCCAAACATACCTGGGGGTAGCAGAGCTGGATCTCGACCAAAGCCCAGTGAGGCGGTACCGGCCCATAGTGCCCTTACTGGCAGGTAGTATTAATTTCGCTTTCGGGAGGGTATTTAATGTAATAGCCCCAAAAGAGTTTCCGGGCAATTTTCCACTCACCTTCAGCTTTTATCTGGTCAACTGTATTTTGCTGAGTATATGGGGTGTTGTCATTTACCGCTTTTGCAAGGCATATGCTCTGGCTCCCATTTGCGCTATTGGTGGGGTGCTTGTTATGCTTACCTGCCGGTGGACACCCTACATCGCAGGCACCCCCCTGGCCGACTCTTTGTACTGCCTTGTATTAGGGCTTGTATTACTGGGTATAAAAGAAAGGAATGAAAAAATGGTATTACTTGCTATATATCTGGGGCCGTTCGCCAAAGAGTCCTTTATATTTATAGCACCTGTTCTCTTTTTCTTTAGCCATGTAGGCAGGCTACGGCAGCTAATTCACTTTTCATTATCCGGCATTCTGGTGTTTTCCTTCAGGTATGCCTACGACTACATAGCCGGACACCCCCCCTCAAGTGGTTTGCAGGCAGATCTCGGCCATCTGGACTACGTATGGGATATCAGCAAGCGCCTATTCAGCTTTCATGGTGCCTATGATGTGATGTCCAATTTTGGTTTGTGGTTGTTGTTTCCACTGCTGGCACTGTGGGTGGCCCCGGGTTTCAGGCAGGCTATCAAAGAGCACTCAGAATGGTATATGTTATTCTTTATGGCTTCTGTGTTGGTGCACATGGTTCTATCCAGCTCATTTGAGCGCATGTTCTATATGTCCATGCCACTTATTTGTCTCTTTACAGGCCTGTCAATATATCATTTATGGCTTGCCTTTGCAGAAAATAAAAAATAAATTTATTTGGAGACAATAATTAGCATATATTTGCACACTTTTTAGATTAAGCAAAAACTAATAATTCAAAACAATAGAAAATGGCAAAAGAAACCTTTAAGAGGGAGAAACCCCACGTAAACATCGGTACCATAGGCCACGTTGACCATGGTAAAACTACATTGACCGCAGCTATCACTACCATTCTGTCATCTAAAGGACTGGCAGAAAAGAAAGGATACGATGAAATTGATGCTGCTCCCGAGGAAAAAGAGCGTGGTATCACCATCAACACGGCTCACGTAGAATATGCTACTGCAAACCGTCACTATGCACACGTTGACTGTCCAGGTCACGCTGACTATGTAAAGAACATGATTACTGGTGCTGCCCAGATGGATGGTGCTATACTTGTGGTGGCTTCGACCGATGGTCCTATGCCTCAGACAAGAGAGCATATCCTGCTTGCTCGTCAGGTAGGTGTTCCACGTATGGTTATCTTCATGAACAAGGTTGACCTTGTAGAAGATGCAGAAATACTGGAGCTTGTAGAAATGGAAATCCGCGAATTGCTTACTAAGAACGGCTATGATGGTGATAACACACCTATCATACAGGGTTCTGCAACAGGTGCTCTTGCCGGCGACCCTAAATGGGTGAAAGCAGTAGAAGACCTGATGGATGCTGTGGATTCTTATATCCCATTGCCTCCACGTCCGGTTGATCAGCCATTCCTTATGTCTGTAGAAGATGTGTTCACGATCACTGGTCGTGGTACAGTTGCTACAGGTCGTATTGAGCGTGGTGTGATTAAAGTAGGTGAGAACGTTGAAATCGTAGGTTTCAATGAAGCGCCACTTACTTCAACCTGCACAGGTGTGGAAATGTTCAAAAAATTGCTGGATCGTGGTGAGGCTGGTGACAACGCCGGTTTGCTGCTCCGCGGTATTGAAAAGAGCCAGATCCGTCGTGGTATGGTTATCTGCGCTCCTAAATCTATTACTCCGCACACAGACTTCAAAGGTGAAGTTTATGTATTGAGCAAAGAAGAAGGTGGTCGTCACACGCCATTCTTCAACAAATACCGTCCTCAGTTCTATTTCCGTACTACCGACGTAACAGGCGAGTGCATGTTGCCAGAAGGCGTGGAAATGGTAATGCCAGGTGATAACGTTAACCTTTCTGTAGTTCTTATCGCTCCTATAGCGATGGACAAAGGTCTTAAATTCGCGATTCGCGAAGGTGGCCGTACAGTAGGTGCAGGTCAGGTTACTGAAATAATCAAATAAGTAAGCTGCAGCAACGCTGCTACATAAATAAAACCCGCTTCGTGATACGAAGCGGGTTTTATTGTTTTTGTTAATTTGCGTACATTATTTTCAGAAATTATTGCCCAAAATGTGTGCACACAAAAGCATGCTGCTGATTGTCGGTCATCTTATCGGTCTGCTTTACTTCAATGTGTACTTTATCGAAATGGTGATCTCCTTTTAGTAGGTTAAAAAGCTCAGCCTTGGCATTTGTAGGCCCAAAAAGCAGAACTGCATCATAGTCTTTGATTATCGCAGCCAGCTCGTGGTAATAGCCCGCCTGTTGTTGTTGTTCCTTATTGTGCATCAGGTGCTCGCCCTTGCTCTGGCTATCCGCTTTTACCTGATTAGTAAACGACGATTCTATAGTATTCGTAGTCATGTCTTCCGGTGTAAACTCCATCAGGTGCGCTGTAGAATGATCCATCCAAATGCCTATTTTTTTCATTGCTTTCATAGTGCTTGTTATTGTTTATTATTGGTGAATGATTTCTTTTTGTCTTACTCCTGCGTCCCGGGTACTTTCGGTTCGCTATCATGCTCTTCAGCATACTTTGCCAGTAGTCCTGTCAGGGAATCATAGTATTCCTTAAGGTTCCTGTTTTCAGCTTCATCGTCAGAGCTGTCATCGTTTCTCACCGGCATCTCATCCAGGTATTTTATTAGCTCCGGATATCTATCTCTGATTTTCAGGGTTATCTCCATAATGTCCTGATTAAGTTCTTTGGTCGTTATCATTTTACTGTTTTGTTTTGTGGTGGATGACTAATTATGAAATTGGTCGGTTTCATTTTGGCGTCCTCACTAAGCTCTCCTAATCCAGATAGCGCCTCAATATCCACGACGTTGTTTCGTGTTGTTGCAGCAGTCCTGTAAGAAAGTCTGCTGTGCCGGCATCTTTACTTTTGTCATTACATTCTTCAATGTCTTTGCGAAGTGCTACAGTCATAGATTCGTGGTCAGCCAGCAATTCCTTCATCATTTCCTTTCTTACAGGGTATTTATCCGGCGATTCTTTGAGCCTGCTTAGTTGAGAGAACTCCTTCATGGTGCCAATCGTTTTGCTACCCAGTTTGTTGATGCGCTCTGCCACCAGATCTATGGTTTCTTCCAGCTCGGTATATTGGCTCTGAAACAGTTTGTGTATTTCCATAAAGCTATCGCCACTTACATTCCAGTGAAATTTTCTGGTCTTTATGTACAGGGTCATTTCATCTGATAAAATCACAGACAATAATACCACACTCTTGTTCAGGTTCTTTTCTGTTATTCCTATTTCCGGTTTCATAATTCTATATTTTTCGTTTGTTTGAAATTCTGTTTTAAAAGACACTTGTCTATTTCTATCTCACTAAGAAACCTCCGTCAATTTCGAGTGCAGTGCCTGTCATAAATGAGCTGTCTGCTGTCGCAAGAAAGATAAACCCGGCTGCTATTTCTTCTGACTTTCCTAGCCGCCCCATAGGATGCAGGCTCACTATATACTTACCGGCCTCTGAATTGTCGGTGATGCCCGCCTCTGTAAGCAATGGTGTTTCAATAAAGCCCGGGCAAATGGCATTGATTCTTATCCCTTCTGTCGCATACTCCAGCGCAGCAGCCTTTGTAAGCCCCAGCACTCCATGCTTTGCAGCTACGTAGTGCGATGAGGTGGCAAACCCTACCTTGCCCAGTATCGAAGACATGTTTATAATTACACCGCTTTTCTGTTTCGCCATTTGCATCAACTCATGCTTCATACAATGAAACACACCATTGAGGTTTACTCCTATCACCTTATGCCATGCTTCGTCGGTCATATCACCCACCTTTGCAGCCTCGCCACCTATTCCGGCATTGTTGAGTGCTACATCCAGCGTACCAAATTTCTTTATCACCTTCTGTACCGTATCCTGTACCTGTTGGTATACAGCAACATCGCACTCTATGAAAATCGCCGAAGGATTATCTTTTTTGATTTCAGACATTGTTGCCGCTGCAGCATCAGACTTGCGATCTGCAATAGCCACATTGGCCCCCTCGCGGGCAGCAGCAATCGCACATGCCTTACCTATACCAGACAAGCCACCGGTAATAAATACTGTTTTGTTCTCTAGTTTTCTCATTTTCTGATTTGTTTTACCTGCTGATAATCCTGCTATACTCTTTTCTGCTACTATATACCCACTTATCCGCTTGTATGCAGCCAGGCTACAACTATCAGGCATGTACCGTTACTTTCAGTTTCGATAAATCAAATCCCTTTTGTTTAAGGCGGGATAGTATCTGTTCATATACTGCCTTGTCCATTTTTGACGTTCTGGATAATATCCACAGATAATTTCTGCCCGGATGGCTCACTACCGCATAACTATAATCATCTGCCAAATCAATAATCCAATATTTAGCTTTGAATGGCCAGAAAAACTGAACCTTCAATTTTGCATTACCCGTGCCTTTCTCTACAAATGCCTTGCCTTCTATGGATGTCACCTTACCATTCACCGCATCTTTGTTGCATTTGTTTTTTACAATCACATACCCGTTTTCAGTAAGCGTATACTCAGCAGTAGTGCAATAGCACCCCTTCTGAAACCGCTGCGGAAACGAAGCAATTTCGTACCACTTCCCGCTATACTTCGCAAGGTCTACATGGGCTACTGTTTGTAACTCCTGTGCATTAGTCATGGTTGTAATCATTAACATCGACAGAATAAAAGAGTAATACATTTTCAAGATATTGAAGTCACTATAATCAGAAATAGATTTTTTTATCTAGAATGACCATACAAAGTTGATAAAAACAGATAGTTTTATCCTTACATAATTTGAGGGAATAGTTACATGATTATCGGGTAATAGAAAGCATAGACTGACGAAAATGCGACATGGACACCTTGCCACAAAAGTGGGCACAAATAAAACCTACATCCTATACGAGATGTAGATAGTACCGTACGCTTTTGTAAAACGAAGGGAAATTTGGGTCGAGAGATGTCTCTTGTACAGGCGGAGGAACAATAGTTATTTACTTCGCTCTCACTGCCGCAACTTCACTGGCGGTTACAGCTCCGCCCGAATTACCCATGTTCGTATAGACGTAGGTAAGCACAGCAGCCACCTCTTCGTCATTCAGCTGTTGGGGTGGCATAGTGTTGTTGTAGGTCTTGCCGTTCACTACTATCTCGCCACTACTGCCTTTTATCACCTGCAGAATCGTTTTTTCTTTGTCAGCCAGATAATCAGACTTCGCCAGTGGTGGATTTACATTGGCTATACCGTCACCACCCGCCATGTGGCACGACGCACAAGCCCGTTTGTACAGGTCTTCGCCCGAAGGGGCCGATGCTGCTGCAGTGCCAGATGCCGCAAATGGAGGCGCATCTTCCTTGCTTTTATTGTCGCCACAGGATACTACAAATAATGTTATGAGTGCTGCAAATGATAGAAGACCGGCAATTTTCATTTTATTAGTAATTCTGGTTGATGCTGTGAAATTTGAAATATTGGTTAAATTTATGGGAAAATCGGTAAAAGTGGAAATGATATATCGATTATTGCACGGATTGTAGTATGACTTTGAAAAAACAGCTCACATATCGCTTATTAATTCTTGCTTTTTGTGCGGCAGTAGTGTCGTCTTGTGGCAGTGAGCCTGAAAAAGAAAATACCCCACCTGCTAAAACAGACATGGTTCGCTATCCTGAAAAAGCTGAAATGAAGCTGCTCACCGATCGGCCACCACAGCTGGAGACACCGCAAGAAATACTGAAACAGGATATCACCCCCAATGAATACTTTTTTGTACGTTGGCACCTGTCGCAGTTGGTTACCCGAATAGATATAGACACCTTCAGACTCAGAATACGGGGGGCAGTAGCCCAACCGCTGGAGTTGTCAATGAATGATTTAAAGACAAAATTCCCTGCTGATAGCACTATAGCCCTGTGCATTTGCTCCGGCAACTCCCGATCATCTTTTGTACCCAAAGTGCCCGGCAGCCAATGGAGAAACGGCGCTATGGGCAATGCAAAATGGAAGGGGGTAAGACTGAGCAATCTGCTCGCCGCCGCAGGGCTAAAAAAGGATGCGTTAGATGTAGCCTTCCGGGGTATGGACAAAGGTGCCATGCCCGGCGTGGCCGACTTTGTAAGGTCGCTCAACGTGAACCATGCTACCGCCGGCGAGGTGCTGGTGGCTTACGAAATGAACGGACAACCTATACCCATGCTCAATGGTTTTCCGCTGAAGCTGGTAGTGCCGGGCTGGTATGCATCCTACTGGGTGGGTGCACTGGGCAGCATAGAGGTGCACACAGAAAAATACAAGGGCTTCTGGATGGAAAAAGCATACCAGGTAACCAGCACTCCCGGCATGACTGAAAAGCCCGGTAGCCTGGCAAAAGAAACCGTACCACTTACTACCATCAATCTTCACTCTGTGTTTGTGAGCCCTGTGGCTGACGAAGTAATCCCTGTGGGAAAACAGTATACCATAGACGGGCTGGCATTCAATGACGGCTCGGGTATAAGCAAGGTAGAAGTATCGGCAGATAATGGCAAGACATGGACAGCCGCAACACTGAACCCTGAGCTGGGCAAGTACTCCTGGCGCCGGTGGAAGTATAGCTGGACACCACCTGCCACCGGCACCTACACACTCTGGGCAAAAGCTACTGATACTAAAGGATTGACACAGCCCGAACAACAATGGAACCGCAATGGCTATGCACGCGGGTTTATTGAACGGATAACTGTGCAGGTAAAATAATATTTATGAAAAAGACAACGGCATACCTCTTACCTCTACTGTGCAGCACTCTGCTGGCAGCCTATGGTTGCCGGCAACCATCAAAACCAACTACACCAACGGTATCCACCGCCCCGCAGCACACCTTCACTCAAAATGGCTCTGTGCGCGAAATGAACATTTGGCCGGAGAATATGGAGTTTCCGGAAAGGGAAGGAAAAGCAGAGTTTGTGTCTTATTGCGGCATCTGTCATTCACTAAAGTACATCACTGCACAGCCTGCTTTTTCGCGCACAACATGGGAGGCAGAAGTGCACAAAATGACAGAGAAATATGGCGCTCCTATAGATAGTGCCATAAGCCATAAAATAGTAGACTACCTTGTAGCTATAAACGGTGAGTAAGAATTAGGGCAGCAGCACCCCCTGCAGTTCTTTATCTTTAGCCTGCAGCTGCTCCTTTAGTCCATTCCATGTTTTAGTCTGCTTGGCTATCTTGGGGTAGGTTTCGAGTAGTACAAAGTGAGCATCTACTCCCAGTATACATGAGGCCATCACCTGCTGCGAAAAATAGTGAACCGCTGCTTTCTTGCGCACCTCCAGTTGTTCGTTATCGCTCGCGGCTACAAGGTTCTGTACCTCTTTGCCAAAGTTCTTTGCATGTACATCAGCCTGCTCCAGGCTTTTTATTATTTTATCCAGCAGTGCCAGTCCTTGTTCCTTGGGGCCTGTTTTTCTTTTCATCAGGTCGGGTTGCTGCTGCCTGCAGTAGAGCAGCAGTGCCCCAAAGGAGAACACCCTTTGCAGTTTTGCAGCCATTGCTTTGCGCGCGCCTATCTCCAGCACCGCAGCCAGCTCATCTTCTTCATGTTCATTTTCTGAGAAGGCTATTACCCGACTATCTACCTTCACACTCTCTGCATGCAGTGGGCCGCGTAGCACTATACCCTCTATGGTAGTGCATCGGCTGAGGGCTACATATACCTGCCCCGGCGCAAAAGACCGGTTGATGTCCAGTACTGCCTTCTGCAAGGTCAGCCCCTGGCTTTTATGAATGGTCACCGCCCATGCCAGCCGCAGCGGAAACTGGCTAAAACTGCCGGTCTCTTCTTCCATTATTTTACCCGCCTGCTTGTCCAGTGTATAGCGCATGTTTTTCCACACCTCCTGTGGCACCTGCACTTTATCCTTGCTATCGGCAAAAGCCACCTGTATGCCATTGGCATTTATTTCGTGCACGGTGCCTATCTTGCCGTTGTAGAAGCGGCGTGGTGTCTGCATGTCATTTTTTATGAACATCACCTGTGCGCCCTTTTTCAGATGCAGTACCTGCTCTGCCGGCAGGTTTTTTAGATTTATCTCGCCCGTGGTAGTACCCTCAAAACTATGCAGTGTCGCATCTATAGCATCCAGCTCGCGCTTGTTCACATCATCTGCTATATAGTTGTGGGTGCACAGCATTATATAGCCTTCCTCCTTGGGCGGCAATGGCACATACCGCTCGTTGAGCACGGCAATGTCGGTCTGCGTTACCTCGCCGCTGCGCACCCTGTTCAGTATATCTATAAACGATTGATCTTTCTGCCGGTATATCTTCTTCAGCTCTATATACACAGGCGGGTTTTGCATCAGCACCTGCGAGTCGAAGAAGTATGCGCCGGGATAATACAGCCCCAGTATGCTCCACTCTTCCTCCCTCACCACAGGTGGCAACTGAAAAGCATCGCCTATAAACACCATTTGCACACCACCAAATGGCACATAATGATTGCTGCGCACATGCCGCAGCACCAGGTCTATGGCATCCATAACATCGGCACGCACCATGCTCACCTCGTCTATTATCAGCAGCTCCAGCCTGCGCAGCAGGTTTATCTTTGTTTCGCGCAACCTCAGGTTAGCCAGCAGCGAATGTTTGTCTTGTGTGCCATCTGCTTTTTTGCCAAAGCCACCCGCATTGCCCGGTACAAAGGGCCCGAGCGGCAGTTGCAGAAATGAGTGTATGGTTTCGCCCCCGGCATTGATAGCGGCCACACCTGTGGGTGCTATCACCGCACATTCTTTGCCGCAATGGGTGCGTATGTATTTTAGAAAGGTAGTCTTTCCTGTACCCGCCCTTCCGGTAAGAAAAAGGTTTTCGTCGGTATGTGTTACAAAAGCCACCGCTTTTTGAAAAACAGAATTCGAGGTGTCTATCTGTACAGTATCTTCTGTGATATCGGGCATGGGCAAATAAAGGACTAAAGTACTGCAAAACGGTGATTTTACCCGAACTTACCAATTATTGAATCTGGTGTGTGAGGATTGAATAATCTGCTGTTACACGTAGTCTCTCAGCGTACTATCCAACTGGTTTCAGGGTTCATATACATCGATATCACTCCCTGTATAATTACCATGTTCTCATCAATGTTGTAATGTATTGCAAATGGAAACTTATCAAGCACTCCAAATCGAATATCATCATAACGAATAGCTCTGGAAAAAGGTGCTTTGATTATGGAAGCTATTTGTTTACTTACATCATTGTAATATTTCTTTCCTAAACCACCTTGTTTAGAATTATAGTAATTCACAGCATTTTGTATGTCATTGACAGCACGGGGAGTAATTGCCAATTTATATTCCGCCATTACTCCGTTTTTATCAGTTTTTGCGCATCCTCCCAGCTCAGCAGTTCTTCGGGATGTTGCTGATAATATTTTTTTCTTTTAAGCACTTCATCTATCTGCCATTGCGGTATGTCGTATGCGATATCGGGTAGCACTTCTACCGCATCCAGTTTCTGCAAATCCTCTATTATTGCAGAAGCGTAGTCTTTTTTTATTATAATATGATAAGAAGGTTGCACAATAGTTGTTTTAATAAAGGTAAGCATTATTTGTATTTAAAGGTAAAATTAATGCCGGTATACTGAGCCATACAATCAGCATATCATACGCCCTGTTCATCCCTCTTTTACCTCACTTCATCACATTTCTTTGCAGGGCTTCGTATCTTTCATTTGCTTTGAGAGAAAATATGTCCCCATGTCTTTACCCCGCACAGAAAAACAGGAGTTACTAAAGCAGATATTGCTGTGGACGGGTATCATCGCAGTGCTAACATTTTCAAGTTATGCACTAATGGATTATAATTACGCGACAGCAAAAAAACTCTATACCTGGAGCAGCATAGGCTGGGTGCTGGGTGTAGCTTTTTCGGTGGCTCTTTCAGGCATTATCCATTATCACTGGTTATTCTTACGATATTGGAAAGCCGGCAAACGCACAAAATATGTACTGCTAATATGCTGCCTATATTGTATTGTGTTTATACTCTGCTATTCAAGAACCTACTTTGCGCACTACCCCAAACATGTGAATATACCTATACTCCTTTCCCGTTCATGGGATGCTTCAATACAGGTGTTAATGATATTTTATCTTCCCTTTGCCATCATATATGCGTCTCTGCGGGGCATCCGGCAAAACAGGGAAAGAAAAGAAAAACTGCAGCACGAGCAACGCAGAACAGCTATCCTCCTCCTGAAAAGCAAACTGGAGCCACACTTTTTATTCAATACATTGAATACCATCTATGCAATAGCCCAAAAAGAAAGTGCCAGCAAAACCATTACAGCAATAGACACACTATCAGCGCAGATACGTGCTTTGCTACAAACTGCCACCACCGAAAGTAGCAACAACAAGTTGGAAATTGAATCCCCTAAAAAGAGGAATTATAAACCGTTAATCCAGTTCTTGTATATCTGGTTAGGTATTTATGGTTTCACGATGTTCCCTAGCCTTATTGCATCCATTTCTTCAGGCAAATGGGAATATGAGCAATCGCCGATTTGGATGTATCAACCACTGTTGTTAGCTACTGTTTCTCTGGCTATTGTAAGCCACTTTTATTTTTTATACAAGCCGTTTTTTATGATGCGGCAATATTCAAAGTATTTTCTAATGCTACCTCTACTTGTCTTCTTATTTATATCAGTAGATGTCACCTTAAGCGCATTAGTATTGAAAAGACGTTTACTGATTCAGAACGATGTTGATTTTTGGTCGATTGTAAAAGTAGCAGTCTGGCGGGTG
This sequence comes from Taibaiella sp., assembly GCA_021740995.1. GTDB lineage: Bacteria > Bacteroidota > Bacteroidia > Chitinophagales > Chitinophagaceae > Nemorincola. The sequence continues at coordinate 11,736 of JAIOYR010000012.1, forward strand.
CTTTTAGCAGAGGGCATATGCGCCTGGGTCTATGCAGTAGCCAGCCACTACAAAACGTTCAGAATGCAAATAAAAGAGACCGAGCAGGCGGCAAAAGATAACGAACTCCTCCTCTTGCAAAGCAAGGTAGATACCACTACTCTTTTTAATGAGCTGAGTGGCCTGCAACAAACAGTAAACACAGAGCGCGCACCGGAAACTACCACAGCTGTCAGCGAACTCATTTCCTTGTTTCGGTACAGTGCAGACAAGGCCGATAAAGAAACAGTTTCTGTCGCAGATGAGCTGCAATTCATAGAGCAATACCTGCACCTGCAGCAGCTACGCATACCCACAAGCGATACCATTAGTATCACCACAAACATAGCTGCCGATGCAGTAGCCGGCCACATTGCGCCCATGCTGCTGCTGCCATTTATAGAAAATGCATTTAAGTATGGCATCAGTTATGAGCAACCATCATCCATTGATATCACTATCAGCAAGCAAAATCAACTGCTGGAATGTAGCATCAGTAATACAAATCATTTCCGGCAGCAGTACACATCTACCGGCATGGGCATAGCCAATACTACCCGGCGGCTGCAACTGCAGTATGAGGGCAGATACCACCTGGAGCAAAAAAAAGAAAACGGCATTTACAGTGTATATTTAAGACTTGAACTAAGCAAATGATACGTGCTATAGCCATAGACGATGAGCCACTGGCACTGCAAGTGCTGCAAAACCATGCTGCACAGCTTGACTATATAACCATTGAGCGAACCTTCACAAACGCTATGGAGGGTATCGCCTACCTGCACCGTCACCAGCCGGCAGCCCTCTTTCTCGACATTCAGATGCACGACCACAACGGGCTGGAAATTGCCGAGACACTTATTGCAAATGTGCAGGTGATATTTACTACCGCCTATGCTGCTCATGCGCTCAGGGGTTTCGAGTTGGCTGCTACCGACTACCTGCTGAAACCTATATCGTTTCACCGGTTTTCGCAGGCATGTGAGAAAATAAAAGAGCGAACCGCAAAACCCACCGAGCCCTCTGAAATTATTGTAAAAGAAAACGGCATTTGGCACAAGGTGCCATTGGCAGAGCTGATGTATATAGAAGCCCGCGGCAACTACCTTTATCTGGCTACCAGCCATCACAGCTACATCATCCGGCAAACACTGCACGAGCTGGAGAAAACACTGCCGGCATGGTTTGTGCGCTGCCACAAAAGCTATATTGTAAACACAAAGCAGGTCAGCGCTGTAACACCACTACAACTAACTGTGGGTGCTGGAACCATCCCCATAAGCCCCGGCCACAAAAACGAATTGTTTAAAAAAATGGGTTTAAAACCCGGCAGTTAAACCAGTCATCGGTCTCATTATCCCTATTCATTTGAAGGGCATTCGGAACCGTTCACTCTATGGAATTGAAATGCTTTTACTTGATGGTTGTACCGATGCTACAGTAAAGAGAATAATAGGCCAAACTTGGTGTATACTATACCGATCATGGCTTTGTGTTTTCTTTTCGCTTCATTGATATGAGAACGTTCGTAGAATGGGGCATATTTGCAGGTCTAGAAGCACTGCACTAATCAGCAACAAAAGACAACGGGGGGGATATTTGTCGATTTTTTTATTTGCAGTCGGCAGTTTTGACTCTTGGGTAAAGCGGTTTTCGTCCCATAATCTGAATCATAAGGGTTCTATCTCATGGGTATTGCAGGTGATGGTTCCCGGATTTGCAATGGACGGGACTTTCACCACTAACGTTAGTGCGGAGCACTGATCTTTCTGTAACCACAAAATTGTCTGCTGAGCACTTCATCCCACCTATTGCAAATGTGCGGTTATCAGCATTGTTTTTTCATTCGTTTAGTTGTCAGGCTCTCTTTATTTCTTTATTTACTGCTGCCACATTAAGTTCTACGTAACTAAGTCCGCAAATAATTACTATTTCAATCAAAAAATAGGCTATTCCCATAATTGTCAATATGTGGTAGTATTTAATCAGTAGTCCGATTGTTAAAGCACAGTATATTAAGTTTGCGACACCAATAAACCTGATAAAAGGTGTCCAACCTCCTCTTAAAAATAAATAACATGCAGCCGAGTAAATGCTAAAAAAAACTGCTATTGCAGAAAGGTAAGCCACTTCTATTTTTGGCATTTCAAAATACTCATTGAATTGTCGCACAATAACAAAGAGAAGAAATGCAGTCGTAAATGCTCCTATACTGTCAATGAGAAAAAGTGTCTTTTGTTTTTCGGTAAAATGTTTTATCAGTTTTTTCATTATTCTATTCACTTAAAAATTAGTTGTTATTGTCTGTTCTGTCAGATGCGTTGACGCGAGGCCATTTCCATGCATAACGGATAATCAGACAAAGAAGAGCGACTTCTACAACAGCGCCAAACACCATGTGTGCCCAGGCCTCTCCTGCCAAATTAAACAATGTATAAGGAATATACACCGCGGCAATAATAGTATTTGCCCAGCGATTTACTTTAGCCGGTAGGGCAACAGAAAGGAAAATCATCAGTGCCGGAATTGTCATTGAAATGAGCGCTATCAAAAGAAATACTTGCGTTATATCAAATACAAATACCTTGCCTGCTATAATCTCTCTTAGTGTACCCGGCATATATAAGTGGAAGTAATCTACGTAGATGTAGAGAAACATAAAACTCGCCCAAAGTGCTGCAAGTTTGAAGTTCAAACTAACTTTTATGTCTTTCAATTCGTTATGTGATGTTTGTTGTTTGTACATATATTTGTTTTACATAAAATATCAACTAAAAATTAAACCCAAAATGAAATCCCGGCTCTCCGAAGATAAATTTCGACCATTTATCGTCCAGCTGTCTAAATCCATCAGGCATTTTTGTGTGATAAGCGCGGTGGGTAATTGCAATTGATGGTTGAATAAAGAGTCTGTCCTTAAAGAGTTTGATGTGATAGCCAGCACGGTATGTGTTGAAAATCTGAAAACCATTATCAATTTTATTGCCTTTGTTGTTCACAAAAGTTTGCCAGGTAGGCATCAAATTGAGTTCGGCATACAAACCTTTCCACAAAAATCGTTGGTAAGCTACTGATAAGCCATACTCACGAACATACCCCGGAAATTCTTCTGCCGGCTTTCCGTATGATTTGTTTAAAAATGGATGAATACCATTCGGCCAGGCATATTTCCAGGTTTTTGGTTCTAATGTAATCACATCTTTTGCTGTAATGCGATACCCAAAGTTGAGTTGAACAAAGTCGGGGCTGTTTGTAGTAGCCAGGTTACCCAATAAAAAAACAGTGCTACCAACGAACCACCGCTTATAAGTACTGTCTTGTTTGGTATATTGTGCATTCACCTCTAAATGGCTTGCCAACACTAAGGCGAGTCCAATCAAAAAAATTTTCTTTTGCATATCAATACTACTAATTGTTAAATGATACTGCAAAAGTAGATTGGCGAGACGCCCTGACTCGTTCACTTAAGTTAAGAAATATTTCTTAGCTCTTTTTTTCAAGAATTCTTGCTCTCAGTCTGCTTAACGACTGTGGCTTAATGCCTAAATAGCTCGCTAATTGGTGTTGTGGCACACGTTGAATAAGGTCTGGTCTATTTTGAATTAAGTTCAGGTATCGTTGTTCAGGCGAAGAAGTCTTAAACGAGTCAAAGTCGATTCGTTGTTTCGCTAAAAGTTCTTCGGATAATATTCTGCATAGGGTTTCAAACTTCGGAAATTTCCCGTTTACTGCTACTTCCATATCAGAATTTGAAATTATAAGTATATTGTCTTCCATACAACTTACATAATATTCAGATGGGGTTTTGCTTATCACGCAAGGGGGTGTCAAACCTTCCATCTCTGTGTAGAATGCAGTAGTTTTCTCTTCGCCATCAATAACATAATATGCCCGGATACAGCCTTTTAGAACAAAGTAGCTCTCCTTTGTTCTTTGTCCTTCTTTGAGTAAAATTGTCCCTTTCTTAATAGAGTGGAATATATCTAACGAAAGAATTGAGTTCTTCTCTTCTTCTGTCAGTGTAATGTATTTTGATAAAAAGTCGAATAGTATGTCTTGCATTGTTTTATAGGTTATTATTTTCCGTTTCCGAGCCTTGATGTCTGCGAGTCCCCGCACAAAGCAGGGAGAGAATCCGGGGACGAACTGTAAAAATACCGAAATTTGGCTTTTTGCAAGCGTTATGCTTGCAGTGATAAGAACGAAGAGTTAGGCTAAGACCAACTGGGTGAAAGCAACAGAAGTTATATATACATTTGGGGTAGTGATTTATTAGGTCAGGGTATCCTGATGTAGGCGAGTGCCACGCAGAAGAAGAGAGGAGAAGCTCCCGGGACGGAGAGTCAGCTTTAGGACACCAATTGTCGGCGGGTCTCCCGCAGAAAAAGCGGGAAGACCAGCCGGGGACGGAGAATCGAATCTCATCCCCGTTTGGAGTCTAAACTAGGCATGTGTTTTTCACTTGCGAAAAAACTATAACATAGTAATAGGGGTCACACTCTTACCTCCGGTATAATCTTTCGCACTGCTTCCGTTGACTTTTCGGGGATAGGTAACTAAAAAAAAAGCGGAGAAAACCGTGCGCTCTCCGCTCTGTTTTCTCCGCTTTTCTATGAATGTGGTCCCACTCGGGTTTGAACCAAGGACCCCCTGATTATGAGTCAGGTGCTAAATACCCTGAAAGATAATACCAACAAGCCTTTTGCTACATTGCTACTTTTATGTTCAAGTAATGTTCAACTAATATATGCTCTGTACTGGTTAAAAAATGAAATTCGCTGTAAAGATAACACATCCCTAAAGATAAAGAATGCAATAGTTTGGCTTTGTGTTGCCTCTGCCGGTGCTATACTTTGTCTATAGGGATGAGATAAGATTAGTTGAAGCTGAATAATGTTACTACTTTTCCTGTTCGCAGCCGCTTATTCAAAAGCCTGTCAATTTAGTACATGCTTGCGGTGTTTGCTCCCTACTTTTTCACTGCCATACTTTGCCCTGATTTCATCAAGGGTTTTCTTGCTACCAGTAGTTTTAAATTCCTCGGCTCTATAATACCAAGCTTTCTTTTTTGAAGCATAGAATAGCCCAGCATCTTTTAGTTGCTGCTTAACAGGCTTAGTATCTCCAGTTACCCACAACCATTTGTTTACTACCTCTATGAGAATGCCTGTTAAGGGCATTAGTTGCTCGATTACAGCCCTGTATTCCTCGGACAACCTTATTCCCTCGTCCGTGTCTTCCTGTGATAGATTTTCACCTTTCAGTACATTGGCACAAGCATAGCTGTATTCAGCGTTTATTGCTTGCATCGTTTCGGTATCACCTCCGCAATCAGGATGATACTTTTTAGCCAGTATTTTATACATGGCTTTTACCTCGTCGAGTGTTCGACAGTCTTTGAAGTACGTCATACGTTATATTGATTTAGAATTAAAAGGTGTCTAACCTGTTGCCGATAGGCAAAACCGCCCCATGTGCGGATAGCCTTTGCGATGGCTGTGTGTGGGAGGAAATAAACTATTCCATTGGTGGCAGGGTGGCTAAAGACAAGGGTAGCGAATGAACCAAATTATATTCCGTATAGCCCTGTGAGCGAGCAATATATTTTGGCGAATGAACTACTCTTGTGTGCGGTGCTAAGGTGATGGCTTCTGTAGTTTAGCCTTTGTGTGTGGCGAAGCTATTACCAGCACATGCCGTCAAATAGATTCATAGTTTATTGTGCGGTTGGCTGTGCGTGTGCCTGTGCGTAGACCGCCATGACGAACCTCAAAGCAGGACGAAAGCAGCCTAATGATAGCTATACAGCCCAATACCACTAATGTCCCTACAATCGCCTCCCAATGCCCAATAAAGCTATGCGAAGTCATGCGGTTTGAGGTAAGTGGCAATGGGGGCGGACGAAAGATAGAAGGAGATGGCGTTTCGATGGCTGCGGGCTGGCATGTTTACATGAGCGTTGGCAAGAGCCATAGAAACAGTTGCCATCGGAAGTAGTGCGCATGCAGCAGACAAATATGGCACTTTCAATGCTGCAAAGACACACTCCTTTGAACCTGCTGTTGAGGGTTGGTACTGTCGCTCAATAGAATTCCTGATGCTCGTATTTGATCGTGTTTTGATGCAATACAGAAAGTACTACTGAAATTAAATTAGGAAACTGAACCCTGGCTGCAACCTATTAAACTGCACCTGCCTAAAAGTAACAGGTCGTCTACATGGCAACCGACCTGAAGGGTCGGGTGACATTAGAGGCTGTGGGCGGGTGTGTCTCACACGAATCAAGATATGGGGATAGGTAAAATTGCACCCTACCCCCAAAAAAATTAATGGCAGAAATTAAAACTGCCGTTATCTGCTCTTAATGCTATGAAATGTCAATGGACGGCATATAATATTCAAAAGGAGATTTTGCTATAAGCACCAACTTTTGATATGGAGTGATTTTATTCACACTGCTACATTTTCAATTTCCTTCTATCAGCTTTTATTTTTGCAGTTTGCCTCTTTACATATTCCAAGCCTTGCTTTTCCAATACCTCATCCGCATTCCAAAGTGCCATAATTTTCGACTTTGTACCATAAATCTGAACGCTTGAGCAAATATATAGTTCCCCATCAAAGACAATTTTTCGGGTGTTAGAATCATACCTATGACGCTTGTATTCACATACCCTACAAATCACAAAGTCGTCAACGTTTAAAAGGTTTCTGAATTTATATGGCACATGACAAATGGAACCTTCTGAATCTTCAAATAAATTGAAATCTACAAAAGCTACCACTTGGGTAAAAAAGACTGTACCTATTCTGCCTCTATCATTATTTTTCAACATGCTGCGATCCATAAATTTATTGTGGTTTACCACTGCGTAATGCAGCAAGCCGCCTATCAACTTCGGCTTGCAACTCTTGTCCAGCATTCGTGATGGAATCCATATACTCTTTCGTACCAATAAAAGCGATGTCGTTACGTGGGAACATTTCGCCTGTAGGAATAAACTGACCATTTATATCTAGCTTGTTAACTAAGGCACCACGCCCATTGTTAGCAGTGGCATCCCATGTCTTCTCAACTACTCGATATTCACAAACAAAGTACATGACATGATCGCCAACTTTAGCATTCTGTCTTTTGTCTGGCGGTATGAAGCATTCAACAGTCAATGAAAGTTGTTCAACATATACGTTTGCTAAACCCTTTTTCGTGGGGTTGACAAAATTGGTTATTTGTCCTAAAATACCGCACCCGCCGATTTGCTCCATACTAGGTTCTTTTATTGCATTCCTAAAGTAAAAAGGTCGAATTGTAAACGGTTGCCGGCATACATAAGCGTCGTACAAAAGTTGAAGTATCATCAATTGAATGCGCTTTATCAAATCCGCACTTAATTAACACTTTTTCGCTGCCAGTGTTATCGCTTTTTACAAGAGCAGAAATGAAATTGAATTTATACCCTATCAATGCTTCAATTGTCATGTTTAGAGCCATCGTCATTATACCCTGATTTCTATATTGTCCTGCTATGGCGAAAGCAAGATTATGGTTAATACCACCATTTCTAAATAGATCACCGGTGCCTACCTCAAAAACGGAAATAAACCCGATAAGCGTGGTATGTGCATCATCGTGGAAATTTGGGTCCTCATTGTATGCTATTTTTATCATCCTAAAAAACGACAATTTCCCACCGACCAAATCTGTCTGTTTTGCTAAAAAGGATTTCGCCGCATCAATCGAATTGATTTCTAAGCCCAAAAACTCTTTTCTGATTTCCCTGTCTTTACATAAATCATAGAATGATTGTGCAGCAGTTAAATCAGGGCCGGTTAGTAATAAAAATGGTTCATTTTCCATATTGCATAACTATTTTCATTCGCTACGTTTTGTTGGTTAGTTCTCAAACTCGTAGACTATATGCTTTACTATATCTTTCGGTATTTCTTCTGATATCGTTACAAGTACGACCGTGTTTTTTTCACGGTGTATTTTCACAACAATATCTTTTATAGTGAACTTATGATGCAGATTGTGTTTTTTTTAAATAGCTTGTCTATTTTATTTCCAAAATTTGCATACCATTCGTTTATTAATTTCAGATTCTCAAATTTTATCTCTGATATATTAGCCATGGTTTAGTGGTTTTGACTTTTGGCAAATCATTTGGCTACTACCAGTTTTTTTGTAATCGAATTAAAGCTACCCCCCTGTAGGGTATAATAATATATGCCCGGTGCGAGGTTAGATGTGCTAATCACTATATACGGAGTGTTTGAATATGCCTTATAAGTGCTTATTACTTTCCCATTTAGGTCAACTAAAGCAATAGATGCAGCATCCGTGTTTTCGGGTAAAGTATAGTATATTTTTGCATCGCCAGAAACTGGATTAGGGATTGCTTCAATTGAAGCTGAATTATTCAGCTCATCATTCACTGGTAGCCCTAAACCTATTCCATTTCCGCAAATGTTACATGGTATTGTGCCGGGTAACGAATACACTTTAGTGGTATTTGATGAGCCGGAATAAGGAGTGATTGCAACAAAACTATCATTTACTACTCCAACATTATAAACTGTTATGCTGAAAGCACTGTCAAAAGCAAACACAAGTGAACCGGTTTCGTCAATTACTAACCTATTCTGAATACCTGATTTATCATAAACTGCCACTACATTAACTTTGTTGTCAATTTTAAATAGGTTTTCTGATACATATGCTACACCGCTACCACCTGTTAGAGAATACCCGCTAACAGTTGCAGGGAGTGTAATTGTTTTCCATAATGTCAGGTCTAAATTGTACAATTTCACTTGCGGATGCGTATATACCATGTATTTCTTACCTGATAATTTTAGGTTAACTACGGATTCTTGCAGTGCCGTTCCCAATGGTGCTGAATGTGTTTGTGTTAAGGCAATTTGCGCTCTCACAAGAACTGAGGTGTTTAGCATCGCTGCAAATAAAAATATTGCTATTAGATATTTCATTGTGTCTTGTTTATTATACAAATTAAAAAATGAGGTGTCGTATATGGTAACACTAAAGGTATAAATAATTTCCAAATTGAGGTGTCTTAAAAGATAACCTGAAAAATGGACGAAAAGGAACTCCTGAAAATAATGGGCGCACGGATAAAAGAAATCCGGGTAGCTAAAGGAGTTACCCAGCAACAAATGGCGGTTGAGGCTTTTAATACAGACAAATCAAATATATCACGCTTAGAGGCCGGGCGAGTAAACGCCTCAATCTTCACCCTGTATAAAACTTCTCAATATTTGGGGGTGAGTCTATCTGATTTGGTCGACTTTGAGTAACCAAATTGCATAATTTGGAAAGTAATATTCCCGTTTTGAGGGTCTTTATGTTTTTAATATTATTTATTAAAAACATTAAAATAAATTTGGTAGTTTCAAATAAATGACATACATTTGCACTTTAAGTTCATTGGATAGATTGAACAAACGAAGATATTAGCCCCCAAAATGGCTGTACCCAGTTAGATGTCTATCCACATTTGACTGGGTTTTTTTTATTTAATAAAGGAGAATTATTGCCGGTATTTTTTGTTGTTATGACTATGTACCAGCCTTGTTGCCAGTGAGCCCTAACTTTTTTGCTTTTTTATATGTCTATAATATAGGAACGTGCCGGATTGCATAGATAAAAATCCCAAACACGATAATTTTATGTCTTAACACTTCTCAAATAGCATTGGACGAAAGGCGGGTTTTCGTCCATTACGCTACACTTACATTTCAGCGACACTTATGCAGCGTCTGGTCGGTTTTGGTTGGGAGCCAAGACGGAAATTGTATGTCCCAAATTAAACAAAAAATAGAATGAATGTAGAACAATGGCTACCCATATGTGGGTATGAGAATTATTATGAAATTAGCAGTAGCGGAAATATCCGGGGCAAAGACCGGGAAATAAAATTAGAGAATGGAAAAACAAGAAAGCTAAAAGGAAAATATTTGTCAACCTTTACTAACAGGCAAGGTTACATCACTGTAACACTTTCAAAAAATGGTATCGCCAAAATGAAGTACCTCCATCGACTGGTAGGAACTGCATTTATTGAAAATCCTGACAGTTTACCGGAAATAAATCACCTTTCAGGGGTCAAAGCAGATTGTAGCGTAGGTAACCTTTGTTGGTCTACACACCGGGACAACATTATCCATGCTTATGAAAATGATCTAACGACAAATAAGGGTGGTACACACCCCTTTGCTGTAGGCGTAATAGACAATGAATTAGGGATGCAATTTGATACCGTAAAGGAATGGGCCGCTGCTCGTGGTGTCAACTATAATACCGGGCGCAATATCTTATCGGGTTGCAATACCTCGAAGGTTATCGACCTTACGAAAATTTACAAACAATTAAAAATGAAAATGAACAATGATTAAAAAGCAGTATACAAATAATTTAAGGGAAATGATAAGCAGGGTACAACAAGAACCAAAACTTGAAATGATATATTCCGGCATAAAGGAAAAATCTATCGGTGTTGTATTTGGCCCTAGCAAGGCTGGTAAAACAATGTTCTGTGAAAACCTTGGTATGTCAATAGCAGCAGGTGTAAATGAATATTTGTGGAAACCTATAAAAATGGCCGGCAGAAAAGTATTATTCGTTTCTCTAGAGGAATATTACGCCAATAGGACTGAAAGGAACGAAAAGCAAGCGATGAAATTATCCGAACAGTACGGCACCGATTGGCTTGACAATTACATCGTAGTTAATGAAAACATAGACCGTTACCTCAATGATGCGAATGACTGGAATAGACTTGCAGAAATTATCATTGAGCAATCACCGGACATTGCATTTGTCGATTCACTGACGCATATGTACTCCGGCTCTATTGAGGATAGTAAAGTGGCAATCGAGTTAACAAAGAACCTTCGATATTTAGGGGATGCCACCGGTGCGACAATAGTCGCCATTCATCATACCCATAAAATGTACGGACAACCTCTCAGCATTGATACCATAGCAGGCAGCAGGGTATTAGCGCAGGAATTGGATTTTATGATTGGGCTTAATAGAACGTCCTCGGGCAGCAAGTATATAAAGGACGTTGCTTTCAGGTACATACCAAGTAATGATGAGACAGTTTATACTTACGAAATCGATAATGATTGTTGGCTTAACTTGACAGGAGAAACAACTGAAGCGAAACTTCTGGCAGCACCAGACGGAAGAAAGGACAATACAAATATGAACTTAATTTTAGACTTCTTTCAACGCGAAAACGAAAGTGGGAATACTATCATTCCTACAAACGTAATAGAAGCCAAATTTGTAGATACCAAGGAGATGTCGAAACCAGCTTTGCATTCTAATTTGAGAAAGCTAATTAGCGATAATATTATTATCAAGCCATCGCACGGGGAATACAGATTGGCTGCATAGTATCTATATTGAGTTAACTACCTTAACTAGCTTTACTTCTAGGCAATATAGTAAACATAGTTAAGCCAGTTAAGGTATAAAAGAAAGGGGTAGCATGAGCCGCCCCTTTCTTCTTATTTACCAAACACCAATTCAATCACCGCCCGGTTTGCTTCATCAATCGTTTCATTGCTGTAGCTGTCCAAATAGATACCAGTTACTTTATTGCCGTACTGATGACCAAGAGCATCTGCTATGAGGCTATTTTCGATATGAAGTTCCTTTTTCGCAAGGTTTGCCCATGTGTACCTTGCCCAATATGTACTTACATTCTTAACTATACCGCAATCTTCTGCAATTCGCTTCATGTGCTTGCTACAATTTTTGCAAACTTGTTTTATCAGGTTGTGTTCTTTCAGTGCATCCGAGGTAAGTTGGAGCATCGGCAACACAAATTTATTGCTGCTTTTACTCGGTACAGCCTTGTAATACTGGATCAATTCCTGAACTTTTGGATGCATGCCTATGTTATATATCCTGCCTGTCTTATTTCGCCTGTAAACCACCCTGCCGTCTAATATATCACCGGATGTAAGGGTAAGCATATCAGCAAAATTCATGCCTATAAGACAAAAAGAAAGAATGAAGTAATTGCGGTTGTGCCAGGCGGGCGTATCGGGTTTTAATTCACGTTCCACAATGACTCTTATTTCTGCCAATGTGAGTGTCCTGCTGATAGTTTCCTCTGTCTCAATGGTGAACTTTAAAAATGGATAATACCTGGCCTCAACAACTTCTGCCTTAATTGCTTTGTTGTATATCGCTCGGATGCTACGCATATATGCAGCGATAGCGTTTACTTTGAGCCCTTTGGAATTCTTCTTCATCCCTTTCACCAGCATACCTGTGTTATATTTAACTAGCAGTTTGTACGTTATATCCTCAAACTGCAACGATTCATTGCCTGAAAAGCTAATTATACTGTTCATGGCATCTTGGTAAGCCATAGCAGTCCCCGCCTTGCCCGCCAACTTCATGTTTGCAATTAGTTCATCTGAAAATTGCCTTACGGTTGCCTTACTCTTGGGCACTACCTTTTTGGTTACACTAGAAATGATATCCTCCGGCAGTAAAACTTCTTCTTCATCTTCAGCAAGCATTACCTTTCTTTCTACTTTATTCTTAGCACTGGTAAGCCTGTAATTATTGCTTTTATAGCTGGGGTCATTCGGCAATATCAATTGACCTTTGTCGTCCCAGTGATCCTCGTGTAAATAAATATCCAATGACTTTTCTTTGTTTCCGTCATTGTCGTAAATCCGCAATTTAAGCGGGTAAGTTTTGTCGTCTCGCTTCCTTCGTTTGTCGAGGACGAACTTGTAATGTACGCTCATCTTGATTTGAGTTGTGTACAGCTACATACATTAAAGAAAATATGGTACAAGTGATGTTCAACCAATGTTCAACTAAAATGGCTAAAATGACCTGTATCCTTGAAAATTGAGTAGCTCTAGTAAGGACATGAAAAAAGCCTTCAAATCAGCTCTGGTAGCTAATCTAAAGGCTTTTATTGCTGTGGTCCCACTCGGGTTTGAACCAAGGACCCCCTGATTATGAGTCAGGTGCTCTAACCAACTGAGCTATAGGACCAATGACGAATGACCGTCATTTAACGGGATAAATCCCGTAAGGAGTGCAAATGTAGCGGATTTTCTGAAAAAACCGAAAATAATCCTACGATTATAGTAACGGATATTTTTCCTTTAATTTTTCTATCATTTCCGGATACAGACCGATAGCTATGGGGAGCGCAATGGAACCAATGACGATTGAGAGTCACTAATAGAAATCTTATCCTTTCCTGCCCAGCATTTTTTGCAGATATTTATCTTTTTCTGGTTCGTTCATCGGTTTCAGGGTGCTTATCAGCCAGCCAGTGTTGCTTTCTTTTCGTTTATACCTGCTTACGGAGAAGTACCAGCCCGGAATGGTGAAAAAATGATACCGGACTTCCTTTACATACTTGAATGTAATCTGCTTCTGCTGCACCATGGCTATAAATGCCTGTACCCAGCGTGGCAGGGCTGCCGGCTCAAAGTATTGAGCGGAGATGCCCGTAGCAGATAGTGCCTGATAAAACACTATGAAATCGGTACCATGGCTGGATGTGGGCAAGAACAGGTCGCCCCTGACAGTAGCTGCGAGTGGTGAGGCCGGCGTATCGGGTATAGGAATACCGGCACCTATGCCGGCTATCTTCCACTGGGCAGCACCGTTTTTGTAATGTATGTGCAGGTAAAGCGGCAGGGTGGTTTCATTGCCCATATATTGCATGGCACAAGTCACCTCGGCATACCAGTTGCTGTCGGTAAAAGAGAGGTATTGCTGCCTGCCGGCGATGACCTGTGCTACAAAGAGCGATACATCGCTGGTCCACTGCTGTTTTTTGTTGAAGAGCGATTGTACCATCCTGCGCCTGTTAATAAAAGAGTCTGTTCCGTATAGCGAAACAGACTGCTTCCTGAGGTAGGATTCCTTATCGTCATTAAAACGCTCTATAAACTCGTCTATGAACTTGACTTCGTAGAGAAAAAAACTTTCCTTTTCTGTGGCGTTGGCAGGCATGGTACTCACCACCTGCGCCATAGCCGTGTGTGCACAGCTACTTAACCACAAAAACAGAACTAATTTCCTAGCTACAATCATGTACCATTGTTTACTCCTCCGTTACACCAATATTGCCCAGAAACACATCCAGATATTGTTTCCTTATGTCCTGGTCGTCTTTGGCATCCCACACTTTTACGGTTACCTCTACCCTTTTCTGTGTTCTGTCTTTGTATACATAGTTTGCCTCACCACTCATGATGCCGGTAAACTCCTGCTCTACTGCCACCAACCCCATATAGGTGCCATCTGGCTGGCGTGTAAAGTTACTTACATAGGTGGCATTGTGCCATAGAATATTCACTTTGTCGTACTTCAGGCGATTGAGCCGGCTGAGATAGGTGCGCACAGGCACCGTAACCGGCTTTTTCTCGTTTTTACGAGTTACGCTTACCAGCGCATATTCGTTGTTGTTAAACAGCTTCATGGCTTCTGCCACCAGTGCCTTGTCTGTTTCTTTTTTTTCAGACAGCGCCTTTATCAGCCTGGTGAGCTCCATGGTTTTGTTTTCTACGCGCTCATTGAGCTCTTTTTTGTTCAGTTTTATATTATCGGGCAGGGTGAAGATCTGCTGCTCTGCTGCGGCATTTTTATTTTTTGTTGCCTTTACGGGTTCGCTGTTTTGTGCACCTACCACAAACGGAAATGCTATGGCTATAAGCAATAAATAAGAACGGCTCATTTTCTGTGTTTTAATTGTTTTGAAAATCATTTTAAACAGCAAAATTACCTGCGCCTGCCACGCTACAGGCTGACTATGCACAGGCTTGCGGCTGATACTCGTCAGGCAGGTGCAGGGAGCATACAGGTCACATATAGTGCCATGTAGTACAATTATAGCCTTACTTTTGCAGCATGATACAGGGCATAAAACATATAATTTTTGATTTGGGAGGCGTATTGCTCAATCTTAATTACTCACTTACCGAAAACGCATTTATTGAGGCCGGTGTCAAAAACTTCGGACAGCTATACTCACAGTTGCAGCAGAGCGACATCTTTGACCGGTGGGAAACCGGCAAGATGAGCCGCGGCGAGTTTATAAGCAATATGCAACAGGCGGCAGATGCGCCGCTTACAGAGGCGCAGGTGCTGCATGCCTGGAACGCTATGCTGCTCGACTTCCCGCTGCGCCGCCTGCAAATACTGCAGCAGCTACGCAACTACTACGACCTGTTTCTGCTTAGCAATACCAATGAGATACATGAAGAGGTATTCAACAACACGCTGATGCAGCAGCATGGCATACCCAATATTGGTGTGTTCTTCGATAAGGTGTATATGTCGCACAGGGTGGGCCTGCGCAAACCTATGCCGGAAATTTTTCTGCGGGTGCTGGAAGACAATGGGCTGCAGGCAGCACAAACACTGTTTATAGAAGATAGTCCGCAGCATATAGAGGCTGCTAAAAAACTGGGCATTCAAACCGTCTTTATCACCAATGGCATGACCATAGAGCACGATGTGTTTAAGAGTATGAGGTAGTGATGAGGGTGAGGGAATAGAGTTAAAAATACCTGTATTACCTGCTTTCATTGTCTGCCCGTGTTACCCTACTTCTTAAAATTTTTCTTGCCTTT
Organism: Taibaiella sp.; assembly: GCA_021740995.1. Classification (GTDB taxonomy): domain Bacteria; phylum Bacteroidota; class Bacteroidia; order Chitinophagales; family Chitinophagaceae; genus Nemorincola. The sequence continues at coordinate 27,405 of JAIOYR010000012.1, forward strand.
AAACTTGCGCTTGGGCCGGCTGTCGGTGGTGGCGGCGCCGGGCTTGGGTGCTTCGCCAAACTGCTCGGGTACTTCCTGCCGTGCTACTTCCTTGCCCAGCAGCTTTTCTATTTTGGTGAATTTGAATTGTTCTTTGTCGGTTACAAATGTATAGGCGGTGCCCTTGGTGGCTGCCCGCGCTGTGCGGCCTATGCGGTGAATGTAGTCTTCGCCATCGTGTGGCACATCATAGTTGATGACCAGGTCTATATCTTCTATATCTATACCGCGGCTCAGAATGTCTGTGGCTACCAGTATTTTCAGTTTTTTGCTTTTGAAGTCGAGGAGCACCTGCTCGCGCTGATCCTGCTCCAGATCCGACTGTATGTTGCCCACCGGAAAACGTGAACGTTTCAGCTCGTCGTAGAGCTTGCGCACACTGAGCTTGCTGGAGCAAAACACCAGCACGCTGGCAAACTCCTTCTGCTGCAATATGTACTTAACCAGCCCTATCTTCTGTGGTTCGTATACAAAGAACACGCCCTGAGCTATCTGCTCCGGTGGCTTGGATATGGCTATGTTTATCTCGGCAGGGTTTACCAGTATAGTATTTGCAAGCTTGCGTATTGCTGGTGGCATGGTAGCCGAAAACAACAGGTTCTGGCGTTTTGCGGGCATGTAAGAGATGATTTTTATGATGTCTTCATAAAAGCCCATATCCAACATGCGGTCTGCCTCGTCCAGTATCAGATACTTTAGTCCGTCCAGCTTCACATAGCCCATGTTGAGGTGCGATATCATGCGCCCCGGTGTGCAGATAACTATATCCACACCGGTTTCCAGTGCTTTTCTTTCGGCAGCAAACAGTGCGCCGCCTGTGCCACCATATACCGATATGAAACTAATGGAGGTGTAGTAGGTGATACCCTCCAGTGCCTGTGCTATCTGCACAGCCAGCTCGCGGGTGGGCACTACTATCATGGCATTTACAGACTTTTCGTCGTGCGGGCCTGAGAGCAACTTGTGCAATACCGGCAACAGGAAGGCGGCGGTCTTGCCGGTGCCGGTCTGTGCGGCGGCTATTATGTCTTTACCAGCTATTATATGCGGTATTACCTGCTCCTGCACGGGTGTAGCGGTTACATAGCCCATAGCATCAATACCATCCATCAGATCATCGTCAAAACCAAACTCAGAGAAATACAAATTATGTAGATTTTGCTATAAAGATAGCTATTTGGCGGCACATGAGTTTGCAGACATTGAGCAGGGGTATTAATATACTGATGCGGTGATAATGCTATCACTGCCATCTATAGCCACACCCCACAAAAAATACTATCTTTATAGGACAGAAGAATACACATGGTACCCAACTGGCAAAAAGGAATAGTAACACATATAGAGCAGGTAACACCCAATACCCGCCGCTTTCTGGTAAATCTGCCAGAGGTGTCTATGTTTGATTTTAAGCCCGGCCAGTTCGTTACTCTGGATCTGCCGATACACGAGCAGCGCAACAAACGCTGGCGCAGTTACAGCATTGCCTCTATGCCAGATGGCAGCAACACCATAGAGCTTATAATAGTGCACATGGAGGGTGGTACGGGTTCTAAATATATTTTCGAAAACATAAAGGAGGGTGACACCCTTACACTGCGGGGTCCGCAGGGGGTGTTTGTGCTGCCGGAAGATAAGGAGAAGGAGCATTTTTTCATATGCACGGGTACGGGCATAGCCCCCTTTCGCAGTATGCTGCATTATATACACCACAAAGGGCTGGAGGGATATAAAACCAATCTGATATTCGGCACACGCACGCAAAGCGACCTGCTGTATCATGACGAAATGCAGTTGCTGACTATGAAAAAGCCGGAGTTCATATATCGCCCCACCTTATCGCGGGAGCAATGGGACGGCGACACCGGTTATGTGCATGACATATACGAAGAGCTGTGCAGCAAGCGGCAACCAGCCTCCTTCATGCTATGTGGCTGGCGCGATATGATAGACGAGGCACGTGAGCGCATACTCAAAATGGGCTACGACAAAAAGGATATTCACATAGAGATTTACGGGTAGAAAAAATTCACCACAAAGGACACAAAAGTCACAACGCGCTCTGCTGCTTTGAAAGCACAGTGTCCATGTAACCTAGTATGTTGTTATTTTACTTCTCCAATGAATGGATGCCACGGAGCAGACGCTTCCAGCGGATGCCGCCTTCGCCATAGCTGAGCCATACAAACCATGCCTTGCCCACTACGTGGTCGGCAGGTACAAAGCCCCAATAGCGCGAGTCGAGGGAGTTGTGGCGGTTGTCGCCCATCATCCAATAGTAGTCCATCTTAAACGTGTAAGAGGTCGCCTCTTTGCCGTTGATGATTATTTTGCCGTCCCGCTCATCCAGTGTATTCAGTTCATAGTTGCGTATGATGCGGCGATAAATAGCTATGTTTTCCGGAGTGAGGTTAACGGTAGTGCCCTGCTTAGGTATAGTGATAGGACCGTAATTATCCATGTTCCACTTGAAGTTGACTGTATCGTGCGGAAAACACCACTCGCCGGGAGTAGTAGGCGGCACTCCTGCGGCATGTCTTACCCAAGGCGTTACAGATACTACATTGGTAGCTTTTGCCACCTCTGCCACCTGGCAGTTTTCCAGATTATACAGATACAGATTGTTGTTTGCCTTCTCGCTAAACTCTACATCGTCTTCTACAATAGGTGCGCTGCCATTGGTGGTTACCAGATAATGAATCTTGGAATGGGGGAATAGCGGCGCCATCTTGCCATTGCTGTATATGCGGCCGTCTTTTACTTCCAGCACATCGCCGGGTACAGCTACACAGCGTTTTATGTAGTTTTCTTTTTTGTCTACCGGGCGGGTAAGCACATGGAAGTTGGCATTGACATAATCCCTGCTCGACTCGCGGCATAGTTTATAATAGTCCTGATCGGGATACTCTGCTACTACGGTATCGCCGGCTGGGAAGTTGAATACCACTACATCGTTGCGCTCCACGTGGCCAAAGCCGGGTATGCGGCGATAGTCCCATTGTACGGCTTCGGTGTAAGACTTGGTACCTGTCAATGGCATAGTATTGTGCACCAGTGGGAGGGCTACAGGTGTCATGGGTACGCGTGGTCCGAAAGCCAGCTTGCTCACAAACAGATAATCATTTACCAGCATAGTGCCCTCCATAGAGCCTGTAGGTATGGTATATGCCTCGAAGAAAAAGGTGCGGATAATGGTTGCGGCTACTATAGCAAACAATGCGGCATCAAGCCACTCTCTGCCCACCGATTTTTTCTTTTTGGTAGTAGTTTCCCCGGCAACACCAGCGGGGTTAGTTTCGTTTTTTTTCCAGAATGCCATGTGGGCTCAGATATTATCTTCAAAAGTAACAACTTCCCTTACATTTTATGGTACAGCACAGCAAGGGTAGTGATATTTAACAAATAATAATACCCGTCCGGGTGCCTGTTGGTAAGTAGCCGGAGGATATTTTACCGCAGACCTGCCTGACGGCAGGCAGGGGCGCGAAGACGCTGAGGTGTTTTTAAGGTGGCTGGGGCTAATATGATATTTTAATTTTCTGTTCTTATAAATTACAGTCGTTTGTTCTTATCTGCCACATATAGCTTGTATCTTTACACTGTTATGCCCTTTCGAGTGTCTATTGTTGTAATGCTGTTGCTGCTGCTGCCCGGCCGGGGCATAGCTGCTAAGTATACGTACACCTATACCGACAACTGCGCCCGGGCATACAACCACTTCCTGTCTATGCACTTTGCAGAGGGCAGGCAGGCAATAGCACTGGAGCGCAAAAACAATCCGGACAATCTGATGGCAGTATACATGTCGGACTATGAGGACTGTATAGTGCTGCTGATAAACTGCAATGTGGCAGACTACCGCCAGCGTGCAGACCAGATGAGTACCCGGCTGGAGCTGCTGGGGCAGGGCGACACAAAATCGCCCTGGTACCGGTTTTGCTATGCGGGTATGTATCTGCATAGAGCCATCATCAATATCAGGTTTGGAGAGCAATACAAAGCTGCGCTCCACTTCCGTAAATCCTTTGCACTGCTCAAGGAGAACCAGCGGCTGTTCCCCGCCTTTGAGCACAACAATATTATAGCCGGGCTGCTGGAGTCGGTAGTGGGCTCACTGCCGGGCAGCTACAAGTGGCTGGCGGCGGTTTTTGGGATGAAAGGCAGCGTGAAGCAGGGCACGGATAAGCTGGCTGCTTTTGTAAACACCCACAACAACACCCACCCACTTTATACCGAAACAGTACTTTACTACCTCTATGCACGGTTTTACCTGCTGGCAGAGCAGCAGGAAGTATGGGAGCTGCTGAGCAAGCCACAGTTTGTGACCCGCAACAATCTGCTCAATACCTTTGTGAAAGCCAATATAGCACTCGACTATCGCCGCTCTGACGAGGCTATAGAGCTGCTGCGTGCTGCTGCTGCAGAGCCGGGCTACGGCAGCTATCCGATATTTGACTATCAGTACGGTATGGGATTGCTGACCCGCTGCGATACGGCATCGACTTACTACTTCCACAAATACCTGCGCAACAACAAGAGCGACATTTATATAAAAGACGCCTGGCAGAAGATGGCGTTTGCATGGCATGTAAATGGCAACAAAGAAAAAGCTGCCTATTGCCGCCTGCAGGCAGCACGGGAGGGCAGCGCACGGCTGGATGCCGACAAGCAGGCAGCACGGTTTGCGGCAGGCGACACCTGGCCAAACAGTGTATTGCTGCAGGCGCGGCTGCTGATAGAGGGTGGCTATAACGAAAAAGCACTGACCATACTACAAGGCATAGAAAAAGGCAAGCTGCAACAGCCGGCAGACCGGGCAGAGTATCACTTCAGGCTGGGCAGGGTGTATGAGGAGCTGGCTAAAAAGCCCGGCAATGGGCACTATTACAAGCAGGCACTGGCACAGTATAAGGATGCTATGACCGAAGGAAAAGGCCGCAGAGAGCAGTTTGCCGCACGGGCAGCGCTACACACCGGCAAGATATATGAACTGCTGGAAATGAATACTGAAGCTATAACCAGCTACAACGAATGTCTGAACATGCCCGACCACGACTTTCAGAACTCTATAGACCAGCAGGCAAAGTCCGGTATCAACCGCATAGAATGGAAGTATCCGGCACTGAAGCAACAATGATAGTTTTACCTGTTTATCACCACTTTGGCACTTAGATTGTGGTGGGGTGTAGTAACGTTCCACACATTTTTGTTTGGCGAAGAAGAATAAAGGTTAAAAATTTACAGAAAGGTGAATGCCATAATCTATCTGCCACGATTGTAATCCAAAATACTTGCGTGCAGTACCTTGCACTCCTGTAGCAAACCTGTTGCGTAGAAACAGAAAATCGTAACGTAGGGGTATTATTGCTCCTGCATATCCCTCCGATTCTTTGCGAACATAATACATGAAATCATTGACTATGACACTATAATACCGATGTGTGAGGTAGTAGTTTGTACCCCATGTATAAGAAACGCCAGCCCCTGCGGAGAATTTGTGTCTGCGAAACTTATCATACCTATAATTTGCGGTAGCATCTATCATTTTATAGCCATATCTATGACGAAGCGAACCTATATCATCAATATTTCTGGATCCCTTAATATATTGTCTGTAATATAAGTATGATGTGAAAGGCTCTGGGTGATACTCTGTTTTGTCGAAAAAAGGATTTAGATTCCATTCGTGATATCCCATAGAATAACCGAAAGAATTATTTACTCTATGTTCCAGGTTTACACCCAGTTGATTGGCAATGTATGAGGTAATCACCGTTCGGTCAAATGGAGTAATGCCCACTATTGAAAAATTAGCAATGGAGAGCATCACTGTATTTCTATACTCCCTTTTTTTACTGCCTACAGAGTCTGCTTTGGCTTGTACCCTACTATTACTACCAATGAAAATTAAAGTGATAAGGAAGAGCCGCATAAGCTGTTATTTGTGGTAGTGCTTAAGAATCTTTTTGTTCCTTAGGTTAGCATAGCGCATCAGTAACAGACAATAAATATTGCCAACACCTGAAGTAGGCCATCGTCGGTCCTGCATTTCACGTACCCTTATTATCCACACTCCTCACTTTGCCAGCACATAGCCCCAGTCGCGGAGCCACAGTATTACTTTTTCTTTGTAGTCGCCCTGTATGAGTATCAGACCATCTTTGGCGCTGCCACCGGCACCACACTTGGTTTTCAGTTGCTTGCCCAGTGCTTCCAGGTCGTCGTTGGTGCCGCTGAATCCCTCTACCAGTGTTACCACTTTTCCGGCTCTTTGTTTGGTATCCAGTTTTATCCTTAGCCGCTGCTGCGCTTTGGGCAATGTTTCCAGTGCTTCTTCTTCGGGGTAATCGTTGAAAAAATCTTTATTGGTCGAGTAAGCAAGACCGTCCGGTCTTGCTGCGTTTTTTTTAGACATCTGTCAGCGCATTTAGTACAGCAAATGAGGGTTATGCTTCCTTGCCTTCTTCTGTAACATCAGTAGCAGCATCGGCAGGTGTGGTGGTGCCTGCTACTATTTCATTGCTTTCCGGCATTGCGCTTTCTGCTACTACAGGTGTTACTTCTGCTACTACTTCTGTGGCTGTTGCAGGTTCTGCTTCTGTGGCCACCGCCTCATTTACCGGCTCTGCAATTGCTTCTCCGGCTACTACCTCTGCGGCTACTGTTTCAACAACAGCCTCTGTTGCCGGCTCAGCTATTGTAGTCTCTTCGGCTTTAACCTCAGGCGCCGCTATTGCAGCAGCCTTTATGGCTTTTGCAGCTTCTTCTGCCTGCTTGCCAAACTCGTCTTGCACGGCAGCATATTTTTCTTTCAGGCGTTTTATCTGTTTCTCACACTCCTGCAGCAGTTGCTCCAGGTGCTTGCGCAGCTCAGCGGCCTTCTTGCCCGGAGTTATGTTTTCCAGCGCAGCTTTGAAGTCTATTATTTTATCTTCTTCTTCCTGAATGTCGGTAAGGAGTTTGGCAACCATTTCTTTCGCCTGCACCTTACGGGTTTCTTTCATTCCTTCAAACTGCTGTTTCCTTAGATCTCTGTTTTCATCTTTGCGGGCAAAGAAGTGCTTGCGGGCAGCCAGAAAATCTTCCCAGATTTTTGTGGCGTGCTCTCTTGCCACCGGACCTATAGTCTTCCACTTGTCCAGCAGTTCATTCATCTCTACTGTGGCATCGCCCCAGCTCGATGAGTTTTTTATACGCTCGGCACGGCGCAGTATTTCCATTTTCAGGGTATAGTTCTCCTCGTGCATAGCGCGGATGTTCTCCGTATGCGCATGTTTATTGGTATAGAAGACATCCTGAGCACCTATAAATCTTGCCCACAGTTCATCGCCACGCTCGCCACCTACTCTTCCGGTTTTTTTCCATTCTTCCATCAGTGCAGCAAATGCCTGCGCTGTTTTGTTCCACTCTGTGCTGTCTTTGAGTGCTTCTGCCTTTTCTGCCAGGGCAGATTTTGCTATGAAGCTTTGCTCCTGCTCCACTGCTATGCGCTCGCTATGCTCCCGCTTGCGGTCGAAGAAAGCCGCCTTTGATGCTATGAACCGTTGCCACAGCTCTTCATTCTTTTTGCTAAGGGTATGACCTATAGTTTTCCACTCATTGGTAAGGCGGTGAAAGGTTTCGGAGGTTTTTTTCCATTCCACAGAATTTACCAGCGACTCTGCCTGCTCTACCAGATCCAGTTTCAGATCCAGATTGCCCAGCAGGTCTTTTTCCTGCTCTTCAAAGTGTTTTTGTTTGCGGTCGTTGAAGTTTTTACGGGCAGCCTCTATACGGCTCCACAGCTTATCGCTTCTATATTTATCGGTATGTCCGCTTTGTTTCCACTGTTCTGCTATTTCTTTAAGCACATTGGCGGTTTCTTTCCAGTCTGTGCTTTCTGCAAGACCTTCTGCCTGTTCTGCCAGTTTCAGCTTTACAGCATAGTGTTCGTCATGTATAGCGGTTATTGACTGTTCCCACACAGCTACTTTTGCCAGGAGGGCATCCAGGTTGCCCAGCGCAGCAGCATTGTTCAGTTGCTGTTTCAGGGTGTGCACCTTATCGGCCATTTTTAGCTTGTCTTCGCTGGCATCCCACTCAGCGGCAGCTTCAGCCACCTTTGCTTCCAGTTGGGTATACTTCTCTCTAAGCTCATCTACCAGCGATGTACTGTTCTCGGCCGAGAACTCCGCTATCAGGCGTTCTTTGCCATCCTTACCGGCGTTTAGCACTAACTTACCATCTTCACTCAGGGTGAAAGATTCTTTACCATCAAATGCTACTGTGTCCCACAATGTGATGAAATCCATATTCTGTTCCTGCGACATAACTACAATCCTGATTTTAAAAATACCGACAAAAAATAAGTGTAAAAGGGAAACAACAATTTGCCCGCCTTAGCTACAACCAGCGCAATTTAACGCTATTTTGTATTAAGGCAAAGCATAAAGTGCTGAAATAATGGTTTATTATCAATCTAGCCGAATACTTTGCGAAGAATATCTGATACTCTGGCAGCAGGATTGGTGCGAATTTTCGCCTCTTCTTCTGCCACATTTATAAATATACCATTGAGTGCCCGCTCAGTTACATACGAAGGCAAATCGGGGTTTACCTTTTGGCGGGTAGTGGGCAAGCGGTTATAAACATTGACCATTTCCGACCAATAGCGGGTGGCATTGGTCTTATCGAGCGATGTTTTTATCACCGGACGAAAGGCAGTAGTGAGCGAGGCTGAGGTTCTGCCTTTCAGGTATTGGGTAGCGGCATCGTTGCTGCCACGCAGTATAGACAGGCCATCCTGTATGCTCATGCTGGTAATGGCATTGGTGAAAATAGGTACAGCTTTAGAAGATGCATCTTCCGCAGCACGGTTCATAGACAATATAGCTTTATCTACATACGAGCCCATGCCCAGCGAGCGCAGCGTGGTTTCTACTTTTTTGGCCTCCGGTGGCAGTAATACCTTTATCAGCTGATTGCCAAAGAAACCGTTTACTGCCGACACTTTGCCGGTAGCATTGCGTGTGCCTACGTTCAGTGCCTCTTTGAGCCCGGCGGTTATTTCACCTTCGCTCAGGCTGCCTTTTCCTGCGGCACCTGCCACAGCCGTTGGCAGCTTCACACCCCCCATAGTTTTTTTGGCACCATCCAACAGTCCTTTTACACTCTGTGCATGAGCACCAATGCTAAGTGATGCTATCACTACCGGCACCAAAGCCGCTTTAGAAAAAATGTTCATAAATACGTTTTTGAAATTCTTTGAATATCTAAAGATACAGTATAATTTACCACAGTGAATAAACGGCTGATAATTACTATAAAGTTCAGCTTTCCTTAACATTGGTGGTTCTGTATGCCGCTGCCAGCAGCGAGGCGCTCACCATTACCGGCACAAAATGCAGGTATTTGTAGGGTATCTGTATGAACACGTAAAACACTACCAGATACACCTTGAACGAAAAAAGCAGAAAAACCTGTAATGGATATTTTTCCCGGTTTCTGGCATAAAACCATGCCAAACCTATCACTGTGGCAATGCACATGGTCAGATGCAGGTTTTTGTAGAGCATGAGCTTGTGGCCCAGATCGCCGGGAAACCACGCCATAGCATAGGGAGTAAAGCCAATGCCATTGTATAAATACACCTCTCCACCAAAGACTTTCATATCGTGCAGCCACTCCTGTGCCGCTGCCTGCGTATGGTAGGCGTACCCTTTGAGGAAAATGGTGCTATCGAGACGCAGGAAGGGATACCAGTAGAACACCACGAAAGCAACCAGTAATGCAATGCTGACGTATACTGCTTTCTTCCCTGCGCCTGAAATAAACAAAGCAAACAAAAACAAGGGCACCCAGAAGACTATACTATAGCGCGACAAAAGACAAATAGCAATGCCGATAACCAGCGGTAGCATGTGCTTGCGGGTAATGCTCTCGGCCACAAAAAAGTAGTAAGCAGCTATCAGCCCCTCTACGGTGTATACAAACATTCGGTTGTCATGCAGAATGAACACCAGCCACACCACCATGGGCCATATAGGCATCAGGAGATCCCATATTTTTTTGGGTGTGTTTTTGTAGTTTTTGAGGAAGTAATAGAGTGTTGCAAACCACATACCGAAGGTGGGTATCCAGCGGTAATCTTTTTTGGCCCACTCGGTGAGCATGTAGGGCAGCCACTGGAAAGGCATGTAAGTAGGAAACAACACATAATCGAAGAATTGAATCTCCCTGTAGGGCTGCTCACCATTCAGAAACCGCTGCACCAGTGTGGTAATCTGTGGAATGATGTCTGAGCGGCTTTGGGGGTCGCCATACTTTTGGTTGTACCACCACAGGTGCTTCAGCTTGCTGAAAATGTAATAGGTAAAGACAAAATAGAGTACCCACATGAGTATAGTAACAACCCGGGGGGAAATCTTCAGGTCTGTGCCCGGGGTGGCCGGCGCAGGCGCTGTGGCTATTTTCAGATACAAAAACCCAATACCGATGGCAATACCAAAGTATAGCAATGGCGCTATATATGGCCCTGTGGTATTGATGAGCCAGGTAGTGCTCAACATCTCCAGACAGCAAAGCAGCAACAACAATTGTTTCATTCAAAAACACGATTGACCCACAAATTAAAAAAACATTATCCATTTAACGGAAAATGAAAGAAGATGTTGCCATTTCCATATTCAAATAAAATTTCGAAACCACCTAACTTTGGAAAAATACTATGGTGATGAGCGCCGTAGTATTTAGCGAATGACGGCAACCTTACTCACATACATCTGCTCTCCGCACAGCACATATACTATGTATACCCCCGGTGGCTGATTGCTTATATCTATCTCCGTATCTGTAGTAGTGCAGGTGCGCTCATATACCCGCATACCCGCTATGTTATAGATACTTACCAGCGATATATTCATAGGAGTGTGTATACTGAAGGCTCCCTTGGTAGGATTAGGGTACAGCTTGCTTTCTATGACCTTATCTATACCATTTACGGCTACGGCATTATTTACCTTGCGTATCCTGTTGTTTTCATAGTCCGCTATTATCAGATTGCCATGCTCGTCTACAAGCATATCAGTGCAGAATAGTTTCGCATCCGTAGCCAGCCCTCCATCACCAGAGAAACCTGTTACGCCTGTTCCTGCAACTGTAGTGATTATTCCTGTTACACAATCTATTTTACGAATTGTACCGTTACCATATTCCGCTATATAAATATTATTTTGCTTATCTACAAAAAGCCCCGTAGGTTGATTTAAACTTGCATTTACAGCCAATCCTGCATCTCCAGAGTATCCTGCAACACCACTACCTGCTACTGTTGTAATGACACCAGTGCTTACTTCAACTTTTCTCACAACATGATTATATTGTTCTGCAATTAGAATATCACCTACATTATCTACAAATACTTGTGAGGGACCATTTAGTTCCGCACTGGTAGCAAATCCTCCGTCGCCCGAATACCCCCCAATTCCGTTTCCAGCTATTGTTGTAATTATGCCAGTACCTTTATCTATTTTTCTAATTTTGTTATTACCCCAATCAGGAATATATACGTGTCCAACCTTATCTACATGCAATCCCCCGGGAAGATTTAGTTCTGCGTTAGTTGCCAGTCCGCCATCTCCACTACTTCCATTGCTACCAATTCCTGCAATTGTGGTGATTATGCCTGTTCCTAAATCTATTTTTCTAATTCTGCTATTGCCAGCGTCTGTAATGTAAATATTCCCGGCTGTGTCTAAGTGCAATCCTTGAGGAACTTGAAGCTGTGCATTTGTGGCTATGTTGCCATCTCCAAAATATCCAGCACTACTGGTGCCCGCAATTGTTGTGATTATTCCTAAAACAAAATCGACTTTGCGGATTCTATGGTTTAAAGCATCGCATATGTACATGTACGTTTTATGGCATGCAACATGAGTAGGAGCTTTTAGTTTTGCATTCGTAGCTGGCCCACCATCGCCGCTATAACCGAAAGTATCTTTTCCGGCGATAGTAGTAATAATATTTACCTGTGCCTGCGAGATAAAGCAGGAACAAGTGAATATCAATATCTTGAGGAGCCTTATCATTGTTTTACAAATTTAGAGATATATTTTCTGCCTTTTGCAGCTAATATGCTGGTTACAGACATCCCCTGTGCAATAATAACCAGGATCAGGTTGTAAATGCCATAATGTAACCTTACTACTTCTTTTAGGATACTGCCCACCATATAACCTTGGCTGCCCTGCACCCACATCCGATAAGCAGTGCAAATAAATTTTACTCCTGCCTGAAACATCATTCATGCTTCATGTAACTTTGTGTATTGTACGCCGGTACTACAACCGGCGAATAAATATGTTGCCAAACTCCACGCCCAAAATACTATACGTACTCGCCGGGCCCACAGCCGTGGGCAAAACCGCCGTAGCCATAGCACTGGCGGAGCGGCTGGGTACGGCTATAGTATCGGCAGACAGCCGCCAGTGCTGCAGGGAAATGACCATAGGCACCGCCAAACCTACAGCAGCAGAACTGGCCGCAGTAAAACATTATTTTATCGACAGCTTCCCGGTAACCACTCCACTTACTGCGGCAGACTACGAAGCGCTGGCACTTGGCTATCTGGATGAAATTTTCGAACAAAATGATACAGCCATTCTTTGCGGCGGCACAGGGCTATACATACAGGCACTCTGCGAAGGCCTGGATGCTATGCCAGAAACCGACCCGGATATAGCACTAAAAACAGAGGAGGCCTACAAACTGCATGGCATGGCGTGGCTGCAGCAAGCAGTAGCCGCCGAAGACCCGGAGTTTTTTGCTACTGCTGAGATTCATAACCCTGCCCGTATGCTGCGGGCACTATCCTTCATTCGCACTACGGGCAAAAGCATAGTACACTACAGAACCAAAACAAAAAAGGAACGCCCATTCCGCATTATAAAGGCAGGGCTGGAGCTGCCACGGGAGCTGCTCTACAATCGCATAAATGAACGGGTAGATAGTATGATAGCCCAGGGGCTGGCAGATGAGGTAAGGCAGCTAATGCCATACAGGCACCTAAAGAACCTGCAAACGGTGGGCTATGCCGAAATGTTCGATTATCTGGACGGCACCTGCACCCCGCCGCAGGCAATAGACAAGATAAAACAGCACACCCGAAACTATGCCAAAAGACAGATGACCTGGTTTAAAAAAGACAAGGAAATAAACTGGTTTGATGCGCGTGATAGCGATGTGGTGGATAAGATATTGCAGTTGGCCTAGGCAGCTAGGCTGGTTTTTGTGGCTTTTTCATTAGCATGTCTGTCCACTTGCCTGCCATAAAGGGGCGCTCTACAAAGTAAAAAAACACGGAAGATATAAGCAATATAGGTACCATCAGCAGCACCACCTGCAGCAGGAGATTAGGCAGGTAGTAATCGGTGAGTTTCCAGTGGATTGTAACCCTGCCTATTACCGAAATTATAGTATAGTGCAACAGGTATATAGAGTAGCACATGCCGCCTATCACCGGCATAAACCTGAAACTGAATATCCGTTTTACAATATCGTTTTTGAGCACTATATAGTAAAGCAGACCTATAAGAAACGGGAAAATAAGGCGGGCGGTTAACAGCATGCCGGCCGATGCGACCTCATATTGTTTTTCCTTTATAGGCAGGTAAACGACAGTCACCAGAGCTACGGCTGCAGCAATAGCCATAAATCGTTTATTAAAAAGCTGCTCAGCAGTGCCACTCACATAAAGGTCGGCAAGGAGGATGCCTATGAAAAAGTATTGTGCAAAGCCATAGAGCGAAAGCATATTGTGTGCCGGTGGAAAAGCTGCTTGTAGTAATACCATTGCTACAGTAGCCGCCACCAGCAGCCCCCTGCGGGCTGCAACGGGCAGCATAAGCACCCTAAATAATAAGGGTGCCAGAATATAAAATTGTATCTCAATCTCCAGCGACCAGGCTACTACAGTAAGCAGCGGCGTGTGATGGAAAATAATGTTGTGTGAATAAATCAGCGATGCCAGCCAGCTGGGCAGCAGTACCGATACAGGGTGAATGTGCATGAACAACTGCATCAGAAACAAGGCGGTCATGGCTATGAAGTAGGGCGGCTCCAGCCGGGTTACACGGCGCAGGTAGTACTTTTTAAGCTGCACTTTTTTCTCTTTGCGTATATACTCCTTTGCAAATGGGAGACACAGAATAAACCCACTCAGCACAAAAAACAATTCCACACCACGGTCGCCATTTTCCATCAGTCCTCTCAGCAGCGGATAGGACGAGGGGTTGTCGGCAAAAACTACGGGTGATTTCACCGTGAAGTAGCCATAAGTATGAAATAGTATAACAAGAATAATAGCCAGAAAGCGGATGCCATCTATTTCGGGATAGTATAGTTGGTTGCTTGTTATCCTGCGAAGCTTGTTATAGAGGTTGCCGATCATGCGTTTTAATCTGCCTTTTTCACTAAAAAGTAGCTGACAAAACAACAACTACAAAGCCTTGTAGCAATTTTCTGTTTCCGCCTAAAGGCAGACAAATGTAGAAAGTATCGTCAACAAAGTAAAACAGGCAGAAAAGAGCCGGAGAAGTTGGTAAATGGCATCTGAATGTCTTTCTTAAGATATTCTATTTCAACATCATGCAATTTTATTTTTGATAATGTCACGTATAGGTACGCTGTAGCTCATTCTTTATTACGTCCCTGCAAACGTCGTTTCACCAAAATATATTAATTTGCTTACTTATTAATTGGAGATGCAGTGTGCATCTTCGGTAAAAGGATGAATATGAAAAGTAAACGCTTACTTATCTCTGCGGCATTGCTGCTGCTGGCTGTTGTGGCTGAAGCACGGCATGGCAACTATTGTGCAGACCGTAAAAATGGAAAAGGAAAAGAACAGGCTAAAACCACTATGGCAGATGCTGCTGAGGGCGATTATGATATTAAACACCTTCGGTTCAACCTGCATGTTACCGATACATCCATCTACATTCACCCCAGCGATGTAACTACTACGGCTCAGGTAATAGCCACATCTATGAGTGAGTACGTGTTTGAGCTGGGCGCCAGCCTCACCGTAGATTCGGCAAAAATAAATGGTACACTCCTGCCGGTAACCGGCAGCGGGTCGGTGCGCAGAATAGCGCTGCCAACAGCACTCACAGCAGGTGCCGGCTTT
Organism: Taibaiella sp.; assembly: GCA_021740995.1. Taxonomy (GTDB): domain Bacteria; phylum Bacteroidota; class Bacteroidia; order Chitinophagales; family Chitinophagaceae; genus Nemorincola. Next base: position 42,607 of record JAIOYR010000012.1, read on the forward strand.
ACTGCTCAGATATTTTATCATGGCATGCCACCTACAGGTGGTGGATTCTTTAACGGCATTACCCATACTATATCTGCCGGTGGCACCCACATGGTATATACTGTCAGCGACCCGTGGGTAGCACTCAACTGGTGGCCCTGCAAACAATCTGTAAACGATCAGGCAGACTCTGTAGATATGTTTGTAACCGTACCCGATGGCGTGCGTGATGGTAGTTGTGGCAGGCTGGTAAACATAGATATTACTTCTACTCCCGGCTTCTGGACACATCATTGGAAGACCAACTACCCCATAGACTATTACCTGATTTCTATAGCAGTAGCCCGTTATTCAGAATACAAAGATTACCTGCACTTTACCGGCAGCCCCGACTCTATGCTTATTCAGAACTTCTTTATGGATACAGCCACCTTCAATCCTGCACACAAAGTAAAATTTGATAGTGTTGGGCAGATGATAGATTATTTCTCCACACTATTTGGCAGGTATCCCTTTTGGCAAGAGAAGTACGGCATGTGTTTTACTACACTCTCCGGTGGTATGGAACACCAAACGATGACCACAATAGGCGTAACAGATGTGGGCACTATAGCCCATGAGCTGATGCACCAGTGGTTTGGTGATCATGTCACCTACAAGACCTGGGGCGACATGTGGCTGAGCGAGGGCTTTGCTACATTTTCAGAGCATCTGTATCTGGACCACTTCTGGGGCACAGCCGCGGGAAATGGACGGCGACAGGCGCACCTGAGTGCTGCGCTGGGCAAGCCCTGCGGCATGACATACATAAATGACACAACTACAAGTGATAGCTTATTCACCGTAAATCAGTACCAGAAAGCCAGTATATTCATCAACACCCTGCGCTACATGGCACCCGAGGATAGCCTGTTCTTCAAGGTATTGCGTACATACCAGAGTACACACGCCTTTGGCAATGCAAGCACCGCCGACTTTAAGGCTATAGCCGAAGCAGTGTATGGTTTTGATCTCGATACTTTCTTTAACCAGTGGGTATATGGCAGGGGCTTTCCTCAGTACAAAGTAACCTGGAATCAGGTGGGCAGCACCGTGTATGTGAAGCTCGCACAATCGCAGTCTTGCCCCACGTATACCAATCACTTCAGCACTCCGGTGCAGGTGCACCTGCGTGCAGGCTCACTAGATACTTTTATAAAAGTGTATAACAGTATAGACACTCAGGTATTCACTTTCGAGTGGGCACCAGCTATCACCAATGTGTACCTGAATACGCACAACTGGACATTGCTAAGGGTATTAGGGGGAATTACCAAGGACGTATCGCTGGTGGGTATAGGCAGCATAGAGCGCGGCAACATCCGTATACAACCTAACCCATCCAGTAATTACTGGGAGATAGACCAACTGCCCGAAGACACGGGTCTGGCATTGATGGATATGGCCGGTCGTGTGCTGTGGGAGGGCAAAAGCAGCACTAACAGCAAAACACGTATACCCGGCACCAACCTGCCCACAGGCAACTACCTGCTGCGGCTGAGCGGAGCAACAACAGAGCATGTGAAGCTGGTGCATTGGTGATCGTTTATAATGTAAAATGAAATTTTAAGGGAGGGAAATTGCTTTTCTGATTTTCCTTATTTTTGAAGTTGAAATAGCAAGAGTACCATGAAAAACATTCATTTATCTGTACCTGAAAAGCACTATTCCTTTATCATGAAACTGATAAAGAGCTTTGACTATGTAAAGATTGAAGACACAGTTGTTACACCCCCCCCAACTAAAAAAGAGTTTTTAGATGGGATGCGTAATGCCATAGAAGATGTAAAACAAATAAAGGCAGGAAAAAAGAAAGGGAAACCATTTCAACAATTGCTGGATGAGCTTTGATATAATTGCAATTGATTTTTTTGACAAACAGGCAAAAAGGTTAGTCAAAAAATATCCTTCCCTCCAAAACGAATTGAAACAATTACAAAAGCAATTGTCGGAGTTGCCCCAAACCGGAGTGCCAATAGGATATAATTGTTACAAAATCCGCTTGCGTATTGCGTCTAAAAACAAAGGCAAATCAGGTGGGGCAAGGATAATCACAAAAGTATATGTTTCTGGAGAAACAGTTTTTCTATTATCAATTTACGATAAAGCAGAACAACAGAATATTTTAACAAGTGAACTTAAAGAATTGCTGAAACTACTTCCCAAAGATTAATACTTTCATGAACTTGATTCACCTGCACTCATAATTGCCGGTACAGCCACTTTCAGCGCCATCTTCAGCATCTCCTTGTGGTCGAAGGCGAGTTCGATAATGTCTTTTACATATACCCAATGCGCCTCGGCTGCATCGTCGTTGCCTTGCACCGCATGGGCAGCAGCATCGGCAAAGGCATAGTAGGTTACTGTAACTGTGCGCCCCCGAGTGTCTCGCCCTGGTTTGCCAAACGTGTGCAATTGTGTCATAGATGGTATTTTCAGCCCTGTTTCTTCTTCTAGCTCTCTTATAGCGGCAGCTTCCAGCTCCTCGTCGTCTTCCACAAAGCCACCGGGTAAGGCCCACATGCCTTTATATGGCTCATTGCCACGTTTTATAAGCAGTAGTTGCAGACTATCTCCGGTGCCCGAGAAAACCATAGCGTCGGCAGCTAATTTTATATTCTGAATAAGCATATCATAATATTATTGAAAAGGAGAAGCAGGAAACAAAAAAGGAAAATTATACAAACCTTGTTAAATATAGCCCTAAACCTTTTGGATATTACCTCGAATGGTATTTATCTGTAACTTCGTGTGAGTAAAACCGCTATTATGAAAAAAGTCGTTTTCATTTTTTTACTGCTTGCAAGCCTTGGCGTTAACGCTCAGGAGGTATATAATAGTTCGGGTAAAGCGAACTATAAAAACAAAAAATCCAGTTCGGGCTACGATGCAGACAAGCTGATAGTAGGTGGCGGTGTCATATTGGGGTTTGGTACGGGTTATGCCAATCTGGGTGCATCTCCTATAGTTGGATACCGGTTTGCCAAGCGCTTTTCGGCAGGTGTAGGCGTAGGCTATCAGTACAATAAATATCCTTTTTACATAGACCCATTCGAAAATGTGCATTATGCCTATATGAATATTGTATACCCAAACTTGTGGGCAAGGTATTTTGTTTATCGCAATATCTTTATCAATGCAACGTATGAGTACGATTTTATCAGCTTAAAACGTCCGCTCGACAACTACGGCAACCTAAACCAGACCAAACTGAACGTAACCAACCAATGCCTGCTGGCAGGTGTGGGGCTGCGGCAGCCGCTGGGCGGCAGGGTGTCGTTTTATGGCGAGTTGTTTTACGATGTATTGCAGGGCAAATATAGCCCATACCCAAAGAACTCGCCAAGTCTCAGATTTGGTATTGCAGCTGGTTTCTAAAAAAGTTCCTAAAATAGATATAATTTCAGGCGTTGCTATTATTGGCAAGGCCTGATTTTTTTTTGCGCATGAACTCAGTTATCCTTCTGTTTATCATACTTGTTTATTTCGCGGTATTGCTGGGCATTGCCTTTTATACTTCCCGAAATTCTGACAATGAATCTTTCTTTATAGGCAACCGCAGCAGCAAGTGGTGGCTGGTAGCTTTTGGTATGATAGGTACATCTCTGTCGGGTATGACCTTTATATCAGTACCCGGTACGGTAGGCAAGGCGGGGTTCAATTATTTTCAGGTGGTTATAGGCTATTGGTTAGGGTATTTTGCGGTGGCCTATATTTTGTTACCCCTTTACTACAAGCTCAATCTTACTTCTATTTATACCTATCTCGAAAAGAGGCTGGGTACCAATGCCTACAAAACGGGCTCTTTGTTTTTTATACTGTCGCGCACGCTGGGTGCTACGCTGCGGCTATATCTGGTGATAAAGGTACTGGAGAAATTTGTGCTGGAGGATATGGGTATTCCGTTTGAACTAACTGCCATCATTATACTTGGCCTTATACTGCTATACACTTTTCGCGGTGGGGTAAAGACAATAGTGTGGACGGATACCCTGCAAACCACGTTTATGCTGCTGGCACTGGTGATATGTGTAGGTTACATCATGCACACACTGCACCTGAGCCCCGGCGAAACATGGGCAGCTATGCAGCAAAGAGGATATACCACATTGCTGCAAACCGACTTTAAAAGCCCCGGGTTCTTCCTGAAGCAGATATTGGGCGGCGCATTTATTACCATAGCCATGACCGGTCTGGATCAGGAGATGATGCAGAAAAACATCAGCGTGAGCAACCTGAAAGACTCACAGAAAAACATGGTGGTATTCTGTTTTGTGCTGCTGGTAGCCAATTTCATTTTTCTGTTGCTGGGCGGGCTGCTCTATTTATATGCTGGTGCCAACGGAATAGCTACCGCCGGCGACGATTTGTTTCCGGCTATTGCCATCAACAGTGGCTTGCCATTCTTTATCACCGTATGTTTTCTCATAGGGCTTATCTCTGCTGTATTCCCCAGTGCCGATGGTGCATTGACGGCGCTAACATCTTCCTTCTGCATTGATATACTGGGCATAAAAAGAAACAAGCACACCACCGAGGCGCAGCAAAAAAGAACACGGTTGATAGTACACAATGCCTTTGCAATAGTGTTTTTGGGCTGTATATTCTTTTTCAGAACTATAGACAATGGCTCTCTTATAGATATACTGCTGAAGATGGCAGGGTTCACCTATGGTCCCCTACTGGGTTTGTTTGCGTTTGGAATACTAACTACCCGCAACACCCGTCCCGGCCTCCCTATCTGGATATGCCTTGCCTCGCTGGTGGCTACTTTCGGGATAGACCTGATAAACAATGCAAGCTGGTATATAGATAAGATGCACTTTGGTAAAAGCACAGCATCCTCGCTCACATCCTTATCTGACAGTGTTTTTCACGGATATAAGATAGGGGTAGAGCTACTAATCATTAACGCTTTATTTACCTTTTTACTGCTATTTTTATTCGCTGAAAAAAAGCAAACAACCATCATAAACCAGACAATATGAAAGACCAATTCAGCAGTATGAAGATGCGCGACTGGACAGAAACCAAGGCGCACTCCAGCTGGCAGATATTTAAGATAATGGCAGAGTTCGTGCAGGGTTTTGAAACGTTGGCCCGTATTGGTCCATGCGTTTCCATATTCGGGTCTGCCCGCACCAAGCCGGGACATAAGTACTACGAACTTGCTGTAGAAATAGCCAGACGCTTATCGGAAGAAGGATTTGGGATAATAACCGGAGGAGGTCCCGGAATCATGGAAGCGGCAAACAAAGGAGCACACACGGCTTCCGGCAGGTCGGTAGGGCTCAATATACAGCTGCCTTTTGAGCAGACCAGCAATCAATATATTAACAAGGATACATCGATTGATTTTGATTATTTCTTTGTACGTAAGGTAATGTTCACTAAATACTCACAGGGTTTCATAATGATGCCCGGCGGGTGGGGTACAATGGATGAATTTTTTGAAGTAGCAACCCTTATACAGACCCGTAAATTCATTCAGACACCTATGGTATGTGTGGGTAGTGAGTACTGGACGGGCTTGTTCGACTGGATGCGGGTGGCTATGCAGGAGACCGAGCAAAACATAAGCCCGGGCGACCTGGAGCTAATAAAGATATTTGATACTGCCGATGAAGTAGTGGCTTACATCAGCGAGTTTTATACACACAACAAACTGCAGCCTAACTTCTAACAAAATGACCACATCCCTGCTCTCTGAGCAAATAGAAAGATATACCGAAGCATACACGTCGCCGGAGCAGCCTGTGCTGACGTCCCTGAACAGGGAGACCAACCTGAAGCGCGGCGATGCGGTGATGTTATCGGGTCACCTGCAGGGTTCTGTGCTACAGATGCTCAGCCACATGATACGGCCACACCGCATACTGGAGATAGGCACATACACGGGCTACTCTGCTATATGCCTGGCTCAGGGACTATCTGCCGGCGGGCAACTGCACACAATAGAAATTGATGAAGAGCTGTATGACATAGCTGCAAAGCATATTACCACAGCAGGATTGTCAAGGCACATAACGCAGTACACAGGCATGGCCTCCGAGATAATTCCTGATATGCAGGAGCAGTTCGATCTGGTGTTTATAGATGCGGATAAGAGCAATTATGAGCTGTACTACGACCTTGTTTTCAGCAAAGTGCCGGTTGGTGGCTTTATTATAGCCGATAATGTACTGTATGATGGTGAGGTGATACTACCTGAAGCACAACAAACCAAGAACGCCCGTGCCATCTGCAGCTTCAACAACAAAGTAAAAGCCGATAACCGGGTGCAGCATTTGTTGTTACCCGTAAGAGATGGATTGATGATAGTAAGGAAGGTGGGGGCCTAAATTAATTTCTAATTGATGTACCTTTGTATAAAAACGTTTATGCCTGTAATCTCACTTTTTCAGGGACTGATAGTTTATATGTTCTATATTGATAACAAGCAACACAAATTGCCCCACATTCACGTTAAATACAGCGATAGTTCTGCTGTTTATAGCATTCCAGAGGGAGTTCTTCTTGAAGGATCTTTGCCTATCCCAAAGGAAAAACTTATATTAGCGTGGATAGAACTTCGAAGAGAAGATCTCATGGCAGATTGGCATCTAGCAGTAGCTGGGCAAACAGTATTTAAAATTGAACCTTTAAAATAACAAGAATGAACCCCCGGGTAGTTTCTGTAAAAGTTTTAGCTGATTATGTTTTGGACCTCACATTTGAAAATGGTGAAAAGGGACATTTCTCTATGAAGCCGTACCTTGATTTTCCTGTTTATAATGCGCTAAAAGATTATGCCCTTTTCGAAAAAGCAAGGGTAACTTTTGGTTTCATTTCGTGGAGCGATGATATAGATATGTCGCCCGATAATCTGTACCTTGAAACTAAAATGCTCGCGGTGTAAATAATGAGATTTACCACTGTGCACACAACGACCTCTTGCAATTGGTTCTGTCGGAATTTATGGTCTCAAGTCCTCATTTGTGTGGTAATATCAATTATCTATTGCCCGGATTTTTCTTTGTCATCTTCCGGGAACCATTTATCTGCCCAACGCAAATAAAGCAAAAATAAGCCTATCATAAAAATAAGAAACAGTATCAAAAAAATGAGCGTTGTTTTTCTCTTGCTAACGTTATGCCGGGCAAGAAAATAAGTCATAACCCCTAACATCAAAAAGAATATACCAACTGCTATATTCACTGCCCTATTGATTTTTTTCGCGCGCGGTTTCACCTTTTCTTCCAGGCCAATTTCATCACGAACAGGTATCCCTTTTTCCTGTAGGGCGTATTTAAGCAACAACCCTTTTTCGTAGCTAAGGCTACTGGCCTGATGCGTCTTTTTCTTTGTTGTTTTCAAAACAATAGTCATACAAATATCTCCTCTGGGGTCGTCCAGCACTACTTCCTGAATATCTTCGAAGTAGTACTTTCTGCTTTTCCATAGTATGTTGTGATTTCTCACTTCTATGTAATAGGTGGACAAGCTGAAATAATTTAGTGCCAGTGAGCCTAGCAGGAAGAAACCTAAACAAAACAAAAATGCAACCAACATAATAAGGCTAAATCCATAAATATAGCAGAACACTAACGGCATAATCATAAACACCCATGCGGCAATTCCGTGGGAAGTCGTAATCTGGTTGCCTTTAAAATATATGGTATGTTGATCTTGCATTTGGGATCCACAAAAACAGACGAAGGCTGCAGGATAATATTTGTATCTCCGGATTGTATGCAATCTTCAGACTATGTCGTAAGGCAGATAAAATATCTTATATGCCGTTCGCAGGTAGTCATTTAGTTGATAAATGATGTGCAAATCAGTCTATCCGTCTTTTTTAGGTTTCTTCTTAAAGATGTTTTTTACAGAATTTTTCATGTTGTCTATAAACGGTTTCTTTTCGCCTATTACCGTTACCTTTATCATGCGGATATCTTTGTTAGGACGGTCATTTGCATCGCGTGGTTCCGCGGCAATTTTGTCCACTATTTCCATTCCTTCTACAACCTCGCCAAATACAGTATAGTTACCGTCCAGGTGTGGTGTCCCGCCCTGGGTTTTGTATACTTCGCGTTGCTCCGGTGTATAGTTGCGACCGGTGCGCTTGCTCATCACATCCAGCTCTGCATCTGTAAACGGCTTGCCTGATACCAGGTAGAACTGGCAGGAAGAACCAGACTTATCAGGTGTCTGGTCGCGGGCTACGCCTACTGCTCCACGCTTGTGGTACGCTACATCATTTATCTCGGCAGGTATGGTTGTGCCCAATCCGCCATTGCCCAGTGCTTGCCCGGGTTTAGCTTGCTTTGAGTCCGGGTCACCGCCCTGAATCATAAACTGAGGTATGCAACGGTGAAACAAAGTACTGTCGTAAAAATGCTCAGTAGCCATCTTTACCATATTATTGGTGTTGAGTGGCGTGTTGTCATATAGCATTAGTACAATGTCGCCATATTCTGTTTCAATTTTTATCTTATTTTTCTGTGCTATTGAAACAGACGATATCGCAATTAAGGCTATTAACAATAGTGTTACTCTTTTCATGTTTGCTTTATTTTAAATTTCGCTTATAACGTGGGGATCTAAAAATATGACATTTACGCTAATTGGGAACTACTTTTTTTCCTGACATAATTCTATCAGTACTCCATTGGTGGTTTTGGGGTGCAGAAAACAAACCAGCTTATTGTCTGCACCATCTTTTGGTTTTTCATTCAGCAGCTCGAAACCATGTGCCGCCAGCCGTTTCATTTCAGCCTCTATGTTTTCCACCTCAAAGGCTACATGGTGGATTCCTTCTCCCTTTTTAGCCAAAAATTTTGCTATGGGGCTGTTTTCATTGGTGGCTTCCAGCAGTTCTATTTTGGAATCGCCGGTGCTGAAAAACGCAGTGCTGACTCCTTCCGTCGCTACTATCTCTTTTTTGTAGCAGGGTGTATTCAATAATTGCTCATATAACTGTATAGAAACAGCTAAATCCTTTACTGCAATTCCCAGGTGTTCTATTTTCAACATTTTTCTTATAGTTTTTGCAAATGGGTACATAGGCAATTTGAAAGGTTGCCCGAACCGTAAAGTTACCAAATTGACATAATTTTGCCCATATTCTCTTTTTTGTAAAACTAGACATGGAAATGAAATTCCCAATATATCTTGATAATAATGCTACTACACCCATGGATCCGAGGGTGCTGGAGGCTATGCTGCCCTATTTCGTAGAAAAATTTGGAAACGCTGCAAGCCGTAATCACTCTTTTGGGTGGGAGGCTGAGGAAGCGGTAGACTATGCACGCGAGCAGGTAGCTAAGCTGATAAATGCGGATCCCAAAGAAATCATATTCACATCAGGTGCTACTGAGGCGGACAATCTGGCAATAAAGGGCGTATTTGAAATGTATGCTTCTAAGGGGAACCATATAATTACTTGTACTACCGAGCACAAGGCTGTATTGGATACCTGCAAGCATATAGAGAAACAAGGCGGACAGGTTACATATCTGGAGGTAGCTGCGGATGGTCTTATAAACCTCGAAGAGTTGGAAGCTGCCATCACCGACAAGACAATACTTATATCTATAATGTATGGCAATAACGAAATAGGGGTTGTTCAGCCAATGCGTGAAATAAGCAAAATTGCCCGCAAGCATGGCATACTGCTGTTTACTGATGCAACACAGGCCGTAGGTAAAATACCGGTTGATGTAAATGCTGATGGTATAGACCTTATGGCATTTAGCGGTCATAAAATGTATGGACCCAAGGGTGTGGGTGCACTGTATGTGCGCCGGAAAAACCCAAGAGTAAAAGTAACATCGCAGATGGATGGCGGTGGCCATGAGCGCGGTATGCGTAGCGGTACACTTAATGTACCAAACATTGTAGGTCTGGGTAAGGCTTGCGAACTGTGCATGAATGAAATGGAAAGTGAAGCAATACGCCTGAGTGCTATGCGCGACAGGCTGGAGACATCGCTGCTGGAGCTGGAAGAAGCCTATGTAAACGGAAACAGGGAACACCGCTTGCCACACACCGCCAACATATCCTTCAAGTATGTAGAGGGCGAAGGGCTGATGATGGGGTTCAATAAAAACATTGCACTATCCAGCGGGTCGGCATGTACCTCTGCTTCATTAGAGCCATCTTACGTACTGAAAGCGCTGGGCTTGGGCGACGATCTGGCACACAGCTCACTGCGTTTCGGGCTGGGTAGGTTCACTACCGATGAGCAGATAGATTTCACTATAGATGCTATAAAAACTACTGTGCTGAAACTACGCGAAATGAGCCCGCTATGGGAGATGTATAAGGAAGGTATAGACCTGAATGCAATAGAGTGGGCGCACCACTAAGTAATGTGATAAGGTGGTGAATGTGGAAGAGAGTGACAGTGAAAATATAGAAAAGCTAAAATCATTATTAATAGAAAATGGACCAATTGCATATTTGCACACCGGTTCATTCACAAATTAGAAATCATGGCATATTCAGAAAAAGTTATTGACCATTACTCCAACCCCAAAAATGTGGGTACATTGGACAAAGCAAAAACAAACGTAGGCACGGGTCTGGTAGGTGCACCGGAGTGTGGCGATGTAATGAGGCTGCAGATAGAAGTAGATCAGGAAAGCGGGTTGATTAGTGATGCCAAGTTCAAAACTTTTGGATGCGGCTCAGCTATAGCATCTTCATCGCTGGCTACAGAGTGGCTCAAAGGAAAATCGATAGATCAGGCACTGACTATTGACAATATGGATATAGTAGAAGAGCTGAACCTGCCGCCGGTAAAAATTCACTGCTCTGTGCTTGCTGAAGATGCAATCAAAGCAGCTATCAATGACTACAGGGTAAAAAATGGTTTGCCAGAGTTTGTGCTGGAAAAGAAAGCGCACTAATATCGTAGAAAGTAGAAGGTATAAAGTAGAAAGCAAAGCCGGTATTCAGCTTTAGACTTTCTACTTTAAACTTGTCACTAAAAGAAAAAAACAATGATTTACGTAAGTGATAAAGCGAAGGAGAAAGTAGAGCAGTTGAGGCAGGATGCTGCCCTGACTGAAGATTACTTCCTGCGTGTGAGCGTAGTAGGCGGCGGCTGTTCTGGCTTGTCTTACAAGCTCGACTTTGACAATGAAAGGCAACCTAAGGACCAGGAGTTTGAAGATCAGGGTGTACGTGTAGTCACAGACCTCAAAAGTTTCTTATACCTCTGCGATACAACCCTCGATTTTTCGGATGGGCTCAACGGAAAAGGTTTTCACTTCAGCAACCCGAATGCCAGCCGCAGCTGTGGTTGTGGCGACAGCTTTGCTGTCTAGGTTTACTTCTCTTGTTCAGATATTTCATCCGGGCTTCTGCCCGGATTTTTTTTTGATCATATGCTCAGGTGCTCCTTGCACAGACAATCCGGGTGAGCCTTTTCTTTTTTCGTTGCCATAATGTACGTTTTTGAGTGTATGCACGCGGTCCTGCGGCAGCAATACAAGCTTGTATTCCTTGTTTTCTTCAAACTGATACGTGATGTTGAAAGGGGAATTTATTGCATTGTTTGTACTGTCTGGGACAGAAGTATAGTTACTCCCACCCTTACGAAAATGTATCAAGATTTAGTGCGGCACATTATTTGCCAGAGATAATTTGCACAAAAAGTATACCTGCCTGTATCATAGTTTCACAGAGTTGCTGGCATTGCTTTCGTTCCATGTACGGTCCAGTGCGGTTACAATGTAGGTAGCCTTTTTATGAGCTTTTGCCTCGGGGTCTTTGTAGGTGGTTTCCTGCTGTATAGATATGATGCGGTCATTTCTTTCTAGGTCCACAGCCTCGTTGCTCTCAAAGCGGTATACTACATACTTCAGTGGCTCCTTGTCTTTATTGTCTGCTGCCCATTGCAGCGCAGCGCCATTTGCTTTCAGTACTGGTGCGGCAGGAGCTATGCTATCCAGCCAGGGCATAGCAGGCACCAGCGCAGGGTATCGGGCATGGTGTTGCTGCAGGCTGTCTTTTACGGCAGGTTTTATCTTGTCGAAGCAGGAGGAGCTGTAGAACGAATATCCGGAATTGGGGCAATTGTTTCTTATGTCGCGTAGCTGCCACAGCAGTTCTGACGGGGTAGCCCACGGCCCGCTCTTGGCAGTGGTCATTCGGTACAGGCCCAGCCCGTAGTATACGTGCCGCTTATAGCAGTGCTCGTACCACCACGGCATCAGTACTGCAAAGGGGGCAGCCTTATGGTTGTGCTCCCAGTATAGCTGCGGCATCATATAGTCTACCCAGCCTTTTTGCAGCCACATCAGCACATCGGCATACAGGTCGTCGTAGGTGGTTTGTCCACCTCTGGTTTCAGAGCCTGCAGGGTCTTTGCTTTTATTGCGCCACACACCAAAGGGGCTGATACCCAGTTTCATGTATGGTTTCTCCTGCTTGATGCTGGTATTGAGCAGCAATATAAACCGGCTTACATTGTCTCTGCGCCAGTCTTCGCGGTCGGTGCCTTTTCCGTATTTGGCATAACTTTTATTGTCGCCAAACTGCTGGCCCGGCACCCTGTAGGGGTAGAAGTAATCATCCAGATGCACGGCATCTATATCGTACCGTTTTACCACATCTGCAATCACATTTATCACATACTCGCGGGCATCGGGTATACCCGGGTCTATGTAGGCTTTGCCGCCATAGTTTATTATCCAGTCGGGGTGTGAGCGGGTAACGTGTCCGGGTGGATTGGGGTTCTTCTTGCTATCCATAAGTGCACGAAACGGATTGAACCAGGCGTGGAATTCCAGATTGCGTTTGTGGGCCTCTGCCACCATAAAGCTTAGCGGGTCGTAGTAGGGGAAGGGCGGTTCGCCCTGCCTGCCGGTAAGGTATCGGCTCCAGGGTTCCATTTTAGATGCGTACATGGCATCGCAGGCAGGGCGCACCTGCACTATTACTGCATTGCATCCTACAGACTTCAGCATATCCAGCTGGCGCACAAACTGCTGCTGCTGCTCTACTGCTGCCAGTCCGGGTTTAGATGGCCAGTCTATATTGGCTACGGTGGCTATCCACGCCCCTCTGAACTCCCGCTTCACAGGCTGCCCCTGCGCCTGAGATAGAATGACCAATGAAATAAGCAATAAGAAAACCGAACGAAGCATAAGCAGATTATTAACAGGCAATTTAAACGAAAGTGTGAAAGTAGCATTTTCGGCTTACTTGTAATTGGTTGGTTAATGAGATGATGGAAAAATGTGGTGGGAAGTTGCAGGTATGGCAGGTGGTTTATAGTAATCTTTCTTTAACCAAATACATGTAAATTGCTTCGTCGTTGCTCTGTCTGCTTTTTCAGGGACGGGGAATACTGCTCTGCAGCAAAACAATAAAAATGAAAACAACTTCACTATATGTAATTGTACTATTTGCAATTCTTCTATTTTCGAGTTGTGGGAAAAAAGCAGGAATGTGTAAAGACATGAATCTATCTATAGAAAGACAAAACTATAGTGGGCTACAGCTTAGAACAGATGGATATTATTATGAGGACTCCGATACATCCAATGATGTCAAAATATTATTCTTCTATAGAGATGGCGTCTTTTTAGACGGCGGTTTCGAGTCATTAAATGACGCTGAAAATGGTGCTGTAAAAATTGATATCTCTAACGCTCTTTCAAAGCAAACAAAATATGTTTGGGGAGCGTTTCAGATTATTGGAAACACTCTTGAAATTGAGCATTGGCGACCTATAAATTCAGGTTGCTACAAAACTTTGTATATAAAAGGAGAAATACAAGATGACAGCACGTTTGTAATAACTCATAGAGAGAATCGGGATAAGAACGGGGAAGTGTTATGGAAGGAATCGCCGAATAGCGTGTGCCATTTCCGGGCAATTCCACAAAAACCTGACAGTACCAATGATTTTGTGAAATAAAGCTTTGCTTTGCGGCGTATAATTTTTGAGTGCCGGCAGGGAAGCAACCCAACATACTATACAGTCTCAATCCAACACAAATGAAACCTAATTCACTTCTTATAATTATGCTCTTAGCTATACCTCTATTTTCGAGTTGTGGGAAAGGATTAGGGCTATGCAAGGATATGGAGTTGTCATTCAAAAGGCAGGACTTTTCAGGATCTCTACTTAAAACAAATGGGTATTATTACGAAGAGCCTGATAAATCCGGTAATTCACCGATACACTATTTATATCGAAACGGCGTTTATCATGGTGGGTTTAAAGAATCATACGAGGATGCTAAAAACGGGAACATTGATGTAGATGCCACTAATTCGGTTTTAAAGCAGACTCGAAGGGTCTGGGGTGCTTTTCGATTAAATGGGAATAGTATAGAAATTGAAACTTGGGGGGCGACATATGGGTGCTCTAAAACAATATCCATGAAAGGGGAAGTAAACAATGACACTACTTTTGTAATAACCCAGATTAAATACATGAAAAAAAATGGGAAAGTAGAAGAAGAAAAAAAGGTCAATAACACGTACCATTACCGGGCCAGTCTGCAGAAGCCAGACAGTACAAATGATTTTGTGAAATGAGGCATTGCAGCAATTGTAAGGGCTATTTAGTTGACGAGTTATTTTTTAACTTTTGTACCTTGATGCTGCCAGATAACGGCAAAAAAGCCGGAGATTTGGCCAGAACGAACAGATTAGTAAATTATGACTATTGAAAACAAAGTACTTGATACTCTAGATCCCAGTCCGGTCGTGCCATTTTCTATAAATGAGCCATTGATAATAAACAACTGTGTTATAAACAAATTGATCATTTCAGGGGGTGAGTCGACAGCGAAGATGCTCATTTCCAATTCAATTATATCTGAGATTTCAGCTGTTGGTAGATATTTTAATTCCGGACTGGAAATTTCTAATTGTATTATAAATAAAGTTTGCACTTTTGAAGCGACTGGGAATAAGGAAACAAAAGCTGAAATAGTATTTGAAAACAATATTTTTGGTTGTTTTGTAGATTTCTTAGACGCTTATTATACGGGGCCCTTTATTTTTAGAAATAATATTTTGCTGGCTGGTAGTAGCTTGCTGGGCAATAAGGGAACTATGGTCGAAACTTCTTTCCTTTCTGGTTCTATAATTGAAAATAATATTGGGGATTTGTACATGGATTAGTCCTTTGATTTCGCTGAGTTTTCTGCTCTCAAGCTTTGCTCCGTCTCAGTTGTGTCTCCTTTTTCAGAGATACTGCGTAAATATTGGCTATGTAGTTAATGAATAATTTTTCAGCTTCTGTGCCTGTATACAGCCTGGTTAGGACAGACATACCTGCGCTTTTTTAGACATATTGAAACAGAATGTGTTGCTGTTGCAGATAAAAAAACCACTTAAGAAAAATCCCGCAACAATTGCCCGTCAAATGATTATTTTTGCAGCGTTTTAAGAAAACAACCTAAAAGCATTTTATGGCTATAGTAGATGTAGTAATGCCCAAAATGGGGGAAAGTATAATGGAGGCTACTGTGCTCAAGTGGCACAAACAAGTGGGTGATTCTGTGAAAATGGATGAAACACTGCTGGATATAGCTACTGATAAAGTGGATAGCGAGGTGCCATCGACCGGTGCGGGCGTAATCACAGAACTACTGTATAAAGAAAATGATGTAGTGCCCGTAGGTGCGGTGATAGCCCGTATAGATGCGGGTGGTGCTGCAGCATCTGCCGCACCCAAAGCCGCTGCCCCTGCAGCACAGCCGGTGGCTGCCCCTGTGCAGGCTGCTGCGCCACAGGCACAGCCCGTGGCTGCGCCATCTGGCAATAGTGGAGCAAGATTCTACTCGCCACTGGTGCTCAACATAGCCGGTACTGAAGGTATAGGCATGGCAGAGCTGGAAAACATACCCGGCACAGGCAACGAAGGAAGGGTAACTAAAAAAGATATACTGGGTTATGTAGCCAACAGAAGCGCTGCACCCGCTGCACCACAGCCGGTAGCGGCTGCGCCAGCTGCCCCGGCCGCTCCCGCACCTGTTGCGGCTGCTCCGGCTACCGCGAGTGTACCCCCATCGGGCAATGTGGAAATAATAGAGATGGACAGAATGCGCAAGCTGATAGCCGACCACATGGTGCGCAGCAAGGCTATATCGCCACACGTTACCAGCTTTACCGAGGCCGATGTCACCAACATCGTAAAGTGGCGTGAAAAAATGAAGGGGCCTTTTGAAAAGAAATACGGTGAGAAGATAACATTTACACCTATCTTCTTTGAGGCTATAGTGAAGTGCATACGCAAGTATCCTACTATCAACTGCAGCCTGGATGGGT
>JAIOYR010000098.1 GCA_021740995.1 Taibaiella sp.
GGGCATGAATGAGGCTGAGACGGGCATAGAGCGAGCTCAGGGCGACTACATGGGCATGCTGGCTACCGTAATCAACGGCATGGCACTGCAGGCATCTCTGGAGAAAGCAGGAGTAAACACCCGGCTGCAGAGTGCCATAAAGATGGAGCAGATAGCAGAGCCTTACATCCGCAGAAGAGCGATCCGCCACCTCGAAAAAGGACGGGTAGTTATTTTTGGTGCAGGCACCGGAAATCCGTACTTCACTACAGATACCGCAGGCTCTTTACGTGCTGTAGAAATCGATGCTGATGTGATTCTGAAAGGCACTCGGGTAGATGGCATATATACAGCCGACCCCGAAAAAGACTCTACCGCTACCCGCTTCGACACACTATCATTCTCAGATGTGATCAGCCGCAACCTCAAAGTAATGGACATGACCGCCTTCACACTCTGTCAGGAAAACAATTTGCCCATTATCGTATTCGATATGAACAAATCGGGCAACCTACTCAATGTGGTAACCGGCAAGAAGGTTGGAACATTGGTGAGCTAAAGCAAATCAAGTTGATTTACACACATGTTCTTTGTATTTGTGTATAGTTTATTTCCATGAACACAATAGAAATAAGAGCCCGGCTTCACGAAGAAATTGAACACTGCGATGACAGGCTGTTGAAGATGATTTTTGCTATTATCAACGAATATAAAGATGCCGACAATTTAGACGAGAACAGAAAACAACTCGTAATAGAAGAGCGTGCGAAATACCTGAAGGGTGAGGGTAAATCTTACTCATGGGAAGAAGTCAAAAAAATAGCGCTAAGTAAAGATCGCCCGAATGACTTTTAGTATTGAAATTCGCCCACTGGCGGCTCTTGAAACTATAGAAGGTTACGATTGGTATGAATCTCAAAAAACAGGTCTTGGTGTTTCTTTTTTAGAAGCTATGGATAGTTTCTATTTCGCACTTCTTAAAAACCCTTTTACTCATTCTTACTTCATAGAAAATGTAAGACATGGATTCCTTCAAAAACTCCCTTACAGTGCTGTATACGAAGTCTTTGGAAATACGATTGTGGTTTACAGTGTATTCATGATCTCGCAAGACCCTGCAAAGAAACGAATAAAATAACACCGTATTAGCCTGTCAGATAGCTTTAGCTAGAGCCCGTCTACAGCAGATTGCAGACTACCATACTTGCTTTCTATTTCCTTTAGTTGGGTTGGGTATAACCTAAGTGTTACCCGTTTTTTCACCTCAAGCGGATACTTACTTTTCAAGGTAGATTTCCTCCCTGAGCCGGCTCGGGCGCCACCTCTGTTTTCTTTAAGTTCTGCAATCATATCTCTGGCAGATTGCCCCACTAACTTACCTTCGTTAATAAGTTTGATTTCTTTTAAAGCTTGTTTTAGCCCCTTCTTTATTTTTTCGTTTGCTTTATTCTCTTTCATAGCTATATGCATTGTTTCAGTTAAGGCATTATTTTCAGTATCTCTTTTAATTCATTTGGTGTAATCGTCGGCTTTTCAGACTTATCATAGATCGACACCAGATACACAACAGAATCCACAACTTTAATGTATGTGATCACCCTTGCACCTCCTGATTTTCCCTGTCCTTTTGACGTTACAGACACCCTGATTTTGTGGAAATGATTTCCAAGCGACACTCCCTGCAATGGCGCACTTTCTAATCGCTCGATGAGAAATAAAATATCATCCAATAATGAGGGATGCTTTTTCGAAAGACGCTTTAGTTCCTTCTTAAAGTTTTGGGTTGTCACCACCTTCCAGTTCATTATTAGACTCTTTTACACAATAAAATTACAAACATTTTTTGAATAGTCAATACTTTTCAAAAAACACCAATCAGTTGTATAACTACAAATGCCCCGGTGTTCCGGGGCATTTGTACAATATTATTTCGAAGAATAACTCTTACGCTCTGGCATCCTGCATCTTTGCTGTCAATGCTTTTTGCATAGCAAAGTAGCCGCCGAACAACAACACACCACCTACCATATCAGCAAGAAATGAATTTTTGTAAAAAGGAATAGCGTCTATGTATGTCTTGGCAAGACCTGAAAAACTATATCCGTTCCAGCCATGTGCAAAATATCCAAAGTTTGACACCAGAAAGAACACCATCGATGCACCTAATGTAAAGCCGAGTACGTTTAATG
This sequence comes from Taibaiella sp., assembly GCA_021740995.1. Taxonomy (GTDB): domain Bacteria; phylum Bacteroidota; class Bacteroidia; order Chitinophagales; family Chitinophagaceae; genus Nemorincola. The sequence goes on from JAIOYR010000098.1 coordinate 2,169, forward strand.
GCTTATGTTGCTTCATGGTTACACCCAGTGCTGTAGCACCCAGTATAGCGCCATAAGTAAACAACTGATCTACTGCCCAGTAAAAACCAGGTATGTGCGTAAATAACTGAAAATAAACGTCGGCAAGAAACTGTCCAAGCAATGGTATAAGAAATGCAAGCGCACGCTTATCCTTAAGCACTGAACCACAAAACAAACCCACAGCAGCAATCGGCACAAAGTTGGGCAGCAAAAGACTTGCATTTACCACACGAGCAGTAGCCGCAGCCAGTACAAGAGATATCGCTATTACAATATTGATGTTATTCTTATTCATATTCATTATGATTACTGCAAAAGTAATGAGTTATTGCCGAAAATAAAACTACTAAAAACCGACGTTTAGGTAATTATCTGTTCACAACCATCTTTGCTGCCATACCTGCTCCGGCAGATGTACGCACAAGGTAAATGTACTCGCCCACAGGCAGTCCGGATGTGTTTACAGAAACACTATGAGTCCCCGAGATTAAATTGGCACGACTATCAGTGTACACTGTTCGACCATTCATATCAGATATACTGATGGTCACATCAGAGGCAGCGGACAGCCCAAACCTAATATTAGTAATGTTATTTGCCGGATTAGGATAATTGCCCATCAACGAAAACCCATTGCGGGTCACACTTCCCACAGAAGACGGCGTGCCTATTATTACTATCGGAAAAATGGCCAGGTTGTTGTACAAAGAATCATTCTGGGTATAATTATCACGCCATAAATTATCAGACCATAGCGTAGCATTCTGCACATATACTGCTGTATCTACTGCAGTTGTATCACCTGCTGTATCTACTATGTACCGCAATAAAAAATTGGGGGTCATTCTACTGCCGTCTGCAGATGCAGCCAGTGCTATTGTATCTCCTGCAAGTGTTGCATAGTTGTAATTGAAAGTATAACCCACAAAAAATGCGTCATTAGACAGAAAATCCGTAGGTGTTGCGAACATAAATTGCTTCTGTGTGTCTGTAGCCACGCCTATGCCTAGCTGGGTTACAGGTACTACAAGACTATCCAGTACATTATTCGGAAAGCCCAGATAATACATGTTTGCATTCACCATTGACCTCGCTCCCTGGCTCCAGACTTTAAGGGTTATGCTCTTGGTTGATGCCGGATTTACAGACCCACCAAACTGAGTTATCACCCCTATCACCTTTATAGAACTATCCGCACCGCTAAATCCATACCGCTCAGCAAACCCTTTGTCATTAAAGCTATTAGCTCCGGTTGTATATCCTGCACCTGGCGCATCGTGGGTGTATAATACACGTACAGTGTCACTTGCACCTATATTTGACAATGTAAGTGTATCACCTATGCCTGTAGGTTTTGCTACTGCTTTTATTGTAGGCTGTATATGCGCCGAATGTCCATGCATCATTTTCTGAGCATAAGAACTAAATGACACTAGACCTGCAACTGCAATCAATATAATTTTATTCATTATTTATTATTAGTCGAGGCGTAAAAATACACTTCCTATGTTAGTATTCTTCATAAAACGGCGTTAATACTATTCCCGGGTAGACCACCACCTCATTTTGTATGTAACATATACAAATCAGCCAATGCTAAAGCTGTCACGGCCTCTATCACTACCGGCACTCTCAAAGCAATACAAAGATCGTGCCTCCCCTTCACTGCAAATGGTGCAACAGACTGTGTAGCATTGTTCCAGGTATTTTGTGTCTGTGGCGTACTGCTGGTGGGCTTCACAGCTACTCTGAAGTACAATTCATTCCCATTAGTGATGCCACCATTCACACCTCCGGCATTGTTTGTTGCGGTAGCCCCTTCTTCGTTCATTATTGCATCGTTATGACTGCTACCGGTCATACCTGCAGCAGCAAACCCTGCACCAAACTCAATTGCCTTTATAGCCGGCACAGAAAAAACCGCGTGACTGATAACCGACTCCACAGAATTGAAGAATGGTTCGCCCAGGCCTATAGGCAACCCCTGTACCCTACACGCTACTATTCCGCCTATACTATCCTGTTGCTCTATTGCTTTCGCTACGGCTGCATCTACATCAGCTATTCCACCTGCTTCTATAAGCAACGCTTCAACTCTTATTCCTTTTAGTATTTTCTTTGCAACTACCCCTGCCGCCACCAACGCTACAGTAAGCCTGCCCGAAGAGTGACCGCCTCCACGATAGTCATTAAACCCATTGAATTTTTTGTGCAGAACAAAATCAGCATGACCGGGACGGGGCGTATCACGCATTGCTTCATAATCGGCAGAGCGGATATTGTTGTTCTCAAATACTATGGTAAGCGGCGCACCCGTTGTCTTACCGCTAAATATACCACTTACAAAAACCGGCAAGTCATCCTCCTTACGCGGCGTAGTACCCGCTACTCCTGCCTTTCTCCGTTCCAGGTCAGGCAAGAGGTCTGATTCCTGCATTTCTATACCAGCAGGGCATCCATCTATGGTTACGCCCACCCACCTTCCGTGGGATTCGCCAAAAATACTTACCCTAAAAATATTGCCGAAAGAATTCATTTGTGCAAAGCAAAGATATACCTATGTGTCAAAAAACGTGCACTTTGCACCACAACTCACCAAATCATCAAAGAAACCAGGGTACGATTTTTTTACCGCATCTGCCCCCTCTATATCTACCCTGCTTTTAGCCCGCAATGCACACACCGCCGCCGCCATTGCTATCCGGTGGTCATTGTAGGAGTCAATGATGGTGCCGTTAAACCTCTCCGCTCCTTCTATGCACAGCGTATCATCCTCCACCGAAAAATGCACGCCAAAACTCCACAGCATTTCCGTAACACTCTCTACCCGGTTACTTTCCTTATTAAAAAGCCGATGCACTCCCCTTATTCTACTATCACCATTACAGTTTGCGGCAAGTGTTGCTAAAATGGGAAAAAGGTCAGGACAGTTGGTGGCGTCGAAGTCAAAAGCCCGCATCCTCGATTTTCTTACTAAGATACCTGTATCACCGACAGTCACTACTGCACCTGCCTGCTGCAGGACATCAAGAATTGCTCTGTCGGCCTGCAGAGATGCAACATTTAACCCTTCAACGGTCACTTCTCCTGCTATAGCCCCTGCCACCAGCAGGAAGGAGGCACTACTCCAGTCTGCTTCTATAGTTATCTGCCTTATATCCTTATGACTATATGATGCGGGGTCTATAAAAAACTCACGATAAATCCTATGTGCTATTGGCTTTCCAAACTGCGCAAGCACATCCATGGTGAGGTCTATATAGGGCTTGCTTTCCAATCCCGTCACTCTTATCGATAATGGTGTTGTGGCACATGCACTCAACGAAAACAAAAGCCCGCTAAGTAATTGAGAACTTCCGGTAGCATTAATTTTTAAGGATGTTGCTTGTATAGGCCCGCAAACTGTAAATGGTATATGCCCCTGAAAGCCAGTTAGCGTTACACCGAGAGCTGTGAGCATTTCCTTTACCCCCTCCAATTTCCTGCCTGCCAATGAGCCGTGTCCACTTATTGTTACCGGGCTACTATGCAGTGCCGCTATAGGCGTAAATAAGCGTGCAGAAAGTCCGCTTTCGCCACAATCTATTTTATCTGTTATGGGATGCACACCATTACTCGAAACAGAAAATTGCCTCAAGCCATTATTTTGCCTGACCTCAGTAACTTTTGCACCCAATTGCTGAATAATCTGCAAAGCAGCTTGTTCATCTGCAGAGTAGCCGGCATTATTAATTATAGTACTACCTAACTGTAACAATGCTGCGGCCAATGCACGTTGCGTAAGGCTTTTTGAAGGTGGTGCAGCAACAACCCCTTTTATATACCCTGGCTCAATGGTTGCTTTCATACGCAGATAGTGCTTTTTCTATAACCATTAGTGGAATAGACTGGATAACCGGACTGCCAATCTTTGCGAGTAATATATAATCAATTGCATCTCCATTTCTCTTTTTATCCATCTTTAGTATTTCCATTACGCTACCTGTATCGATGCGTATATCGGTTGGCAATTTGTAACGCTGCAAGAGTTCTTTTAGTTTCAACGATATTCCATGCTCTATAAATCCCATATCCTCCGATATGGTCACAGCCACTACCATGCCAATAGCTACAGCTTTACCATGCGGGATCGCATACAAATTCTCTATAGCATGTGCCATTGTATGCCCAAAGTTCAGCAGCTTTCTTATACTCTTTTCCTGCTCATCTTCTGCCACCACTTTGTTTTTCCAGCCTACACATCGCTGCACCACGCCATCCAGTGCAACAGCATTATTCATATAGTAAGATAGCGTATTGGCAGCCAGCTCATCAAAAAGTGCAGTATCAAACAGGCAGGCATATTTTATTATCTCCGCAAACCCATTGCTCCACTCTTCCTCCGGCAATGTTTGCAGCAATTGAGTATCGTACAAAATGAATTCAGGCTGACGAATAGTGCCTAATATGTTTTTGTGTAATCCTAAATTCACACCATTTTTTCCACCTATTGCAGCATCCACCATTGCCAGCAGCGATGTAGGCACAAACCCAAACCTAACGCCCCGCATATACACCGATGCCAGAAAACCTGTGATGTCTGTTATCACTCCCCCACCCACTCCTATTAGCACGGTTCTACGTGTAGCCTCCATTCCCAGCAGCCTGTCTGCAAGCATGGCAATATTTTCAATGCTCTTACTGCTTTCACCAGACGGCAACAGCAGTACATTTCTTTCATTGAAAATGTATGGATGCAATGATGCAATATGCTCATCCGTTACAAATACTACATGCTCCCTTGCATACAATTGCAATAACTCTCTGACAGAGCTCTGGAAGAAATAACTAACTGTACCGGATGGAAAAATAATATCCTGCTGCATTGTTTGTCTAAAATTACTGTAACTATTCAGATAGTAGTCTGTTTACCTGATAACTTTCTATTGCCATAGCACATGATAAGGAACTGCCCACAAGTCTTTACCAAATGGCACAGCTTCCTTTCCCGCATATAAAACTATTCCACCTATAAACTCTTTAGGCGTAAGTGCTGCAAGTTCTTTAATCCCTTTAAAATCATTTACGTTAACTGATTCAGACTTTTTTACTTCAATTGCAAAAACAGCCCCATCAGGGCGCTCCAATACAAAGTCCACTTCTTTGTTATCACTTGTTCTGAAGTGAAGTAATTGCAGCTTAGTATCGCTAAATGAAATGAGTTTGGTTAATTCTGTAGCCACATAGTTTTCCAGTACATGCCCAAAGATATCCGGTTTATTTTTCGCAATATCTTCCATATTCATATCCAGCATATGGCAGAGCAGCAATGTATCAATCAGGTATCCCTTCGGCGATTTCACCAATCTTTTACCAATATTCCTATACCACGGTGGCACATCAAAAGTCAAAAACATCATTTTCAGTATGTTTCTGTAAGACTTTCCGGTTACTGAGTTGAGTCCTACATCTCTCGATATTTCAGAATCATTCAGCAAATTGCCCGCTCGTGTGGCTAATACCCGCAACAGATTCGGTAACACAGAAATTTTCTCCAACTCTGATAGCATTTTCACATCGCGCTGCATGATGGTATTCAGGTATCCGTCAAACCATATACTACGGTCTTTTCCTGTTTTAAGAACTAATTCCGGAAAAGTACTTTTACCTATTGCATCAGTAATACTCAGCCCTCTGTCGCTCATTCTCTTGAAATTCAGGCTCAGTATCCTTTCCAGCCCCGTACATTTTCCATTGATTGTTTCTGCTGTGCAAAACGGATGAAGCGTCATCACACTCATTCTACCTACCAGCGCATCCGACAATTTGGGAAGCGCGAGAATGTTGGCTGAGCCTGTCAGTAGAAACCGGCCATTAGCTTTAGGTCCTTCTTTCAGCCGTTGCTCGTCTACCACCACTTTTAATGCCCTGAATATCTCAGGCACCATCTGTACTTCGTCTATTATCATTTTACCCTCACTTTCCGTGAGGAAAGATTCAGGGGCTGCCGATGCAGCGGCCATTTGGGTAGCCCTGTCAAAAGACACATAATTAACCGGCTGACGCTTATTGCCCATTACATTTACCAGCCCATGCACAAGCGTACTCTTACCCGACTGTCTGGCTCCGTTTAAGAAAACAACAGGGCTTACTTTCAATGCATCTAATATCCGTGTAGTTAATTGCCTTGACAACCTGTCCATAACAATACTTTCTTGCAAATTTAAAACTAATCTTTAAATTTTCAAAAGGCTGCCTTTAAATTTGCAAGAAAATACACAGCAATACACACAAGCTTTATTACTCCTTCCCGGTGCTGCTAATCAATAAACGTTTGCATTTTTAAAGCAGTCCTTTAAATTTTCAAAAGACCATCTTTAAATTTGCAAGAATCCATACAGCAATCCCCACACATACCTCCACCTGAGATAAACGCATAGTCAATCTACTTTTGCATTTCTAAAAGACACCTTTAAATATACAAAATACTTCATAAACACTCCCTAAACTACGCTACACCTAAGACATTCCAATGCTGAAAATCAGCATTTTCACAATATAATATTATGCATTTTTAAAGCATGCCTTTAAATTTTCAAAAGCCTCACTTTAAATTTACAAAACAACCACCCATATCCCAAGGCCTATAAAAGCTCATCTCCTGCAAAGCTTATACCCCTATAAGTGACATAAAAATCAACTTCTTTCACTTATACGTAACTTTGCAGCCTTATGAGTAAAATGGGCAAGGTTTTAGTGGCAATGAGCGGTGGAATAGACAGTACCGTGAGTGCACTTATGCTGCATCATCAGGGCTACGAGGTAGTAGGCATTACTATGAAAACATGGGATTACGCATCGTCGGGCGGGGGCAAAAAGGAAACTGGCTGCTGCAACCTGGATTCTTTCAATGATGCCCGTATGGCTGCCGTAGAGCATGGCTTCCCACACTATGTGCTGGATATAAGGGAAGAATTTGGCGACTTTGTCATAAATAATTTTGTTGAAGAATATATAGCCGGGCGCACACCCAACCCCTGCGTACTATGCAATACCCACATAAAATGGGCTGCTTTACTCAAACGTGCCAATGCACTCAACTGCGACTATATAGCTACCGGTCATTATGTGAAAATCAGGGAGGAAAACAGCCGCTATGTACTGTCTAAAGCAAAAGACCTCACTAAAGACCAGAGTTACGTATTATGGGGACTAGGTCAGGACTGCCTCTCCCGTAGCATCTACCCGCTCGGAGATATGCTAAAAACAGAAGTAAGGCAATTGGCCTACGATATGGGATATAAAGACCTTGCCAAAAAAGCAGAAAGCTATGAGATCTGCTTCGTGCCCGATAATGACTATCGTGGTTTCCTGAAGCGCAACGTAGCCGGGCTCGAAGACAGGGTAAATGGTGGCGATTTTGTATTGGCTGACGGCAAAGTAGTAGGCAAACACTCGGGTTATCCTTTTTATACCATAGGTCAGCGCAAAGGTTTAGACATTGCCTTTGGCAAGCCTATGTTTGTTACCAACATAATACCCGAAACAAACACCGTGGTGCTGGGCGAAGTACACGAGCTGCAGAAAAGTGAAATGACAGTACAGGGACTGAACATGGTAAAATATGATACCATACAGCCCGGCATGGAAGCCGTTACTAAAATCCGCTACCGCGATGCTGGTATGGAAAGCATTATCACCCCTATCGACGGCGGTGGCGTTCATGTCAACTTCCATCATGCCGTAAACAGCATAGCACCAGGCCAGTCTGCCGTCTTCTACGAAGGCGATGATGTAATAGCGGGTGGTATAATACGCAGATAACCGGTCTTACAGATTATCCAGTATAAAGTTGGTCATTTTGGTATACAGGTGCAGGCTGGTATTGCCACCTGATATGCCATGCGCCTTATCAGGGTAATACTCGTTATCGAACTGTTTGTTAGCCTTTATCAGCGCTGTAGTAAACATCACAGAATTCTGAAAATGCACATTATCATCAGCGGTACCATGCACCAGCAACAACTTTCCCTGTAGCTTGTCTACCATCTTCTCAGGAGCATTGTCGTCATAACCCTTTGCGTTTTCCTGAGGAGTGCGCATATACCGCTCTGTGTATATATTATCGTAATAACGCCAGTTGGTAACAGGTGCTACCGATATTGCAGCCTTAAAAATGTCATTACCTTTCATGATACATGTAGCACTCATAAATCCACCATAACTCCAGCCCCAAATACCTATACGGTCTTTATTCACATAGGGTAGTTTCGCCAGATTTTTAGCCACGGCTATCTGGTCATCGCTTTCATACTTACCTAGTTGCAGGTAGGTTTTCTTTCTGAAAGACTCACCTCTGAAACCGGTTCCTGTTCCATCAGCACAGACAATTATATACCCTTTCTGTGCCAGCATCTGGTGCCAAAAGAAATTACCCACCGGAAAGCGGTCAGCAACCTGCTGAGACCCGGGTCCGCTATACTGAAACATCAACACAGGATACTTCTTTGTGCTGTCAAATCCCGG
>JAIOYR010000099.1 GCA_021740995.1 Taibaiella sp.
GGTAACCGTTAATCCATTGCCAGGTACAATTACAGGTACTGCCAGTGCATGTGTGGGCAGCAGCACCACGTTCAGCAGTGCTACAAGTGGCGGCACATGGAGCAGCAGCAGCACGTCTGTAGCTACCGTAGGTGCCACTTCGGGTAATGTAAGCGGTATATCTGCAGGCACTGTGACGATAACCTATACACTGGGAACCGGCTGTATAACAACAACCATAGCAACTATAAATGCACTACCTGCTGCCATAACAGGTGCAGGAAGCGTGTGTGTAGCTGCTACTATAACACTTGCAAGCACTACCACCGGCGGCACATGGGCAAGCAGTGCTGCTGCAGTAGCTACAGCAGGTGCGACTACAGGTATCATTACAGGTGTGTCGGCAGGTACAGCTGCTATTACCTATACGTTGCCCACAGGCTGTATCAGAACTGCAACTGTAACGGTGAATCCATTGCCAGTAGCAGGTACAGTATCAGGTCTCTCTACTGTATGTGTAGCTGCCAGCACTACATTATCTTCCACAATTAGTGGTGGAATATGGAGTAATACAACCGGCAAAGTAACTGTTGGTATGACTACAGGTGTAATAACCGGTGTATCTGCAGGATTAGATACGGTAAAATATAGCGTATCTAACGTGTGTGGAACAGCTACAGCCACTTACCCCGTAACTGTAAACCCACTGCCTGTTGCCGGAACAATATCGGGCAGCAGTAATGTATGTGTGAGCCTGACAACTGCTCTAACTCCATCTGTAGCAGGTGGTAGCTGGACAACAGGCAGCGCCACTTTTGCAACAGTATCGGGTGCAGGTGTAGTAACCGGAGTTGCGGCGGGAGTTGTCAATATTACTTACACCGTCAGCAATTCATGCGGATCTGCTACTACTACAAAGACGCTAACAGTCAATTCTCTGGTAGATGCAGGTAGTATATCCGGAACTGATTCTGTGTGTCAGGGCGATACAATTACTTTGTCAAATGCAGTAACCGGTGGCACCTGGGGCAGCAGCAATGCTACTATAGCGTCGGTTACAAGTACCGGAGTTGTAATAGGCATTACTCCCGGCACAGCTACAATCCGTTACATAGTAGCTAATGTATGCAGTATGGATACGGCCACTCTGGTTATCAAAGTTAAATCGGCAGCATCCTGTGCTACTTCAGTTCTGCCAATTCCTGAGAAAGGTAATGCCGGTATCAGATTATACCCTAATCCAACGACTGGCCTGCTGAACATTACATCTCCAGAAGATGGCACTTTGACTGTATATACTATAGATGGAAAAGAAGTAAGTAGCTACAAAATCACTACATCTGCTGCTTCTGTTACATTACCCGGCGGATTGTCGGGAGGAGTATATATGTGTCGTTTTACCGGCAATGATGGTAGCCAGGCAATTGTTCGATTGGTATACCAACCATAATGAATCTAGTTTGTTTTAATGAAATCAGCCCTGCGAATAAAATCCGGGGCTGATTTTTTTAGGTAAAAACAGTAAGAGGATTTATGGTGGTGTGCAATATTTTGTATATTACGGTTGATTTATTAGTTCAAGAAATTGCGTTTATGTCAAAAAATCTAAGTGAATTATCAGGCAGGAAAGGATTGCGGGAAAATCTGTTTGAAGAGCTGGGTATAGCTGCAACCGAAACAGGTGCTGTAAGTAAGCAGGACGCTGAAAAACTAGCTCAGGAATTCTTGTTTGGAACTGCGAATGTATATGGCGCTGCCACTTTCTACGACTTTCTTCGCCCTGAAAATAAGGGCAAGAAGGTATATGTGTGCAATGGCAGCTCCTGCCTCACAGCAGGCACACAGCAGGCACTTAAAGAAAAGCTCAACGGTGCTTTTACAAGCGATGAGATAGGTGAAATGTGTTGTCTGGGCCGCTGCCATGAAAACAGTTCTTTTCATTATGCAGGACACAACTATTCTGGAAATGACATCAATGAAATAGCAGCAATAAAAGAAGGTGCATCGCTGCCTATGGATAAATATAATGTTGCATCTGTAGGTACAGCCGTGCTGACTTGCGATTTTCCTGGTATCGCCACGTTTTACAAAACGCTGGATAAAGCGCTAAAAATGTCGCCCGATGCCTTGCTGGCAGAGCTAAAAACATCCGGGCTTCGTGGCAGAGGTGGTGCGGGTTTCCCTATTGGGTTTAAGCTGGAATCCTGCAAAAATACAGTCGGTGATGTGAAATTTATAGTATGCAATGCCGATGAAGGCGACCCAGGCGCATATAGCGACCGATACCTGCTGGAGGAAAGACCACATGCCGTGTTGCTGGGTATGATTATTGCCGGTTATGTAGCTGGTGCCAATACCGGAGTAGTTTATATTCGTGGCGAGTATCCAGAGGCTATAGCCATAACCCAAGCTGCGATAGATAACATACGTGCATTAGGCTATATAGGTGATAATATTCTGGGTTCGGGTTTTTCATACAACTTTAAAGTGATAAAGGCACAAGGTGCTTATATATGTGGTGAAGAAACAGCACTGCTATCATCGATAGAAGGACAGCGACCAGAAGTAAGGGTGCGCCCGCCCTACCCTACACAACATGGCTTGTTCAACAAACCTACTGTAGTCAATAATGTAGAAACGCTGGCTTGTATACCCTGGGTGATAGAAAATGGTGGGTCAGCGTTTGCTGCTATTGGAAAGGGCCGATCTACCGGTACTAAGCTGGTATCACTGGATAGCTTTTTCAACCGTCCGGGCATCTACGAGGTAGATATGGGTACTCCATTACGGGTAGTAACGGATGAGTTGGGCGGTGGTTTTCGCAGTGGTGTAAAGGCAATGCATATAGGTGGCCCACTGGGAGGACTGGTACCTATTGATAAAATTGATTCACTTTCCATAGATTTTGAGACTTTTTCGCAAAATGGCTTTCTGCTGGGTCATGCCTCTGTGGTTTGTTTGCCCAACAACTATCCGGTTATCAGCTATATAGAGCACCTGTTCCAGTTTACTGCACACGAAAGCTGTGGTAAATGTTTCCCCTGCAGGCTCGGCTCTACCCGTGGCTATGAAATGGTAGGCAAAGCGCTGAATTCTGATTACAAAATGGACAGAACGTTGTTTACCGATCTCATCACTACTATGGAAATTGGCTCACTTTGTGCACTGGGAGGCGGATTGCCATTACCTATCCGCAATGCGCTAGAGTATTTTGATAGTGAATTGAAACAGTATTTTGAGAATTAGGAACTGTTGGGGTAATAAGATTTTACGTTACCTCAACGACTGCACAAATGAAGGATCAATATTTGGATAGCCACGCTTTCGGGATTCCTCTACCTGCTGCAATGCCTGCGATTTATTGCCTTGCTTTGCGTAGCATATGGCAAGCATATAGTATGGTTCCGGATTGTCGGGTTTCAGGGTGCTTGCTCTGCTGAAGTCTTTTATAGCAAGGTCTGTCTTATCTTGTTTCTGGTATATCCTTGCCCGGTTCATATAGGGTATATAAGCATCAGGGTTTTGGGATATAGAGTATGCATATTCGATCAGTGCAGAATCGCTCCTGCCGGTTATTTCCAGAAAATTGGCATAATTACTATGTCCTTCAGGGAAATATTCCTTGAGCGATAGTGCCTTACGAAATGCAGGACCCGCAGAGTCGTACTGTTGCTTGATACTGTAAACCACACCAAGACCCAGGTAGGCGCTTTCCAAATCGTCATCTATCTTTAATGCACTCAGGTAAGTGGCTTTTGCCTCATCTATTCTGCCTATACTGCGCTGATACTCACCAATACAGATAATAGGGCTTGTGTAATCGGGCTTGCGCTCTACCGATTTTGTAAAGTAATAGAATGCTGAATCACCATTGCGCTGCCTATCCTGCTGAGTAAGGGAAGTTTCAAACCTGGTGTAATAATCCTGACCGAGGTAGAAATAGCCAATTGGTGATTCGGGATTCTTTTCTATGGCATCGTTCCAGAGACTAATAGAATCGTACCAATCTTTATTGCGCTCATTGGTCATATAGCCATACAGCAGACTTACAGCCACGGTTACTCCCAGCACCAAGGTCGCAGCCTGTTTCTTCTCTTCAATAAGCCATGCCACTAACCTGCCTACCAACAAAAACAGACCTACGTAGGGTATATATGTATACCTGTCTGACATGATAGCTCCACCTACTGGCATAAATTGCAGCAGCAACAGCAGATTGATGATAAAGAAAGAAACCCCCAATACTACCAACCTGTTGTGGCGCAAATATTTTATCAGTACAAATATCAAACCGCCAGCAAGCAATGGATATACATAAAATACGGCAGGTAGTGCATCATTGACCTTTAAAGGATAAGGATAAAAGTTGGTAAGGCCAACCGGGGCAACTATCTTCCACAGATAAGTGCAAAGTGCGTAACATCCTAATGCCAGCCGCTCATAAGCCTTAAAACTAACATCGAGCGTACCCAGTGCACCTACATCCTTTTGCGCGTGGATGGATATGAGACCGAAAGTAACAGAAAGTGCAAACAAGGGTATTTTTTCGAGCAGCAGCATAATGCTGAGCTTGCGGTTTTCGTAATAGTCTATCAGTAACAACACAACCGGAAGTGTAACACCCACCGACTTGCAAAACAAAGAAAGAGCAAACAAAATGATTGTTGCAGCAAACCACAGGTACTTTTTTCCTGCCTGATTTCTAATAAACAGTATATGTGTGGTACATGCCAGCATATAAAACATACCATATAGCAAATCTTTTCTGCCTGCTATCCACGTCACAGATTCTACCCTCATAGGGTGCACCGCAAATAACAATGCGGCTACGGCGGCCGTAATAGTATTGCGGGTAAGTACACGAGTAAAGCCGAAAACAGTAAACGTACACAGTATGTGGAACATAAGACTATGTACATGATAAATCTCCGGCTCCAGCCCATGCTTGCTATACTCATACCAATAAGTAACTATTGTCAGGGGATGATAGTTTCCCATTACCAGACTATCCAGATTAAATAACCGCTTAAGCCCTTCTATAGAGCTATCCTTGATAAGAGGGTTTGTAAGAACATAACCCAGGTCGTCCCAATTGGTGAATTGGTTGTCGAGCGAGCCTTTGTAAATCAGATAGGTAAGCAATGCAATACCTGCCAATATGAGCGGTTGTGCATACTTACTGATGAAACTGCTATTAGCGGCATCACTGCTAGCTGCAACTGTTTGTGGTTTTGAGACCACTATTGCAGGTCGTTTAGTAGGGGGTGTTTGTTGTTTTTTTGCCATTCCTGAAGAGAAAGTATAAAAATGCGAAACTACAAAATTATAACAGCCACTAACCTACTCAATTTATTGAAAATTTTTGTTGAAATTATTGAGCGAAAGGATAACTCATTAACCTTCTGTAACGGGAATGGTGTTAACCGATGCTTTTTCGATGAGCTTTTTTCTAATTTTGACTATTAAAAAACTTACGTCAATATTTACTCACCATAAACTACCCTTTATACTTCTGAGATTTAAAAACTACCGTTCCATGTTTTTTGAGTATTTCACGTTCGGCTTTTCTCAGCATCATAAACCGCTCCTGCATTACATGTTGTTTTTCGGGGTCAGTTTCTGCAGTAAGGATATTGATGAGCTGGTTTTGTAAAAAGAGTATTTTCTTAAGCTCAAAATAAGATAATGTGCTATCTACATCGGCGGGATAAAGTATGCTCTCCGGCACCGTTTCTATGCTGTATTTTTCTTTCCAGCCCTCACTGATACCCTTTCGGGGATGCAGCAGTGAAGCCATCCGGCTACGTATAGCTTCATCAGGGTGACGAATGAAAAATTGAGTGTCGGGTGGCGCACCATTGTTATTGTAATCGTCCATATATGCTATGAAGAGGGTACGCACCAGCTCACTTTCCAGTAGCTTGGGTTCTACCCGCTCTTCTATTAGTCTGGCTACAGACTCATAGCCCTCGTATGCCATGGCACCATATTCTATGAGCACCCTGAGCAGTTGCCATTCCTGATCTTCATCTTTAGCCTGCTTTATGCCTGTTAGCGGCACATCCTGCTCTGTAGGTAGCTGTCCGGGCTGCGGCATTACCTCATCATTGGGAGAAACACCCTCTGAGCGTCTTGTCTGCCGCTGCTCGGTCTCTATTCGGTCTCTAATGAATTTATTGATGAGGTTTATTAGTCCCGCCTCATCCACATTCAGTTTTTGAGCAGCCTGACGTATATAGTGATTCTGTAAAGAGAAATCTTCAGCTTTGTTGATTCTGGAAATGCTCTCTGCAATTTCGTTTACCAGTTTCGATCGTTTCACAGGGTCAGTACCGGCATCACTAAGCCCCACCTGCAGGCGAAAGCTGATAACGTCCTGCTTGTGCTCCTTTATATATTCGTGAAAACGAGCTGCACCCGACTTTTGCACAAAACTATCCGGATCTTCGCCCTCCGGCAGCAATACCAGTTGCACATTGAAGCTCTGCGACAATGCCATATCCAGTCCCCTGAGTGCGGCTTTTATACCAGCAGCATCTCCATCGTAGAGGATAGTCAGGTTTTTGGTAAGCTGTGCTATAAGCCGCAGCTGATCCTCGGTGAGCGACGTGCCGCTGCTGGATACAACGTTCTCTACCCCACCCTGATGGAGTGAAATTACGTCTGTATATCCTTCTACCAGCAGACACTCATCCAGCTTGCCAATGGCTTGCCGGCTCTGGTACATGCCATAGAGTACCTTGCTTTTTATGTATAGTTCATTCTCCGGGGTATTGATGTACTTAGGTGCCTTATCTGAGGTTTTGAGTATACGAGCGCCAAAACCCAGTATACGCCCGGTCATATTCTGAATCGGGAATATGACTCGGCCACGATAGACGTCGTAAAAGGTGCCATTCCGGTTTTTGGCTAGTCCAGCTCGCTCCAGCATCTCTGCTGTGTATCCTTTGGCTATAGCCGTAGTATAGAACACATCACCCCGCTCCGGGTTATACCCCAATCTGAAACGCTCTATTATTTCTTTTCGAAAACCCCGTTGTTTAAAGTAACTCAACCCTACCAGTTGACCCTCCTCATTGTTCAGCAGTGTATCATGAAAGTAGGTAGCCGCATATTCATTGAGAATACGTAATGCCTCACCAGCCTGCTGTTGTTGTTGCTGTTCGGGTGTCCGCTCACTCTCTTGCAGCGTAATCTTGTAGTAGTCTGCCAGCCACCTAATAGCTTCGGGATAGGTCAGCTTTTCGTGTTCTTGAATGAATGTGACTACATCACCCGCTTTGCCACAGCCAAAACACTTATAAATACCCTTGGCTGCTGATACATTGAAAGAAGGCGTCTTTTCATTGTGAAAAGGGCAATTAGCTATATAACTGGAACCTCTTTTTTTCAGGCGTATGAATTGACCCAGCACATCCACAATGTCTGCACGACTCATTACTTCTTGTATGGATGCGGTGGTTATCATTTGTGCAAATGTAAGGAAGGATAAAATTACCCTGAAGGCAAAATTTGGTATGTTGAAACATATTCGTACACTCACCCTTAATTATCGTACCTTTGCAGGCTTTCAAGAAATAATATATGTTCAAAAAATCATCATCAAATTCCCGCGATAACAAGAAAAGTAACAGTTCGTTCAAGAAAAAGGACGATAGCCGCGGGGGTAGCTACGGCAAGAAACCATACTCTAAAGAAGGAGGCAGTAGTGATGATAGCAGAGAGCGACCGCGCAAACCGTACGGACAAAGCGATGGCTCTGGTGGGGGCTTCAGAAAAGAAGGTGGTAATGCTAAGCCATTCAGACCGGGAGGCCAGTTTGGTGATAACGACCGCTCTGAAAGAAGACCAGGCAAACCCGGAGATCGCTCAGGCAGACCATCATCGGGATTCCGTAAAAGCGATGGCGACTCATCTGACCGTAAGCCATTTAGCAGAAGCAACGACCGGGATTCATCGTCGGGCAAAAGACCATATAGCGGCAGGGACGACCGAGGCAACGATGCTCCGCGCAAACCATTCAGAGAAGGCGGTGGAGGTGCACCCAAACGCCCCTATTCAGGGAGACCTGAAGGCGGCAGCGATAGCAGACCAGACCGTAAACCATTCGATAGGGATAATTCCCGCAACGACAGAGGCAACTCGTCAGAAGGTAAAAGACCGTTTTCAGACAGACGCGAAACGGGCGACCGTGACAGCAAACCTTTCAGAAGAGCAGATAGCAGTGATGCTCCAAAGCGACCATTTACACCCCGCAGGGATGACAGTAATAGTGAAGAACGCGGTGGCAAACGACCATTTGCCGACAGCCGTAGCGGCAGTGATAACAGCCGCCCACCAAGAGCAGGAGGCAGACCAGACCGAAAGGATGACCGGGAAAGCAAACCGGAAAAAAGACCTTTTGCACACAAACCGGAAACCACCGGCGAAAAAGATGAGGTAAAAAGAGAAACACCAGCCGACTTCTACAAAAAGAAATCGACACCCTACACCACTGCCGAAGAACGATATCTGGAAGATGATGAAGCAGAATGGGAATTTGTAGAAGAAAAGAAAAAAAAGAAATCTGCAGTTGAGGCAGCTGCAAGTTTCCCGATGCCCCTTAATAAATTTATAGCACATAGTGGCGAGTGTAGCCGCAGGGACGCTGCCGAACTGGTGCGTCAGGGAAAGGCTAAAGTGAACGGAGAACTAATAACAGACCCCGGACACAAGATAAATCAGGAAGACAAAGTAACCCTAAGTGGCAAAAAACTGATACCGCAAAAGGGCATGGTATATATACTGCTCAATAAGCCAAAAGGATTCATTACCACCACAGATGACCCGCAGGGGCGCAGAACAGTGATGGACCTGGTAAAAAACGCAGACGCCGGCAGGCTATATCCGGTAGGCAGGCTTGACCGGGCTACTACTGGACTTATACTGATAACCAACGATGGCAATCTGGCCCAACGGATGGCACATCCCACTCACAAAACAAAAAAGGTATACCATGTGACACTTGACAAACCGCTCACACAACCCGACTTTGATAAGATAATGGCTGGGATGGAGCTGGAAGATGGCAAGGCCATTGTAGATGAAATGGCATATCTGGAAAAGAAAACCGAACTGGGACTGGAAATACATAGCGGCAAGAACAGGATAGTAAGGCGCATTTTTGAAACACTCGGTTATGAGGTAGAAAAGCTGGACCGTGTAATGTATGCCGGACTAACGAAGAAGAATCTGCCCCGCAGCAAGTGGCGTTTCCTGGATGAAAGGGAAATTGTATTGCTGAAACATTTTAAGTCATAGTCTTTTAGTCAATGCTGCTGATTACTGCTGATAAGATACATGACGGAAACGGATGGCTGCCGCATGGCACCTCTATAGAACTGTCTGATGATGGAACTGTTATAGCTATACATGACAGGCCGCTACCCGATACCGAGTATTATAAAGGGATACTGGCTCCGGGCTTTGTAAATACGCACTGCCATCTGGAGCTATCGCACATGAAGGGAGTGTCGGCAGAAGGAACCGGCTTGATACCTTTTCTCAAAAACATACCCCAATACAGAAATACGTTTACAGAAGAAGAAAAGAAAATAGCCCGCCATAGGGCGTTTGAGGAGCTGTTGTTAAATGGAGTAATAGCAGTCGGTGATATTTCGAATACAACCGACACTACTGACCTGCGCCGCCAGGATAAAATGCACTTCCATACATTTGTTGAATCATTAGGATTTACACACGCAGGTGCTGAGAAAGCGTTCGGTTATGCCGTACAGGTTTATAATACCTTTGCAGCGCAGCAAAAGGGCGAAAAACAATTAAGGCAGTCAATAGTGCCGCATGCTCCCTATTCCGTGTCCTCTGCCTTATTTGGGCTGCTCAGTGAGCACCAACCTGACAGTGTACTCTCTATACATAATCAGGAAAGTGAAGAAGAAAACAAATTTTACCTGACTAAAGAAGGCAGAGTTACAGAGTTGTTAGACCTGATGGGTATTGACCATAGCACGTTTGTGCCTACCGGGAAAAATTCAATTGAGTCTTACTTACCATGGATGTCGTCACAGCATAACTATATATTCGTCCACAATACCAATACGACGCTACAAGACATACAATTTGCCAGCACTTATGCTGCAAATTCTCACTGGTGCCTTTGCCCGAATGCTAATCTATATATAGAAAACCGACTCCCGGATATCGAGGTGTTTATGAGTCAGGGAGTCAATGTTTGTATAGGGACGGATAGCCTTGCATCTAATCATAGGCTAAGTATAATGGCAGAATTATTAACCATAAAAAAAAACTATCCGAATATATCTTGGGAGATCCTGCTGAGGTGGGGAACAATAAACGGAGCAAAAGCATTAAAGATGCAGGATGTTATCGGGAGTATAACTGTAGGCAAAAAACCCGGAATTATATACCTGAAAGGTCTTGAAAGTGCAGATGAATCACCAGAGGTTGTTAGAGTTGTATAGCATTGGCTTGCCACAATTACTGGTATAAACAAAATGGGGCTGTCTCAAAAGAGGCAGCCCTTTTTAGTTTCAGTCAAGAAAATCGGGTGTGTTATCCACAAGATAGGTGGATAAATATTATTTGGCTGAAAGGCAATACTGTAAAGTGTTTTGCCTATATTTACTGTAC
>JAIOYR010000013.1 GCA_021740995.1 Taibaiella sp.
GAGCAATAGACGGCGCTGCACAAGTAGTGCAGGATAAACCAGTAGCACCGGAAACACCAACCCAACTGAATGTTGCACCCGGAGCAGCCGCAGAGAAAGAAGCCGAGTTGCTCAAACAGACTGTAGCTGAAGACGAAGGCGAAATAGTAATAACAGGAAGAGAATTTACCGTAACAACCCTTGTAGCTGCACAGCCAGAAGATAATGTGTAAGAAATAATAGATGTTCCAGCTGATGAGCCAGTAACAACACCTGACGAACTAATTGGTGCCACGGAAGTATTGGTACTAGTCCAGGTTCCGCCAGCAACAGTATTTATAACAGTAGTATTGAAGCTTTGACAAACACTTGCTGGTCCTGTTATAGATGCAGGAGAAGCAAGGACACTTACTGATGTGGTATAGGTTAAGACACATCCAAATCCAGTACCATTATTAACAGTAACCGAATAGGAACCTGAACTGGATGTACCTATATCGGAAACACTCGCAGATGCAGTAGAAGTGCCAATAATTGCAGCAGGCCCTTCCCACAAAAATGAAGTTACATTTGACGGGCTATTAGCAGTAAGTGTCAATGTACTACCGGCACATAAAGGTGAATTAGTAGTAATTCCACTGATTGAAGGTGCAGCAGTAACAGTTACTGTCCTTGAAGAAAAACAACCACCTCCAACTGAATAGGTAATATTAGCAGTGCCTGCACTTGCAGCAGTGAGAACACCTGTACCTGCAACAATAGAAGCCACAGCAGTATTGCTGCTACTCCATGTACCACTTGGTACCGTATTTGAAAATGTAGTTGATGCACCTGTGCACATATTAGCGACACCTGTACTTGCTGGTGGGTTACTACAAAGTGGTGTTATTATAACCTGACCATTTCCACTACGGTAACTGGCGGTAGTGGTACCACCGGTGACACCAGTTCCCGCAATAAATGAAGAACCGCCGGCACCACTACCCTGGAAACATCCACCTCCGCCATAATAACCGCCACCTCCGCCTGCCCCCCAGTTGTTGGTACAAGAATTACCACCAAAGCCAAAACCACCTGCCGTTGCACCTGTGCCAGAACAACTACCCGAACCAGGTGCTCCGCCGGCAGTTTGCGTGCCAGGCTGGCCGATATTTGCACTTGCTGTAGAACCGCAATAGTTACCGATCATCCCGGTAAGGCCACCACCACCACCACCATCTTCGCCGCATGCATATCCTGCACCACCACCTCCGGCGCCAACCAGCAGTCTGCTACTCAATGCGGCAAAACTACTTCCAGCAACAGTGCGAATATCACTGGCACCTCCACCTCCGGAACCGCCACAACCACCCCCTACAGAGCCGTTACCACCGTCTGCACCTCCACCACTACTCAGACCGCCAAATACTGCAGTAGAACCGCAGGAACCGGACACCGGCTGCTGGCCCACATACACTTGAAGTATCTGACCAGGGGTAACAGCGACCGTTCCCTGTGCGCGTCCGCCCAAACCTCCAATTCTTGACGGGCTGGTGTAATTTCCACCTTGCGCTCCCGCAACATCAACGGCCAAGGAAGTGATACCTGCAGGGACAGTGTATGTCTGAACAGTACCGGTGTAGTTAAATGTTGTTGTTTGTGCATAGGTAAAAAGAACACTGATGCAAAACATTAATAACAAAAAGTAGATTTTTCTCATTTTTTCGGAATTTTACGTAATGGTAAATACAATTTAACTTTCAATTATTTTGAAGTGAGTAATAGTTTTGTTTAAAGTTAAAATTTAACCTCAAAAAAACAAAATTCAACGCAAAATTTGTTAAGGGAAAATACATTTATATTATTACGAAACGTACCGACAAAATACAAGACTACAATCTTGCAGTTAAATGGGCTATTTTACTTTTAACTAATTTATTTTATATACTAAATATTTACATGTATTATGATAAAAATAAATAATTAAAGATTGCTAAATATTCACAAAAAGAAAGTAGACAGCATTTTTCAAAAGGACATAAAAAAAGAGCACCTAGTGAAAGATGCTCTTTTTCCAAATGATTATTATGAATAAGATCAGATAACTTTTACGTTTACTGCATTTAATCCTTTTTTACCATTTTGAACTTCATAAGAAACTTTATCGTTTTCACGAATTTCATCATAAAGACCTGAAACGTGAACGAAAATGTCCTCTCCACCGTTAGATGGGGAAATGAAACCAAATCCTTTAGTTCCATTGAAAAATTTAACTGTACCTTCTTGCATTTTACTGTTTTTAAAAAATGAAACACAAAGGTAAACAAAAAAATGAATAAATGATAAAGTATTTTTTGAAAAGCAAAAAATGTTACTTTTTCTAACTACAAATTGCAGATTGTAGCACAATGGACATAACAGTGGAAACGCTAACAAAAAGAACAGAGTACTATTAACTAACACTGCGTTACAGAAAAAACGAAAAAAGTTTTTCAATAAGACTACGTCCTAAAAGAATAACTATTTTTTACTTTTCAAACATGAAGATTTACTTTTGAACTTTGGAATAAATTTCTCAACCGGAAAATACCGGAAAATATAACTGAAACAACATGGTAGATGTTTTGTTGGGTTTGCAATGGGGCGATGAAGGCAAGGGTAAAATAGTAGATTTTCTTGCCGAGCAATATGATGTAATAGCAAGATTTCAGGGTGGTCCTAATGCCGGACATACGCTGTATATCAACAATGAAAAGGTAGTACTGCACACCATTCCATCGGGTGTTTTTCAGGGCCATTGCCTGAACCTGATAGGCAATGGCGTGGTAATAGACCCGGTAACACTGAGCAAAGAAATAGATAAAATATTACCGCTCTGTCCTGATTTGCTAAAGCGCTTGTTTGTATCGCAGAAAGCGCATCTGATATTGCCAACTCACCGTGCACTGGATGCTGCATCAGAATCGGCGAAAGGTACGGATAAAATCGGATCAACACTCAAAGGCATAGGACCTGCTTACATGGATAAAACCGGTAGAAATGGCCTAAGGGTTGGCGATATTCTGACACCGGGATTCAAAGAAAAGTACGACAAGCTAAAACAAAAGCATAAGCAGCTACTGCGGCAATATGGGGGCACGCCTATAGAGTGGGAAGAATGGGAACAACCTTTCTTTGAAGCGGTAGAGCGTATGCGCTTCCTGCAGATTGTAAATGCTGAATACTGGCTGGATAACCACCTGAAAAATGGCAAAAGAGTATTGGCAGAAGGCGCACAGGGAAGTATGCTGGATATAGACTTTGGTACCTATCCATTTGTAACATCGTCTAATACAATTGCTGCAGGGGTTTGCAGTGGTCTGGGTATAGCACCATCCCGTATAGGAGATGTTTATGGTATCACTAAAGCATATTGTACCAGAGTAGGCAGCGGCCCGTTTCCTACTGAGCTGGAAGATGAAACAGGAGCAGCACTGAGAGCTGCAGGGCATGAATTTGGAGCAACAACCGGCAGACCACGCAGATGTGGCTGGCTGGATCTTGTGGCATTGCGCTATGCAGTAATGCTCAGTGGTGTAACGAAACTAATCATCACCAAAACAGACGTACTGGACAACTTTACACCGCTCAAAGCTGCAACCGGATACACGGTGCATGGTGTAGCAACAAAAGAAATGCCTTTTGACTTGTGTGATGAGCATATTAGTCCATTATACGCTATTTTTGATGGCTGGAAAACACCAGTGAGTAGCTGCAGCAATTATGATGAACTACCGCAGGCTTTCAAAGAGTACTGTACCTTTATAGAAGGTTATCTGGAAACAAAGATATCGCACATATCAAATGGCACAGGCAGAAACCAGCTAATAGTTATTTCTTAAGAAAAATAATATCTTTTTAATTCAAAAAAAAATTTGGCAAATTCGTGAAACTATTAAAATTTTACGGCATCAAGATACAGAGCTATGAAATCAAATACTGACAAAAAGACGACAGCAAAAAAAAGTGCTGGCACAACACCTGCTGCAGCATCAAAAAAAGCAGCTCCAAAAACTAAAAAGGAGGCTTTGGAAGACGATGATGATGACGATGATCTGGATGAGATAACCGATGCTCCTGCAAAGAAATCAGCAGCAGCTAAAAAGAAAAAAGACGATGCTCCGAAAGGCGCGAAAGCATCTAAAAAAACTGCGAAAAGCAAGAGTGACGATGATGATGATGATGATGACGATGACGACAATGATGATGACATAGATGATGCCGACGACGATTTCAACAAAGAAGACGATGACTTTGATATAGAAAAAGAATTCGAAGAATTTGATTTACCTAAGTCTAAGAGTAAAGCACCTAAGAAGAAGTCGGGCAAGGATGATGATTTTGATGAGGAATTTAAAGACCTTGGGTTCTTTACAGAAGGTGCGGGAGGATTTGATGATGACGATGATGACTTCTAATTCTATCTAGTGCTATGCTTTTCTTTCTATAGATTGAATATGTAGCTGTCGTTTTATTTGATAAAGAAATGAGTAACACGCAGCAGTTGTTAAGAAATATAGCCACTTACGAGATAACACCTGCAAATGCAGGAACAATGAAAATAAGGATGCTGAATTGGGCACAACAATTCAGCATCCTTATTTTTTTGGATAGTAACAACTACCCCAGCCTATACGCGGGTTATGAATGCTTGCTGGCTGCCGGCGCTAACCAGGTGATAGGTGGCAAGGACAATGGCACGCTACTGCAATTGCAGCAGGCACATGATACGCAACCCGACTGGATGTTTGGGCATATTTGTTATGATTATAAAAACGTGACTGAACCAGGCTTATCATCGCGCCATGCGGCGAATCATGGCTTTCCGCTACTACAGTTTTTTGTACCGGAAACTGTATGCTACATGAACCGGGAACAAAGTGCTCTAACCATAGAAAGCTTTGGTGATCCGGCGCAGATACTCAGCGAAATTATGGCTACATCAGCCACTGCTGCTGCAACTATATTACCACACTCGTTTAGCGGCACCACTGATAAAGCGTCTTACATAAATACCATAGCTAAGCTGCGTAAACATATAGCCGATGGCGACTGCTACGAAATAAACTATTGTACCGGTGGACACGCAGAAAACGCAGCCGTAAACCCGCTACAAACCTTTCATGCGCTCAATAATATATCGCCGGCACCATTCGCCGCCTTCTACCGGCTGGATCACCTATATATGATGTGCGCCAGCCCCGAGCGATACCTGCGTAAAGAAGGCGCTCAGATACTATCACAACCCATAAAAGGAACCGCCAGACGTGACAAAGACCCGGGTAAAGACAACCTGATAAAACAAACACTGCAAAACGATATAAAGGAACGTGCAGAAAATGTGATGATTGTGGACCTGGTGCGCAATGACCTGGCCCGCTGCTGCAAAACAGGCTCTGTGCAGGTAGATGAATTGTTTGGTATCTACTCCTTCCCGCAGGTGCACCAGATGATATCTACAGTGAGTGGTCTATTAAATGAGGACGCAACATTCACAGAGGCTATTAGCGCTACATTCCCTATGGGCAGCATGACCGGTGCACCAAAGTATAAAGTGATGCAACTGATAGAGCAGTATGAAGTAATACGAAGAGAGTTGTTTTCGGGCACGGTAGGCTATATAACACCCAGCGGCGATTTTGATTTCAATGTTATTATCCGCAGCTTGTTTTACAATGAAGAGACCAGTTATCTTTCTTACCAGGCCGGCGGAGCAATCACTTTCGACAGTGTACCAGAAAGCGAATGGGAAGAAATGCGGCTGAAGGCATGGGCAATGGAAAGAATATTTTCAGAAAAAAATACCGGGTGAATTTAGCGGAAATACAAGCGTTATGTAGTATTCTTGACTTACAAAACCGATATTTGTAAGCAGACTACTTGCTTTTATCATACGATACGTTGTGAAAAATGACTAAGAAAACCATTTTACTACCTACCCTTTTAGCTATACTGTACCTATCGTGCTGCCATGTGGCGGTGGCACAATACCTTGCGCCCAAAATGTCTATTCACCTTACGAATCCTGCCAGCCTGCTATCAAAAGGCGGTGTAAGGCTTCAGTACCGGCTAAATCAGGAACACTCTGTATTAGTGAGTTACAGATGGTATTGGGGGATTTTCCCCGGATATCAGGGCTCTGTAGCCTACCAGCACTACTTTCGCTCATGGGAGCGCTCAGAGGCGTTTTTTTATGGCAAAGTAGGTGTAGGTAGTGCCACTTACAACGCCAAACCGTACTTTGCCGGATATGATGCACCATTCAACGACCCTGGAAGCTATGGCTTTGTAGGGGCAGGAGCAGGTAAGCGGTATAATTTCGGTCCGTTTTTTATAGAAGCTAATGTGGGTCTGAAGTTTGCCGGACTATTAGAAAAAAGGCAGAATTATAACGAGAATCTTTTCTACACACTGGGACCTGCATCTCTTATAGACTGTGGTCTGCATTTCGGGCTACAGTTTTTCAATGAAAGCAGATATATGCATCACAAGACATTTGGGCCGCTCAGACACTCCAGATCGTGGTAAAAGGAGGTGGGCAGACTATAAAATCAGCAAGCCATAGCTATCTGCTTTAGCAATTCCTCACGGGTAATCCTGTATATCTTTACAGCTATTCCTTTATAGTCCGGCAAGGTCTTGTGAATCCGCATTCCGTTGTTCTCAGCAACCTTTACAGAAAGGAAGTTATCGGTATGAATAATAGAATATAGTTCATCCTTATAGCTATGTGAGAAGGCGTAGTCTTTGCATTTCTTAGCTGCTTCGGATGCATAACCCATGCCGCAATGCTGGGGCAATAATGAATACCCAATTTCCATAATTTCTTCACCCGCCAGCTCCTGTATCAGCAATCCACATTGACCTATCAGTTTACCACTATCTTTAGCTATCAATGCATTCATGCCGCCGGTGCCGTTAGCAGACCGAGCCATTGCCTTCTCAAACCAAAAATCGCAACACTCCTTAGTAGTAGCAAGATGCTCCAAAGCCAGAAAGCGCACAGTATCTCTGTTGCCGAAAAGGCCCAACCATTCATCATAATCACTATCCTGTAGCAATCTAAATCTCAGCCTTTCTGTTTCTTATCCGGTAAGCAAATACTTCATATAACAAAGCTACGTTTTGAGTGGGAAATTTATTGGAATCTAGCAGAGAGGGCATTTCAAGTTAAATGAATAGGTGTTGAATCTGAAATACCCTATTCGGAGAAAAGTGATAGAAAATGAGAGAGAAGACAAGTATCGCTTTTCGCTCTGACGCTCTCCGCTCTCATTTTTGTGCCCGGGACTGGCAAACATATTATTAATTGTGTAATATGTAATGATATAATTAATAATATATTATCTTATAATTTTCATTACTTTCAAATTACTAGGGACATTAGGGGGACAAAATGTAACATAAAGCTAAGTATTTGACCATATCGGAGGGAAAACTGATTGCACACCTTCTGTATCAAATGCACATTGCAATAACCTACCTTAAGGTGATTTTTTTACTGCCTTATTGGTTGGTACTTTTTTCCCTTGATTAGGATATTGGAAATCTTTAATACTTTTTAATAGACCATTATCAAAAGTAAGTTCAATGCCAAGATACAACCATTGTTCAATTGATTCACCTGATTTTTTTATGACATGTATTTTAGTCGGCTTCCCTAATGAAACGCTGCACATTTCTTTTGACATACCAACAAATACACGCCCCAGCAAAATTGAATCAAAATTATTTGAGCCAAATTTACTTCTATACATATTTGCCTCTTTATCAGAAAACACCTTGCCATAAATATACTCACCAAGCCATTCACCATAATGAGAAATAATGGCCTTTCTCCCAAAAGAATCCATGAGAATTGGGCTAATCCTGTAAAATTTATCTTCTATCGTCAATCCAACACATTTCCATATTTCCCCTACGTTACTTTCCACATTTTTACCTGTCTCAATATCTTTAGCTCCACGCAACCAATCATCTGCAAAAACATACTTGTTACCGATAAGTAGCTGTCTCACTTTTTCAAAATAACCAAGAACAATAAAAGGGAAAAAAAACCTGTCCTTAGAGTTGTATTTAAAATAAACGATATCACCGCTCACCTGCTCCCTAAGTTTGAAAAAACAATGACCGTTAAAAAAGAAATTACTGTCTATAAGTTTCAAATTCTTATTAATCTCAATCGCTAACTTCTTACTCTTGGCATCTTCCTTTCCCGTAATTATCTTAATGTCCTTCAAAGCCTCTTTAGCAACTCTATAATATTCAATGTCGGGACTTGGCAAAACTTCTAATACTTCAAAATACTTACCGACTAATTCATCATAAGAAGAATTGAAACTCCCCTGATTGGGCTTATATGGATTGACAACATAATTGTCCTCACCATATAGGCCACTACCATTTGTTATATAAAAATCTCGAAATCCATATTCACGCATGTCGCTCACTATCCCTTTTAAATAGAAGGATTGACCAACATACATGGACACATTTCTACCTAAAAAATTTTGTAAGCTGTCATAATATTTGAGAGTTTCTTTTTCAAATAACACCTCGACATTTCCAGTCCTTGGAATTTTTGTAATAGTGATTTGTGCATCGGCTTTATAAAATGCAACTACAGCTAAAACAAAAAAGGAAATGCAGATAGTTTGCTTCATACGGGAATCGTTGTCATAAACATACAAAAATAATTAGATTCTCGTGTTGCTGCCCTTTCCAAAATAGGCAATCCAAATTATTCACCAATTTGCATTCATTTGGCAAGAAAACCTAAAAATAGCCTAACTGGTCAAAACTTGAGGCGTGGGCCATATAACGCCACAATTAAAAAATTCCATGAAAGTACCTATCACTTTCCGGGTGCTTTACATGTGTCATTCTTGCCAATCATTTATAAAATCCATCACTGGTCTACCACCATCTTTGTCTCCAACCATTATATACTCACCATCAGCATAGCCAGTAAGGAAAAAAATCTTTTGTTTTCTTGCAGTTGAGTAAAGACTAAAATCATTTGTGATACCATCGATGTGCCGTAAATAATGAGAGCTCCCCAAGTAGACATCATCAATAGATAACACGCCTTGCCTTTTGACAACATAAAATATCTTATCAGTAATTTTTTCAAATTTTATGATTGTATCCTGCCCTCGAATCACTTGCTCAACTTGTGACTGAAAGCGCCATCTTTCCGGATCAAAACCCTCAACTCGATTTTTGGGAATCTGCCAATATCTTTCAACTTTCCTCGATAAATAGTATGTATAAACTGTATCAACTTCAACTACTTCCTTTGTCACATTAACTATTGACCAAATATTATTCCCAAAAGTAAAAAAGGTTTTCCCAATACACTTAACCCCAAAATCGTTTGGCATGTCAGTATGATGCAATTCATTGTAATACTCATCACTCCAATCCCCCACATAACACAAGCAATCCTCTTGTTTTTTGGGGCACTCACATGATACTTTAACTTCAGTGTTTGGGTTTTTACTGTCTTGAACAAACCGCTTACATTTCCTTTGCCCAAAAACGGCAATTGGAAAAACCAGCAACATTAACGCTACTCTCATTGTCATAAGTACATTCTTTGCATGAAAATAACTAATTAGCACCAGTTACAGTCATTACTATTGATTATTGCCGTTGTTTTCCTTTGGTTGGATAATGAACCATAAAAACAAACCACAGGGACAATAGGGGGACAAAAATTACTCAAACAACGGAAAAAAGAAAAAACATCATTAGCTGTAAAGTATTAATAACACTACATTTCAGGGCATAAAAAAAGCCCCCCAAAAAGGGGGCTTTGTGCCCGGGACTGGATTCGAACCAGCACATCCTTGCGAACGCTGCGACCTGAACACAGTGCGTCTACCAATTTCGCCACCCGGGCAGTTATGATTTGTGTTTCAGGGAGCGCAAAGGTAATAAATTAATCGAAATTTAGCTTGCAGTATAGATTTTGTTTTTTGGCAGAGGTGAAATAATCACTTCATTACCTTTTCTGCTCCAAATCGTTGCCTGTAATACTCGTATCCTGCTACATTCATCAGCAAGAGCAACATACCATAAAACGTATCTTCGAAAGGGATAGTAATCATGCGTATGCCCAGATTATGACTGTTGTTGTAGCTCACGACCGGCTCGGGGGTAAAGGCACCGGTAAGCACACCGTTGGATAAAAAGAAAGGCAGCAATATGATGATAAACGTAAAATAGAATATGGCGAGATATTGTACCCTCGACACGAGCAATAACACAAGAAACAATGCCAGCAACAGGAATGTAACTGATGTGTATAGCATAGGCAGGTGTGTACCCGCTACCGCCACCAGAAAACCGATAAGCAGGTATGTGAGCACCTCTGCCAAGCTACGGTAGCGCTGCAAGGGTATATAGCGGTCTACACAGTAGTAGGTAAACACTGTGGCGTAAGGAATACAAATGAAAAACAAACACTCCTCAATGGGCAGATTGAACAGGTAAAGACCACAAACATAACGGGGGTTAAAACTCCATATACCGTAGTGCGTAAAAATGGCATCCCACACCAAAAAAAATGCTGCTGTAGACAGACACGGAATTACATAGTAACGCCAATTAGTTACAAACCTGAAGCGTGGATGAAAGGAAAATGCAAAGGGAAAAACAATGCAAAAGAAGTCTACCAGCAGGTATACATATTTATCAGGCATTTGCTTGTTTACGTTTTAATGCATCTGCAAAATACTTAAGTGGCACCCATAACATACCGAAACATTCGCCGTCTTCCTTGTCCAGATGCTTGTGGTGCATTTTGTGAGCGCGGCGAATGGCTCTGAAATAAAAATTATCTGAATTGCGGAATATCTTAAACCGCTGATGAATAAAAATATCGTGAACCAAAAAATAAGCAAAACCATAAATGGTGATGCCCAGACCTATGTACATAAGGTACGAAAGCGGCGTGTAGAGCCCTAACCCCAGACAGATGATGCCCGGAATAGCAAAAATGAGAAAGAAATAATCGTTCTTCTCGAAAAATGAACTTGGATTTTTCTTGTGATGGTCTTCGTGGAGGTTCCACAGCAGGCCATGCATCACATACTTGTGCGTGAGCCATGCTACTGCCTCCATGCCAAAAAACGAACCTGCAAGAATCAACAAATTAACCTGCCACATAATAATTTATTTATTTTCTGCTTTGAATAACTCTTTCAATTTTACTGCTCTGAAATCAAAAATATGTTTCAGCTTATTCTTTATCACCATGACATGAGCAATGTCTCCCAGAAAGCCCAAAGGTATGGCGTATTTGACATTATCTGTCATGTGGACACCACCCTGCACGGCCTTAAAGGTGTGCGTATGCTCCCACAAGCTATAGGGTCCCTTCTTCTGCCGGTCCGTAAAAACGTGCGGAGCATCCACTCCGGTTATCTCGGTGGTCCAGTGCATAGCAATATTGAGCAACGGACTAACGGTGTAGTCGATATCCATACCGGTAAAAATGGGCTTGTCGGTAAGTTTTGTCAAAATCACAAATTTCATTTCCGGTGGGGTTATCACAGAAAGATTCATAGGATTAGAGAAAAAAGCCCAGGCTTCTTCAATACTTATTGGCAAAAACTGCTCTCTGGAAAGATTATATGTTTTCATTTTTTTGGGGTGTTTAGCAATTCATTATACCACTTATCTATGCACAGCTTGAACCACGGAGTATAACTCTGCGGGCTAAGTGCTATTGATTCTTTAAGGTCATCCATTGTCATATACTTCCATCCAGCAGCCTCGTCTTCATCGGGTACAGGCATTGCATCACTGGTTCCGGTAAATACGTGGTCATACTCATGCTCTATTAGACCGTTTTCGAGGTCTGCATGATACACGAAAGTGAACGCCTTCTGCAAATTGCAGAACAAACCCATTTCTTCGCGCAATCGGCGGTGGGCGGCGTCTGGAGCCGACTCACCCGGGCGCGGATGGCTGCAGCAGGTGTTTGTCCACTGCAGCGCTGAATGATACTTAGCTGCAGCTCTTTGCTGCAGCAATAGCTCATTGCGGGAATTGAAAATAAATACAGAAACAGCCCTATGCAAGCTACCTGTGATGTGGGCTTGCTGCTTTTCCATTATGCCTGTTTCGTTGTCATGCTCGTCTACCAACACTACCAGCTCTGCTACCCCCATGCTAAAAAATACTTAAACTGTGTCTGAAATACGATGTAACCAGTAAACCAATCTTACGGGGATTAGATATGCGCACCCTGTCTATAAGTATGCGTGCAGGAGGCACCGACCTTATTTTATTGAACAGACTTTTGTAATACTTGTATGCCACATATACACCAAATCTGGCTGACTTTGGCAGTTGTTTTATACCGGCAAAAGCTGCTATGAAATCCTGCTCTATATCGTGCTCAATGTTCTTTTTATCCTGCTCTGAAAATGAATTGAAAGCCACGCCGGGAAAATAAACTCTGCCGAGGTATTCATAATCGTTTTTCAAATCGCGCAGAAAGTTGACCTTCTGAAAAGCCGCACCCAGCCTACGCGCAGGCTGCTCTAACCGCTTGTAAAGTGCATCATCATTGTCTGTAAAAACCCTAAGACACATGAGCCCCACAACCTCGGCGGAACCAACAATATACTCATCATAAGTATCGCCGGAATGAGTGCTACGCTTAAGATCTGTTTCCATACTTTTAAGAAAGCAGTCTATCAGCTCCTGATCTATATGATATTTGTTGACCACATGCTGAAAACTATTCAGAATAGGGTTCATACTTATCTTCCGGTCTATCGCCTTTTGTGTTTCTTCTTTAAACTCATAAAAGAGTTCTATCTTGTTGTAGTCGTGAAAAGAGTCTACAATTTCATCGGCAAAACGCACAAAACCATATATGGCATAGATAGCCCCATGCATACGCTTGTCGAGACAATTGATGCCCAGCGAGAAACTGGTACTATAACGCCGGGTAGTGAGCTTGCTGCAAGATGCAGATACATCGTCGAATATCTGTTTCATAGAATAATCATTTAAATCGCTTAATTAATTGTTCGGCAGCTATCTGGCCCGAAATGAGCGCCGGCGGCACTCCGGGACCAGGCACTGTAAGCTGCCCTGCATAAAACAGATTACTTACCTTCTTGTTTCGCAAAGAGGGTTTCAAAACCGCTGTCTGCATGAGTGTGTTTGCAAGTCCATAGGCATTGCCTTTGTAAGCGTGATAATCACTTTTAAAATCGTTAATACAATAACTCTTTTTGTACACTATATGCGGCTCTATAACTTCGCCGCAGTAGGCCTCCACTCGTTTCATCACAGCTTTGAAATACCTTTCACGTATCACAGTGGTATCTTGCAGCCCGGGGGCAACAGGAATGAGTATAAAGAGATTCTCCATGCCATCCGGTGCTACCGTAGGGTCTGTTTTGGACGGACAACACACATAAAAAAGCGGGTCAGAAGGCCATTGCGGGTCTTCGTAAATCTCTTTAGAATGGGTATCCATAGAGCTATCAAAAAACAAATTGTGATGTATCAGTTTGCCGATTCTTTTATTCACCCCAATGTAAAATATGAGGCTGGATGGTGCCAGCGTCTTGCTGTCCCAGTACTTTTCGTCATAGTTTCGGTGCTGCTCATCCAGTAACACCTGCTCTATATGATGGTAGTCGCCACTGGCAATAATACCATCTGTGTTTGTCCTGCCACCCTTCCAACGCATAGCATTGGCAATACCATTTTCCACTTCTATCTTTTCTATCTCACACCCGGTTTTGAATGTTACCCCCAGCGAAGTAGCCAGCTCCTCCATAGCCCCTGCTATCCTCATCATACCACCCATAGGATACCACGTACCTCTGGCCAGTGCAGCGTAGTTCATCAGGCTATACAACGCAGGTATTTGTTTTGCCATAGCCCCCAAAAAAAGTACGGGGAACTCCATAAGGGCTATTAGCCGCTCGTCTTTGAAGTAACTGCGCACATGAGTACTCACCGACTGGAAAACATGCAGCTTAGCCACACCCTTTATCACATCATAGTTTACAAACTCGCCCCAGGAAAAAGAAGGCTTGTACACCAGATGTTTCATACCCACCTCATACATATACTGTCCCTCGGTAAGGTATTTCTTCAGCTTGGCACTGCTACCCTTCTCTATACTTTCGAAGGCAGCATTGATACCATCCATAGACGCAGGAAGTACAAATGTTTCGCCTTTGCCAAACACTATCTGAAAGCCGGGATCGAGCTGAACAAGGTCGTAATAGTCTTGTGGTTTTTTGCCGAAGTTGGAAAAAAACTGCTCGAAAATATCGGGCATCCAATACCAGCTTGGCCCCATATCGAATGTGAAACCCTGCTCACTGAATACCCTTGCCCTACCTCCGTTTGTGCTGTTTTTCTCAAAAACGGTAACGTCTGCTCCTGATTTTGCCAGAAAACATGCGGCCGATAAGCCCGAAAAACCACTACCTATTACCGATACCTTTTGCAATTTTGTTGATTATTATTGTATTATTAGCAAACAACGCGGTCTGAAAACTATTTCAATTCATCCAGAAGGTCATTAACGCCATTCATGTAAGTTACGTTTTTATATTCCGTTTTGGGCAAAGCTGATAAACCACCTATGCCAGCAACCAGCAATTTAATTTTCTTATCTATTCCGGCATATCCTTTTAAGAGTGTGTCCAGCTCTTCCTGAGGTCTGCTGGCAACAAAGAAAGCAAGCATATATTGCGGTTTTACCGCAGCCACTATCTTGCTTATATTCTCAGCCGGCACATTCTGACCGAGGTATACCGTATAGAAGCCCTTAGACCGGATGATATAGTTGGCAAATAACAATCCGATCTCGTGCCACTCATCGGGCGGCAAAAACAATAGAAACTTCTTGGGTACTTTGTCTGATACCAGCAAGCCGTCTGTAGCCGACATCAGCTTTCGCCTGATGATACAGGAGGCAAAATGCTCCTGCACAGGTACTGATTTATTAATAGACCACAGCACACCGGTCTTGTTCAGAAACGGGTACACCACATGCAGCATGGTATCGAACAGACCCATCCTGAGCACTGCGGCAGAAAATACCTTTTCAAATCCATTTTCGTCATAAGCCAGCATACTGGATACCAGATCATTGATATAGCCTATATACGCATGACTGACGCCCGGAAACTGATGCTCTATATGCTGATGCAGCTCTTCATCAGTATAAGATGCTATCTTGGAAATCTTGTGGCCGTAAGACAAGAGCGTGGTTACATTCAGCAACTTACGTACCTGGTTATCGTTGTAGTACCGACGATTGGTATCGGTTCTGTCTGGCCGTATCAGGTCATATCTTTTTTCCCATATCCTGATGGTATGTGCCTTAATGCCCGTAAGCCTTTCAAGATCGTTGATTTGATATGCGACCATTTTTTTGTTTAATTAATTGGATACAAATCTAAACAAAATATCAACACAAAAAGAAAGAAAAGTGGAACAGTGTATTAAAATGGTGTTAATACCGCTCCCACGCATGCTACAGACAGGTCCGCCTGTTTCAGCAGATTTTATCAGGCAAACAGATGCAGGCGTGGAGAGCGGGTAGTGCAGGTAATAACGGCAATCAGGAGGTGATATTTAGTGTGATATTTATGTAAAATCTTTCTATTTCAGAAAAATATGCAGAAATTACACCATCTAAAAACATTATCTAAAAACGAATAAAACTACAATTATGGATGCAACAGTAAATGCGCTCAACTGGTTTGAAATATCTGTAAGCGACATCAACAGAGCCAAGAACTTCTATGAGGCTATCTTCGACATCAGAATGGATGAGATGGAGATGATGGGTATGAAAATGGCCATGTTTCCGCCAGACAGCATGCAGGGAAAAGTATCGGGCGGACTGGTACAGAGCAATATGCACAACCCTAGTATGGATGGTGCCAAGATATACCTGAATGGCAACCCCGACCTGAACAATGCACTGGGCAAGGTGGAAGCAGCAGGCGGTAAAGTGTTGATGCCAAAAACACAGATAAGCCCCGAAATAGGCTACATGGCATTCTTTGCAGACAGCGAAGGAAATGGCATAGCACTGCACTCTAACGGATAATGAACCGTACTATTGAAAACGCAGCTGCTCCGAATGGGTAGCTGCGTTTTTGTATGCTATAGAGAGCACAATGGTCTACTCTTTTATATCTCTGCAAGAGCATTCGTGATGCTCATTGATATAGGCAATGGATGATTTGCACAACAATTCCAGAGTGGAAATATTTATGTCGCTAAGCTTCTTTATATAAATACAGGCTTTAGCCATTTTAAACTTCCCCAGGTTCTCAAGCAGATGTTTATTGTCTTCAGTAGGAGAAAAGACATAGAGGGAAAACGCTGCTTTTCGTGGAGAAAAACCAATGATAGGTGCGTCGCCTTCGTGACCACTGGCATATTTGTAATGATAGCTGCCAAACCCAATAATGGTAGGTCCCCACATTTTGGGTTCGTAACCAGACCATTTTGTCATTAACTCAATCAGTTGAAAACTGTCTGCTTTCTTCTGTGCGTTGTCGACGTATGAGTTCACGAAATCAGTAACGTCAACTTTTGTTTCTGTTGTTTTGTTTTGAGCTGGCATTGTTTTTTGTAAATTTTGATACTGATATAGATTTTAGCTACTTACTTAGCAAAGAACAATATTTGTATCAGCAAATAGCTATCCCCACTCATCTCGCATTTTCTTCTGTATGACTAGAGGATCTTCTTTTAGTTTCAATATACCTGAATACTTACTCAGATCAATTCCTTTGCTTTCAGAACCCATTTTATGCAACTTCTACCTGATAGCCTGCATTTCTCTTTCGGTAGCCCCGCTTTTTAGAATTAACACCATTTGTCAAAGTTAAATACTGTTAGGAGAGTTGCTTCATGTTTTTAAGGGTGCTATGTCCTCCACCGGAAAGTCGGCACCCAGCGACAACCAGCCATTCTCGGCAAGAAGCTGTTTGTAGGCAAAGGCCTACATAGGTTTTATACCTTTATGCGCTCTATATCGTATGTGCCTTTTACTTTCTGTATTTTATATCGGTTCATTATATTGTTGTAGCTATATTTTCTAATCAGCTCTTCTACTTCATCAATGTCTTTTTGTGACGTGTTTATACCATAATGAACTTCAACCAGTGCATTTTTATCAAACTGTATGTCTTCATAGTTTATTCTTTCTGGTAGGATATAATCAGTATCATATTCTATTTTTGAAAACCGCATACGGTAGGTTCTCATTTCATCTTCGTAACCCCAAATTTCCGATTTAGTGTATATCCAGTTATAGACAGCCATCATAATTTTAGTTTGGTCGTTTGTTAATATTGTTTGTGTGTTAATAAGCGGGTTATATTTTACTGACTTAGTAACGACCATTTCCTTTTCATTGCGAAAATCAAAAGGTATCTCTATTCCAAAACAAATACCCTTATGGTTGTCCGTGTAGTGAGCCCACATTAACCGATTTAACGGAGATATGGTAGTACAAAAAACTAAAGCAGTTCGTTTATAGGCTTCAATTCTTTTTTTGTGAACATCAATAAATTTTTGTTTAGAAAATGTATCAATTAAATGTTCGATTTGCTTTTGCTCATCTAATGGCGCCTTACTTACATTAAATCTAAGTAAATCCCTAAAAGGTGCATCTTCAATTTCAAAATGAAAACAGTCATCGCTAAATTCAAAGGGATCATTGTAGTATTCAGGGTTACCGAAACGTAAGGCATTATTCTTTAAGATAGTTTTGAAGGTATCAATCTTAGTGTATTTATATAATGGTTTATTCTCGTTATGTGATTTGTGACCTAATTCGGTCAACATTTGTAAATAGGGATTGTTATTCATCTTGCGAAGGTTATTATTAGTTTAAACCGAATCCTTACTTGGTAGCTTGTATATAGTGTTCTTCAAAAATTTCTAGTGTTACTTCTTGGGCGCTGTAAACCTCTCTATCATTGTCAGGGTCAAATGGGATGCTTGTTATTTCATACACAGTACCATCCTTTTCAGTTCTAATAACTCTGGTGATGGTTTTGTTATCAATCTTGGCGTATATTTTAGTGCCATTATCGTTTGTCGCGTCCAAATAATAATAGTGAGGGAACTTCATTTTGTGTTCAATCAGAAAAGTAATCGTGTTATCATAAATCTCCTTTACCCGTCCTTTGATTTCTCCTTTGTTGTCGCCGGTGAAACTATGTTGTATGCCGTGCACCATATTTGAAAAAAGAGTTTCATTAATTGCTCCTTTCACTAATCTTAAAGCATAGTCCCTTACCGGAGCTCTATCTTTATATTGCACTTCCCACGGTATGGTATATTCCTTTAGTAAACTACTTATGTCGCCTATCTGGTTGAGGTATTCGATTGCAGAATTATCAATTACACAACCTGCCCAACTCTGGTTTTCTGCTTTTCCGTGTGCTTCTATGAGTGCATTACCATAAATCATATTAAGTTTGTAAACGCTTCCTTTTTCATTTACTTGGCTAAAATCAGTAAACCAGATATCACCATAAACAATGCACCCTCGGCTAGGAAATTCAAATCCAATATTGAAATAATTATAAGCGTATGCAACTTTCAGCAAATCAATAAAATCTTGTAGACTTTCACCATTTGACCAGAATACAATTGTGTCAGAAAAACCAAGGCAGTTAATACTTGTTTCACTGATGTCGCTAATAAGCGTGCCTGGGTACCTTCCTTCTTTTCTTCTATGGTCGGCTAATGCCATTTCAGGGTTTCTTGCAAAAATGTGTTCATTTCTGCGGTGTATATGCTCGGGTGTATTTTTCTCTATAAACTTTTTATAGCCCAGCAAATCAAAGTATGCCAAAAATCTGTTCATAAAATATCTTTGCGTATCAACGAAGTTAACAATATTCCATCACGGGATTGTTTACTGAAAATAATTTGAAACCTTTACTACCACTACTTTAAAAACTATTTTAGCAGGGAGCAACAACCATTTTAAATATACTTATAAAATTACAGAAATGAATTTAAAATGAACGGCAATGAATAGTATTCGTAAGAGGACGCTACACAGTTACACCAGTTTCTATATCTTAAGTCAGACAAAGACACATCTTAATACTGGGGGACATTTACAAATTAAGAGCCGTGGCATAAACTTCTATAGAGGTAAGTAGATTGGGGTAATAGATAACCTTAACAGTGGCCAATGCAGTTCTTAAACTCTATTGATTTAAGAACCGACCAACCAACAATGCCTTATAGGCAAGTACAAGACAATAAAAAGGGAAGGGGTGAAGATGACCAAGCAAGTTTTAAACGACTTGCTTGGGAACTCTTTTCATCCCTTCCCTCTTCCACCTAACCGCAAGTGAACATTTTATTAAACACTCTTTGGTTTTGATTTACTACTTTCACGCTATGAGTGAGCGTAAAACCTTTGAAATTTTTATCAGTATAGATCCGAGCGATAACTGTAAGAAGTTTGCACTTCTTAATCCTTACTTACAAGTGGCGTATTGCACTGATAATATATTCCACTTTTATGAAGAAGTTACTAGAGTGAAAGAAGAAGATAACGGTAAATCTGATTTTGAATTTAATGATGGCATTGATTTGTTATTTATTGAAATCGCACACGTTGAAGTATATGCCTTTAATCTATTAGATGATTGGACACTAGAACCAGAGGATACAGCACCACTCAATTAATCTGATAAGGCGACTTTTGCGGGTGCGTAGTACATTGAGCCAAACAAAGCTGCAGACACAATGAAATGGATATAAGTCCTAACTTTATTGTAATGGATCAAGAAACATATTTAAGGACAATGGAGCAGCAACACGCCTGTGTTTGCGTAGCACCAACAGAGGTAAATAGGGAAGTAGATAAACTACTTACCACAATGGGGCTTGATGTAGAGCCAGAATTAGTGCCACTACGACCAGAAGAAAATTGCAAGATTGTCTCCTGTTACTATAATGTAGCCGATAAAGTAAAACGTGACGGTGGTAAAATACACTATGGTTGGGCAATATGGCAATCACACTATTTATGCCAAGCGGAACACCACGCCGTATGGGAAGATGAAGAAGGTAACTTACTGGACATTACGCCTAGAGAAAAGCCAACCGATTTTATAATGTTTGTGCCGAATAATGAAGTTGCATATAAAGAGAAACCAATTGCCAGAGTACAGATAAACACTACTAAAAATCCCATTGTTGACCACATCATTTATGGACATAAGGTTATAGACTTTCTGGGTCTGTATGAAACACGGATAGACCGTGACCGCGCATCAGTACCACCAATAGTTATGGAAGTCTTAGGACTACCCCACAATCCAGGACCGCTAAGGATAGTGTTATACAAGCGTGAAGAGTTCTTTTTATTTGGTAATAAAGAAACCAATAAATGTTATTGTGATTCTGATAAGCTATACAAAAATTGCCACGGTAAATTTTATAAACACGAAATGGCAGCCTATGTTCAGAAGATAACAGATGAAATAGGGGAACCGCCAAAACCATTATAAGTGTAGAACAACAAAGCAGCGGACTCAATGCACCAAGGTCAATAAACAATACAGATATACCAAATTCTGCCTGTTCGTCTTTTGAAACTCTCTTATAGATTGTTAACGTATAAATGGTTTTAGTTTGCTAATGAACCTTCACACCACCTATATAAGTTGCATTGACTTTTGTTTTTAGTATTGCTCTTTCTTCTTCTTTCATTAAATCAGTGTCCAGTATCACAAAGTCTGCGCTCTTGCCTACCTCTATACTACCTACTTCATTCTCCATAAAGCTGGCTCTGGCTGCCCAGACGGTAATGCCCCGCAATGCCTGCTCTCTGCTTAATGCATTCTCTTTCAGAAAGCCCCCTTCCGGGAAACCCTTTGCATCCATACGGGCTACTGCGGCATAGAAAGTCTTTACGGGCGAGATGTCCTCTACCGGAAAATCGGTACCCAGCGGCAGCCAGTCATTCTCGGCAAGTAGTTGCTTGTAGGCATAGGCACTTTTTATACGCTCTGCTCCTACCCTGACTCCTGCCCAGTACATCTCGCTGGTGGCATGTGTGGGTTGGACAGATGGCACTATTGATGACTCGCCAAACAAATGAAAGTCGGCAGGGTTTACTACCTGTGCATGTTCTATACGCCACCGCTTGTCGTTCTTACCCCTCAGGTGTTTGGTGTATATATTCAGTGCCATGCGGTTGCCGCTATCGCCTATGGCATGTGTGCATAGCTGAAAGTCTGTGCCAGCGAGCAACTGCGCCAGCGAGTCGTAATGAGCCGGCGCACTCAGCAAAAATCCACCCCACTCAGGTTTGTCGGAGTAGTGCTGTAGCAGGCAGGCACCACGGCTACCCAGCGCACCATCGGCATAAGCCTTCACACCTTTTACAAACAGCTTTTCTGTTTTGAAAGGCCCATTGCCTACATACCTTTTTACTACATCAGCGTTGCCAGCACGCATAGCCACTGTGCGGGCTTCCATGTATTGCTTGTAGGTTATGGTGTCATCGCTCAGCATCACATACATGCGCATGTCCAGCCGGCCCTCGCGTTGCAATGTATCTATCATTGTTATGTCGTGATACAGCAGTCCGCAATCAGAGACCATAGTAAGCCCCTGTGCAAAGCAGTTTTGCTGTGCTGCGGTCAGCCACTTTTCGTATACTTCTTTGTTAGCCTTGGGTATCACTGCCGTTATCAGGTCTACGGCATTATCTATCAGCAGTCCGGTCAGTTGTCCCTTTACTACAGTTATCTCTCCGCCAGCCAGTTTTGTTGCGGTGGTAACACCAGCAAGAGTCAGTGCTTTGGCATTGGCTATGGCAGCATGTCCGTCTACCCGCTGCACCATTACCGGTTTGTCGGGAAACAGTTCGTTGAGTTCCTTATTAGTGGGGTATTCCTTGCCGGGAAATTTGTTCTGATCCCAGCCCCTGCCTCTTATCCAGGGTTCATTAGGGTGCTCAGTAGCAAAGGCTTTTATGCGCTCCACCGCCTCTGCCCAGTCATTGCAATCATACAGATTCACCTCAAACAAAGAACGGCCATAACCGGTAAAATGGGAATGAGCATCTATGAATCCCGGGTAAACGGCCATGCCCTGCGCATCCACTATTTCGGCAGCAGCATACCTGACCTTTATATCCTCTGTTTTCCCAACAGCTATTATTTTTCCATCCTTTACCGCAAAGGCAGTTGCTGTGCTGAATGCACTATCTACGGTATATACCACACCATTGCAGACAATTATATCTGCCTGCTCTTTTTGAGTGCAGGAAAAAACACCAACACACAAACCTAATAATACCAACAATGATTTACGAGTCATAACTTATGGCTTAAGATTAATAAACTACTGATACTGTATATACATCGGCTTGGGGTAAAGTTTCAGCACATCTTCCGGCTTCAT
Source organism: Taibaiella sp. (assembly GCA_021740995.1). Lineage (GTDB taxonomy): Bacteria > Bacteroidota > Bacteroidia > Chitinophagales > Chitinophagaceae > Nemorincola. The sequence continues at coordinate 22,456 of JAIOYR010000013.1, forward strand.
TATAGTTTTCCACGGCGGCGTTTTTATGTCATTTTTATAAAACAACTTAAACCCTGTGAACTGTATGGGCTCGTTTACTATTGCCAGTCTGTAGGAGCTTACCTTCTTGGCAGGGAATCCCCATCCGTCCATATCCATTACTATTTGCACTTCGGGGCGCAGTGCTATCTGCTTGTAGTTGGTTACCATGCCCTTTGTGAACCGGTGTATGACCAGCATTTTGGGTGGCAGATTGTGCTTTACTACCAGGTCTTTCAGGTACTGCGTAGCATAGTTTATATCTGCGGCATCAAATGTGCCGATAATACTACCCGGCACCCTACCCGTCTTCATAGAAAACTCGGGGTCTATAGCCAGATGTACATTGGGCATAGCCAGGTATTGCTCCAGTTGGGGTATCTCCTGCTGCAGTGTGCTCCACCCTACCTGTATGTCCAGAAAAACGACTGCATTTATTTTCTTTGCCAGCTCCAGCGTTTTGTCAATCTGAGTGAAGGGCATTCTCATTCTATAGGTATTGCCCTTACCAGGTGCTCCCTGTGCCGATGCTACTATGTAGTGCAGGGCGGGTATTGTCTGCACAGCAGTATCTGCCGCCTGCCATTTCTTCACTTCACCCATCAGCTTTTGCAGCATCTCATCCGGCGGCAGCTCGCCCAGTATGCCCATACGGGTGCTGTAGTAGTTGCCATAATAGGCAATTATTCTATGGAACGGCAACAATGCTCCAGGCAACGGATAATCTGCCTTTACCGGCCATCTTGCCGAGGCTGAGTCGTGCACCATACGCAGCATGAGGGCATTATAACGCGCTGTGTCCAGCGTAGCAGGCGCTGCGCCTATTACGGTATCAGCCACAACAACGGTGTCTTGTTTCCCAGATTCCTGCCGGGGGGCGATCGTTTTTTTCTTGGCTGCCTCAGAGTTGCTGCATGCTGCCAGCATAAAACAACCTAAAAAAATAGAAGTAGCCCTGCACCTTGTACGATTGTACATATTGTTATACTGTTTATAAAACTTAAAGGTAGATGGAAAACAATAAGCAGCCCCTAATCAGAGAAATATGCTGCTATTATTTATCCACAGGAAATGCAAGGGGGACGTTTGTGTGTACCTTTTGTTAGAAAATTTCTGATATTTGAAATATGCAGGAAGTATGTATTGTTATGTGCCTGATTTTTAGGAATATCTGGCAGAACGGAAATGCAACTGAAGTAACAATTAGAGACTGTCACTAAATCTAACAAAATGAGCAGACTAAAAAATATACATCCAGGCGAAATACTGAATGAAGCATTTCTAAAAGCATTGAGCGTATCAGCTTACAGGCTTGCTAAAGATACCGGGATTCCCCAAACAGGAATATCTGAAATAATTAAGGGAAACAGAAGAATTACGGCAGATACCGCATTGCGATTATCAAAGTATTTTGGAAATACCCCGAAATTCTGGCTGGGTTTACAGAATGATTTCGACATAGAGGAAGAACAAATTGCCAAAGTCAAAGAACTGAGAAACATAAAACATTACACTGTAAATGCTGCCTAAACATCAGCTCTAACTAATTTCAAAGTCTAATGTAAATTACATTTTACCTATGTTGCAAGGTAAAGTTAGTTAAACGCAAACTGCCCACTAATTATTCCCTCTATACGGATTGTACTTCTTGCGGCGATAGTCGCCTCTTTTCCAAGCCTCGAAAAACTCACCCCACGCTATAGGGTTTAGTATGTTCATAGGAGGGCGTTGTCCGTAGTATACCGCATCAGCGGCCATTTTCTGCAATTGTCTCGACTGCGCTTCGTGTCCGTCCATAGGCAGCGTATAGGCTAGCATTCGCAGCAGGTAGGCATCGGTGTTTCTGCGTGCCAGCTCGTACTGGTCATTAGGAATATGCCAGTGCTTGAACGCATAATCAAACGCCTCCTTAGATGGCAATGGTCTGATAATAGTTTCAGGAAGATAAAAGGTATCCTGCACCATCAGTTGAATTATAGAAAAATACTGACCGGCAATTTTCGGTGATACCACATATTCTTTTGTACGAAAGCCGATGCAGCTAAATTCCAACGTATCGCCTTTGTAGCAGACCAGTGAAAATACGCCGGTATTCTCAGACTCCACCCCCCTGTTTTTGTTTTTCACCAATATGGTAGCACCCGGCACAGCGCGCAGGCTATCGGCGGTCATTATTACACCGTTTATCTGAATGATGTTTTCATAACCAGTCTGCGCCTGTACCTTGCCCAGCGAAAGTAAAGCACCAAAAAAGACCATAAAATTCAAAAAATACCTTAGTCGCATAGTAATATAAATTTACTCTTTTTGCCCCGAAGTACAAGCGGATACAAGATAGAAAAGGTTTTGGTGAAAAATAGTGTATTCAAAAACATTCACCAGAAAGGTTCTGCAACAAAATAAGCCTGTTTTAGCTTACTTTTGCGCTGCATACAACGCACTTTAACAAAGGTTTATATGATAACAAATGAAGCGGTAATAGCGGCATTGAGTCAGGTAGAAGAGCCGGATTTAGGCAAAGACCTGGTAACACTCAATATGATTAAGGATGTAATGATAGACGGAAAAAACGTTTCTTTTACCGTTATACTCACTACTCCGGCATGCCCGCTCAAGGAGATGATAGAGAAAGCCTGTGTGAATGCTATAAGGCTGCTGGTAGACAAAGAAGCTGTGGTGAAAGTGCACATGACATCGAATGTGAACAGCAACCGTAAAGACAACAAATCTATACTACCGGGCGTGCGTAATATCATCATGGTGGCATCGGGCAAGGGTGGTGTAGGTAAGTCTACTGTAGCCGTAAACCTGGCAATAGGGCTGGCAAATGAGGGTGCATCTGTGGGTTTGCTGGATGCCGACATCTATGGTCCATCTATCCCCATAATGCTGGGAATGAGAGAGGAGCGCCCCAAGATGACGGAAGTAAATGGCAAAGGTATGATAGTGCCGCTGGAGCGATATGGCGTAAAAGCTATGTCGATAGGGCTGCTGGTGGACGAAAAGCAGGCAGTAATATGGCGCGGACCAATGGCAAGTTCTGCACTCAAACAATTTATTTCAGATGTATATTGGCAAGACCTTGATTATCTGGTTATAGACCTGCCACCCGGCACTGGCGACATTCACCTGACAATGGTACAGACTGTACCTGTAACCGGTGTAATAATAGTATCTACACCACAGGCGGTAGCTGCTGCCGATGCCCGCAAGGCAATAATGATGTTTAAGCAACCACAAATCAATGTGCCGATACTCGGAATTGTAGAAAATATGGCTTATTTTACACCGCAGGAGTTGCCGGAGAACAAATATTATATCTTCGGGCAAGGTGGTGCAAGGAAAATGGCAGAGCAGTTTGATTTGCCTTTTCTGGGAGAAATACCAATAGTACAAAGCATACGTGAGGGAGGTGACAGAGGCGTGCCGGCAGTAGTAGATGATGAACCAGTAGCAAAAGCAGCCTTTACTGATCTGGCGCAACGTGTGGCTCAGAATATTGCCATTCGTAATGCCAATATGGAACCTACCAAAGTGGTGCAAATGAATTAATGAACACTCAATAAAACACATACTTTATGAAATTTGGTTTGTCATCTTTGTTATTGCTGTTGCTGATACAACCGGCAACCGCTCAAAGAAAATACAACAAAACCATTGGCGGTCCGTTGAAAATTGAAACCGTAAAAGTAACCGGAGGCCCTTTCGACCTCGGTAGCGACGATGGCTCTACCGACCGCAAACCCGCTCATAGCGTAGTTCTGAGCGATTTTTCTATGGGCACTTACGAGGTGAAGCAGGAACAATGGGAAGCTGTTATGGAAAACAATCCATCCTTCTACAAGTGTGCTGAATGCCCTGTTACTAATGTAAGCTGGGATGAGGTGCAGGAATACATAAAAAAACTTAACAGTACTACCGGCAAAAAATATCGCCTGCCCACAGAGGCAGAATGGGAATATGCTGCAAGAGGTGGCAATACCGAAATTCTAATAAAAGAAAAACACATTCGTGGTGGCAAAAATGAGTTTCTGGTTGCTGACAACAAAAAAGGTTTGATGGCACCTGAAAAGGAATTCAAAGGACAGCGTTATAGCGGTAGAAAATCTGGTCCACAATCTATTGCATGGTTTATCAACAATTCTGATGGTCGTGTGCACCCCGTAGGCAGAAAACAACCAAACGACTTGGGCATATACGATATGTGCGGCAATGCTGAAGAGTGGTGTGCCGACTGGTACCATACCAACTATGGTAGCCGCGATACTGTTACAAACCCTACAGGACCAGTAGGTGGCAAGTCTAAGGTAGTGCGTGGCGGGTCTTTTGCCAGTACTGCTAAAGAAACTGTGGTTACACGCCGTGCAGCATACCTTAGTGATACCCGTGCCATGTCATTGGGCTTCCGCCTGGCTGAGGATAAGTAATGTTTTAGTACTTCCTGTTTACCCTTGTACAATTAACAATCTCAAAACCTTATAGGTATTGCAGTTAGAACTCTGTGCATACAATATCCAATCCTGCCGTATTGCCGAAACAGCCGGCGCAGGCAGGATTGAGTTGTGCTCCAGCCCTGCCGACGGAGGTGTTACTCCCGGCTTTGGAATTATAGAATACGCTATCGAACACATTTCTATTCCTGTTTTCCCCATGATTCGCCCCAGAGGCGGTAACTTTCTTTATGATGCCGACGAACTGGAAATCATAAAGAAAGACATAATGAAATGCAAGGAAATGGGCTGCAAAGGCATAGCCATAGGTGCACACAAGGCTGACAAAAGACTGGATGGAGATAACATGAAGCGATTTGTGGAGTGGGCTTACCCTATGGATGTTACCTGCCACAAGGTTTTCGACCGGGTGCCTGGTCCATTCGAAGCACTCGATACTTTGATACAGGCAGGATGCACCCGTCTGCTTACTTCCGGCTTACAAAATACCGCAATAGAAGGGGCAGAACTTATAGTTCAGTTGATAGCAGCCGCAGCGGGTCGTATCATCATTATGCCGGGAGGGGGTGTAAGGTCATCAAATATCAGCAACCTTGCTACGGCCACCCATGCCACCGAATTTCATAGTTCGGGCATACTATCCATGGCTACAAGCCAGATAGCTGACAAAGCTGAAGTAACTAATATCATCAAAGCATTAAAAGAATTGTAGTAACATTACACCAAAATCATTCACATCAATAAAGGTTTTATGAAAAAAATATTAATTATACTTCTGGCTTGCCCATTGTTCACTTTCGCTCAGGAAAAACTCTCTGAAAGTAACTATAGAGTATACAACTGCAATACAAATAAAGAAGTGTCACTGAAAACGCTTGTTGCAGACATGGACAACTACGATGTGCTACTCTTTGGCGAGGAGCACAATGATAGTGTTACACACTTCGTAGAGCATGCAGTGCTGGAATTCATGCACCTTAAATTCGGTGCCGATGTGGCACTTTCACTGGAGATGTTCGACCGTGATGTACAAACGGTAATGGACGAATATCTGAAGGGATACATTCGCGAGAAACACTTCAAAAAAGACGCCCGTGTATGGAGCAACTATCGCGACTACAGACCTATGGTAGAACTAGCTAAGGACAAGAAGCTGGATGTAATTTGCGCAAATGCTCCTTCTCGTTATACCAACCTTGCAGGTCGTAAAGGTCAGGAAGCACTCAAAGAACTGTCAGATGAGGCTAAAGAATTTTTCGCACCACTACCGTACGATACGGCAAGCGGCGGATACTATGAAAAACTTATGGGCCTGCAACACAGTCCTTCAGACACCGGAAAAGCAATGCCCGCTATGCCGGTGGCCGGGATGGGAGGCTTTAACCTGATTACAGCACAATCATTGTGGGATGCTACCATGGCTTATTCTATAACCAGATACTTGAAAAAAAATAAGGGCAAGAAAGTAATGCATGTTAATGGTAAGTTTCATAGCGACCAGGCTTATGCAGTAGCTACACAGTTGAACAATTACAGCTCCAAAATAAAATCATTGATCATCTCTACCGCCAGCGACGAATCCTTCCCAAACATCAACTGGAAAGAATACAAGAAATATGGCGACTACATTATCATTACAGACCCTAAAGTTCCAAGGACGTATAGGGAGTAGCAACATAGGAATAAAATATATTTAAAATGTGTTAAACTATATCATTCACTAACAATACTACCCGCTCTTTGTTATTTTTGCTGTAAACTACCTCAATTGAAAATACACACACAGGGGCTCGTAAAGCGATACGGAAAACGAACTGTTGTCAACAACGTTTCGTTTGAAGTAAGTCAGGGCGAAATTGTGGGTTTGCTGGGGCCCAATGGCGCCGGCAAAACTACTTCTTTCTATATGGTAGTAGGGCTCGTGAAGCCGGATATTGGCAATGTGTTTCTGGATGATGTAGAAATAACCAAGCTCCCCATGTACAAGCGGGCACAAATGGGTATTGGCTACCTGCCGCAGGAAGCATCTATTTTTCGAAAACTGTCTGTGGCAGACAACATCTCCGCAGTACTGGAAATGACAAAGCTCACAAAGGGTGAACAACAAAAAAAATTGGAATCTCTTCTGGACGAATTCAGACTTCAACACGTGCGCAAAAGCCCCGGAGATGTGCTGAGCGGTGGTGAGCGACGACGCACCGAAATAGCACGTGCATTGGCTGTAAACCCAAAATTCATATTACTCGATGAGCCGTTTGCCGGTATCGACCCAATAGCGGTGGAAGATATTCAAAGCATTGTAGCAACACTGAAATTCAAGAATATAGGTATCCTTATCACCGATCACAATGTGCAGGAAACGCTTTCTATCACCGACCGGGCCTATCTGCTTTTTGAAGGGCGCATACTGATGGCTGGCACCGCCGAAGACCTTGCTGCCGATGAACAGGTAAGAAGGGTGTACCTTGGGCAGAGTTTTGAGCTGAAAAGAAAAGATTTTTCCAGGCAACAAACTTTGTAAGAAAAACATCAAAAATTAAAAAAAGTACAACGTTACAGGTAATGTGGTTCTATTATGAGCATAATTATTAGTCCGGCATTCAGAGGGTATATCAAGTTGCGCCAGAGCGCAATAGATAATTTTATGCACAACCCTATAGACACCCAGCAGCAGGTATTCAATCATCTGGTAGGTTCTGCACAGTTTACAGAGTATGGCAAAAAGTACCGCTTCGAGGATATAGACAGCATTTCTGATTTTCAGAAAAAAGTACCCATTAACGATTATGACACACTAAAACCTTACATACAGCGCATACTTGAGGGTACTCAAAACATACTGTGGCCTTCGCCCATCACCTGGTTTGCCAAATCGAGTGGTACAACCAGCGATAAAAGTAAGTTCATACCCGTGAGCAAGGAATCGATGGACGATACACATTTCAGAGGAGGCAGAGATGTACTGGCGCTCTACCTGCGCCAGAATCCGGCTTCTAACCTCACCGATGGCAAATGCCTGATACTGGGTGGCAGCCATCAGGTGAACCAACTCAGCGCAGCTTCATTCTTTGGCGACCTCTCGGCTGTAATGCTGCAGAATATGCCATTTGCAGGGCAATTGTTTCAGCTACCAGAGCTATCTATTGCACTCATGGCTGAGTGGGAAGAGAAGATAGAAAGAATGGCGCATAGCACCATCAAAGAGAACGTCACCTACATAGCCGGTGTACCCACCTGGACCATCGTACTTATCAAAAGGATATTTGAGATAACCGGTGCTACCAGCTTGCTCGACATCTGGCCCAATCTGGAACTATATATACATGGTGGTGTCAACTTCACCCCCTATCGCCGACAGTTTGAGCAGTTTGTACCATCGCCCAAAATGTATTACCGCGAAACATACAATGCCTCTGAGGGCTTTTTTGCAGCTCAGGACCGTGAAGATGAGGAAGGAATGTTGTTGTTTCTGAACCATGGAATTTTTTACGAATTCATGCCAATGGAGGAGCATGGCAAGGAAAACCCGCGTACGCTAACCCTCAAAGAAGTAGAACTATACAAAAACTATGCGATAGTTATCAGCACCAATGGTGGCCTTTGGCGATATCTGGTTGGTGATACCATACAGTTCACCTCACTTAACCCATTTCGCATAAAGGTATCCGGCAGGCTCAAACACTTTATAAATGCTTTTGGCGAAGAGCTGATAGTAGACAATGCAGATAACGCTATAGCAGTAGCTTGTGCCGAAACCGGCGCTATAGTTGCAGACTATTCTGCAGCACCTATATACATGACCGGCAATACAAATGGTGCACATGAATGGATAATAGAGTTTGACTATCTGCCCGTTCCACTCGAAGTGTTCACCACTCTGCTTGATAAATCCCTGCAAGCTATCAACTCTGACTACGAGGCTAAGCGGTATAAAGATATCGCACTGCGCATGCCTATCATTCACGAGATGCCTAAGAACGGCTTTAAAAAGTGGCTGAAAGACAAAGGCAAACTGGGCGGGCAGCACAAAATACCCCGGTTAAGCAATGAGCGTAAGTATATAGAGGAGATGCTTCCTTATGTGTATCCACGTCAATCCTGACAAATGCTTCACCTGACATAACTACAAAAGGCTGCATGATGCAGCCTTTTGTAGTTATGTCCTGAGCTCAAAATATTATCCTTGTGGACTTCCTGAGAACATAGCACCCACAAACTCCCTGTTGAGCCGGGCAATATTCTCCAGCGATATGCCTTTCGGACACTCTGCTTCGCAGGCACCTATATTGGTGCAGCTACCAAAGCCTTCAGTATCCATCTGCTGCACCATGTTTACTGCACGCACTTTGCGTTCCGGACCTCCCTGTGGCAGTAATGCCAGATGAGCAATCTTGGCAGATACAAACAGCATTGCCGATGTATTGGGGCAGGCAGCCACACAAGCGCCACAACCGATACACGATGCCGCTGCGAACGACTCATCAGCCCTTTGTTTCTCAATAGGCAGCGAGTTGGCATCTACCGCATTACCCGTATTCACAGATACATATCCGCCGGCCGCTATAATACGGTCGAACGAAGAACGGTCTACTACCAGATCTCTGATAACCGGAAATGAGTCTGCACGCCATGGCTCAACCACTATGGTATCACCATTTTTATACTCCCTCATGTGTAGCTGGCAGGTGGTTGTTTGGTCCCAAGGGCCATGTGCACGACCGTTGATGTGCATACTGCACGAACCACAGATACCCTCACGGCAGTCGTGATCAAAAGCAATCGGGTCTTTACCCTCAGCTACCAGCTGCTCATTCAGCACATCAAACATCTCCAGAAAAGACATCTCCGAAGAAATATCCTTCACCTGAAAAGTTTCAAAATGACCCTTCATTTTGCTGTTCCTCTGACGCCACACCTTAAGTGTGAGATTCATTGTATAGTGTTGCATATTATTTCAATTTGACAATTTGGCAATTCGAAAATTAGCCAATTTGTGTATCTAATTATTCAATTTGCAATTTTAGTCTTACTTATAGCTCCTAGCACTTGGATGTACCACTTCGTAGTTCAGTTCTTCCTTGTGCAATACGTAATTACTATCTCCCTTAAACTCCCATGCAGCTACGTACATGAACTTCTCGTCATTACGCTCAGCTTCGCCATCCGGTGTCTGCGACTCCTCGCGGAAGTGACCGCCACAGCTCTCTTCACGATGCAATGCATCCTTGCACATCAGCTCACCCAGTTCCAGAAAATCTGCTACCCTACCCGCTTTGTCCAGCTCCGGATTAAATTCTTTTACTTCGCCGGGAATACGCACATTACTCCAAAACTCCTTGCGCAATGCCTGTATTTCTTTTATAGCTTCTTCCAATCCTTTTGCATTTCTTGCCATGCCACACTTGTCCCACATTATCTTGCCCAGACGCTTATGGAAACTTTCCACGCTTTCTTTGCCCTTTATGTTCATCATGCGGTCTATTCGGTCGCTAACTTCTTTCTCGGCAGCTACAAATGCAGGATGATCGGTCGGTATAGCCTTGGTACGTATGTCGTCAGCCAGGTTATTACCCAGTGTATATGGTATAACGAAGTAGCCATCTGCAAGACCCTGCATCAGTGCAGATGCACCCAGACGGTTGGCACCATGGTCGCTAAAGTTGGCCTCACCCAATGCATACAGATTAGGTACGCTGGTCATCAACTCATAGTCTACCCACAATCCGCCCATGGTATAGTGCACCGCAGGGTATATGCGCATTGGCACTTCATACGGATTATCACCGGTAATCTTGGCATACATGTCAAACAGGTTGCCGTATTTTTCTTTTACCACATCCTTGCCCAGTGCAATTATTGCTTCTTTCCCCATATCAGGCTTGCCCTGTTTACCTGCTTCTATCTTGCCATAACGCTCTATAGCTGCTGCAAAGTCGAGATATACCGCCATCTTCGACGACCCTACCCCATAGCCAGCATCACAACGCTCCTTGGCAGCACGGCTGGCCACATCACGTGGTACCAGATTACCGAATGCAGGATACCTGCGCTCCAGATAGTAATCTCTTTCTTCTTCTTTTATTTCCTTCGGAGATCTGTTGTCACCTTGTTTTTTAGGCACCCATATACGTCCGTCATTACGCAGCGACTCAGACATCAATGTCAGCTTAGACTGGTGATCGCCACTCACCGGTATGCAGGTAGGGTGTATCTGCGTGAAACAAGGGTTGCCAAAATAGGCTCCCTGTCTGTGCGCCTTCCATGCTGCCGTCACATTGCTGCCCATAGCATTGGTAGAAAGATAAAACACATTACCATAGCCACCGGTACATAACAGCACCGCATGGCCAAAATGACGCTCCAGCTCTCCTGTTATCAGATTACGTGCTATAATTCCTCTTGCTTTGCCATCTATCTTCACTACCTCCAGCATCTCGTGGCGGGCATACATTTCTACCGTACCGAGTGCTACTTGCCTTTCCAGAGCCTGATAAGCACCTATCAGCAATTGCTGACCCGTTTGGCCGGCAGCATAAAACGTACGCTGCACCTGTGTACCACCAAAAGAGCGATTGCTCAGCAATCCGCCATATTCACGGGCAAAGGGTACACCCTGAGCCACACATTGGTCTATTATATTGACACTCACCTCTGCCAGGCGATGCACATTACCCTCACGGGAACGATAGTCCCCCCCCTTTATCGTATCATAAAACAGGCGGTAAGTGCTATCCCCATCGTTCTGGTAATTCTTAGCGGCATTGATACCTCCCTGTGCTGCTATAGAGTGTGCGCGGCGTGGGCTGTCCTGAAAACAAAATGCCTTCACCTTATAGCCCATTTCGCCCAGCGATGCTGCTGCCGACGCACCGGCAAGGCCGGTACCCACTACTATTATTTCCAACTGCCGCTTGTTTGCCGGATTCACCAGTTTACAAGTGGACTTGTACGTCTTCCATTTCGTATCTATCGGACCGGCAGGAATTTTAGAATCTATTGCCATATATATAAAAGTTCAAAAAGTCAAAAGTTCAAAAAACTGTGTGATTTGCAATTGTGTAAATGCCAGAGCTGTACCCTTTTTATAAGCCAGAACTGTGCAGGGTTATTGTTGGTAGCTGGATATGTAATGCAGATATACAGGCATACTTGCGAATATCAATGGTATCAGAATGGCGAAAGCGACACCTATTGACCTGATGACACTCTTGTACTTGTGCGTAGTGAGTCCGAAAGTCTGAAAGCCACTGTAAAAGCCATGTACTAAATGCCATGAAAGAGAAAAGCAGCCCAGAACGTAAACAACAACCACCCACAACTCGCTGAATACTATCACCATTTTGTCATACAGGTCTTCTTCCTTCCAGCCGGCATCAAACGCCTGCCCATAACGGTTAGGAGCCCAGAAATGATACATATGAAGCACCAGGAAAAGAAGAATAAGTGTACCCAGCAATCCCATAGATCTGCTATACCATTTGCTGGTTTTGTTGCCAGCGCTTACTTCGTACTTCACGCTACGGCGTTTTGAATTTTGGCTCCAGAGCATGAGCCCCTGTATGATATGCAGCAACAAACCTGCAAAAAGACCTATTTCGAGAATCCTCACAGCTACGTTTCCACCCATAAAAGCTGCAGCTTCTGTAAAGTGTTTACCCCCATCGCACCAGAAAATCATTGCGTTTACGTAGCAGTGTACTACAAGGAAAAGAATAAGAAATAAACCTGTTGCACCTACCAAAATCTTCTTACCAATTGACGTGCTGAAATAATTTTTCCAGTTCATGTATCCTGCTTTGTTTAGTGTGTTTTTACTTATGTACTGCACAAAGATAACAAGCTATTGATTAAAAGCCAATTAAACCCGCCAATACACGAATAATACAAACCTATTTGTCTGTTAATGTCACATTATGTATTGTGTTAGACAACAATAATTCATCATTAAATTTCATGCACATCTGTATCCATTCTTTTCATTACCTCTCGATACTGAATTCAACAAATAAATTTTGGAATAAATCTGCCAACAGCATTTTCTTAGTTTATAAAAAAAATAAACATTAAAATTAATTCTAAGAAATACTTTGCTATAACATTAGAATAATGTTCTTTTGCTAACCGAATACTCACTGTGAATTCAAACTAAAAATCAGGAACCTAAATGAGCAGTATTAATAGCAGTATTAATAAATATGCAGTGATTGTGGCTGGCGGCAAAGGCACACGTATGGGCACTCAGATACCAAAACAATTTTTACCTTTATTAAGTTTACCTGTACTATGTCATTCATTACTGGCATTTGCATATGCACTACAAAATATCAAACTCATTCTGGTAGTTCCGGAAAGCCAGCTAAACAGTACCCGCACCATACTAAAATCTTATGTAGGACAGCTGGAAGTGACAACGGTAGCAGGCGGTGAAACCAGATATGAGAGCGTAAAGAATGGCCTAAAAATGATTCAAAACGACGGAGTGGTTTTTATTCACGACGCTGTGCGTCCGCTCGTTTCTCAGGAACTGATACAAAGATGTTTCGCACAGGCCCTAACAAAAGGCAGTGCAATTCCCGTAGTTCCGGTTTCAGATAGTATGCGTCTCATTAATGACGAAGATGACTCAATACCATTGAACAGAGATATTGTACGTATCGTACAAACCCCTCAGACATTCATGACGAACATCATTTTACCGGCCTTCGAAGCCCCCTACCACCCTACCTTTACCGATGAAGCAACAGTGGTAGAAGCATCAGGCACAAAAGTTCACCTGATAAACGGCGATCTGGATAACATAAAAATCACAAACCCTACTGATTTGATCATTGCCGATACATTGCTCAAAGCAAGTGTATGATAAATTGGAAAAAACACCCGCTCACAGCAGTGCTACTGCTTTTTTTGGGGGCATATTCTGCTAATGCGCAAGGAACGGATTCAGCCAGTATTTTCCGCCAGCCCGTGCAACTCGATACCTTTACTATAAAAAGCGGCTTCGATGTAAGTGCTTTTATTCGCAGAATAAAAAATGACACTACCTTTTACAAGGCTTTCAGAAGCATGCGTCTGGTGCCAAACACTGCAAAAAGCAATATCGAAATTTACGGGCAAAAAAGCAACGCTGTAATTGCATCACAAAAAAGTATAAGCAAACAAATAATCAATAACAACTGCCGAAAAACTGAGTTTCTGGAACAATCAACAAAAGGCCTGTATTATAAAAAGAACGGTGAGTTCAACTATTATACTTCAGCGCTTTTCGATAATCTCTTTTTTGCCCGTGACACTATATGTAATGAAAACGACATTGTAGCCGGCAACATGGATAAAAGCGGTAACAGCCGCATGGACAAAAGCAAATACCAGCTCAAACAGCTCTTGTTCAATCCCGGATCAAAGGTGACAGGTGTGCCTTTTATGGAAGACAGATCGGCAATCTTTGACCCGGGAGAGGCAGAAAAGTATGAATTCAGGATTTCGATGGAGCAATATCAGGGGCAGCCTTGTTATGTGTTTCGTATAAAGCCTAAAAAAGAGTACCTGCGCAAGGTAGTATACAATGAACTGAATACCTGGTTCAGGAAAAGCGACTATTGTATACTGGCACGCGACTATTCCCTTTCCTACCACACACTGGTCTATGACTTCGATGTTGTAATGAACGTAAGAACTACTCAAATAGGCAAAAAACTTTACCCCTCCTATATTAGCTATAACGGCAACTGGCATATATTCTCCAAAAAAAGAGAAAAGGTAAAATTCGATGTTACCATTACTTATGATAGCCAATAGAGATATATACCTTTCCTACCCTTTCCCAACAGAAAAGGAAAGAAACGCTATAATGTTAAAATACCTGCCGCTGTGTAAAAGATACTATTTATCTTCTTATTTTTACAAGGAAATACGGTTATAAATGAGCAATTTAAATCAACACGAGTTTTCAAATTACACAGTTCTGGAAAGTAAACAGACTGTAGTGACAGGTGCTATTTCTAAAAAATTCATGGCTGGTGTTTTTACCTGGATGTTCTTTGCACTTGGTATATCTACTTTATTTGCAGCGATATTTTCCATGAACACTGAACTGCTCCAGCACCTGATCAGGGTTACTGACAAAGGCGCAGGACTTAGCATGCTGGGATGGGCGGTAATGCTTGCCCCTATTGGGTTTGTGCTACTTATGTCGTTCGGATTTCAGCGCCTGTCAGCGTCGGCGCTTACCATGCTGTTTCTTGCTTACGCAGCTATCAACGGTATCAGTTTTAGCTTTATTTTACTTGCCTACACTGCCAGTTCTGTCATTGGCTGCTTTGCATCGGCCTCTGTAATGTTTGGCGTCATGGCACTTATGGGATACACTACCGAAAAAGACCTTACCTCATTTGGGTCTATGCTCACTATGGGTCTGGTAGGTATGCTTGTGGCTATGATGGTCAACTGGTTTTTGCATAGCCAGATGCTGGATTACATTATCAGTCTGGTAGGCGTTGCGGTATTCACCGGCCTAACAGCATATGATGTACAAAAACTAAAGAGAGTAGGTGCTGGTCTTGAATACGAGGGCACTTCTGCCAACGATACTAAGAAGCTCATGCTTATGGGCGGGCTAACACTTTACCTCGATTTTATCAACCTGTTCCTTATGCTTCTTCGCCTGTTTGGTGGCAAAAGAGACTAATAATTTCAGGGGTTTTACCTATTCCATTTCTTGCATTTTTGCCTATATAGACCTATCACATTGACAGCATGTCAAAGTGATAGGTCTAACTTTTTATCACCACACCGTGACTGACTATACCGCAATGGCAGCAGATTATCAGGCTAAATTCAGAGAGCGCACCTGAAGATAACACAATGAACTATTACCTCGTTGGATTCAGCCTTTTTTCGCAATTCCCTCCCCTTTTCTCCAACTAACCTGACTCTAGTTGGCAGAATCGATTTAACAGGCATGGATAGGCCCATTTTAGTGGCCGGGCGTTATGCAATTCTACTAAGACAACTACATTTACCTTAATGACAAAAGCCGCAATAAATGCGGCTTTCATCATTTCTATCGGGAGAATTATTTTTACTTAAGCAGATCCAAACGCCTTTTCATATCTGCCGCTTTATCCAGCTTGCTTTGCAGCACATAAATCCTGTTAAGGGCAGTTAGCGTTGATTTGTAAGTCTTGAGGTCTTCGCCCTTCAGTGTACTTTCTGTAGGATTCAAAATTGAGTAAGACTTTTCGAAGTAAGGTGTTGCCTTTGCAAACAGACCATCGCGCTTGGCTTTCAGGCTTTCGTATTTCTCCTGGTCAGCTTTAGACGAGCCTGTGATTGCATTAATCTGGTCGTTGTAGTCTGTAGCCTGGTTGAAGTATAACGCACCAAAGTTGTAATTGAACCCTGAATTTTCCGGAGCTATTTTGATTGCTCGCACAAATGCCTCTTCTGACTTTGTAAACAACTCTGCACTATTAGCAGGCTTCTTACCATCTTTAGGGCTGGCCATACTCAGGTAAGTAGTTGCTATGTTGAACTGAATGTCTGAGTTGTTAGGCTCTTTGGATGCTGCATCTTCCAGCCTTTTTATCAGCTCGTCCATTTTACCTGCCTTTATGTAGTAGTTAAGCTCATAGTTGCGCAGGGTTACATCATTCGGGAATATCTTGCGGGCTTCCTCAATGGTAGCCAGTTCCTGAGCGCTGTTTTTCTGCCTGCTATAAGCGTCTATCAGACATTCGTATACAGATGGTATTCTTCTTATAGGGTTACTTTTTACCTTTATAAGCAGTGGAATAGCCTCATCCATATTACCCGCATAGTATACACTGTTGGCCATAGTCAGGTAGGCATCTGCAACCACAGTATCCATTTGCTTCATCATATTAGGTGGCTGCTTCTCAAAACGCTTGCCTCCGCCCATTTCACCGATTTTGGTTACTGTTTTCATCAGCTCTACCGACTCTGTATATTTCTTTTCGTTGTAGGCTTTTACTCCTTCATTGTAAGAAAGGAAACCACCCAGAATCAGCATCTGGTCTACGGTGCTTTTTTCATAGTCGGGCTTTGTTTCAGCCAGTTTTATAGTAGTTTTCAGACCTTCCTTGTACGGGTTGCTGCCTTTATACTTCTCCACATTCTGCAGGGAAAAGTATATCTGAGCTTTGGCAAACATAGCTTTGGGCTTTTCGCTGGTCTCAGGGTTTGCCATCGCTTTGTCTATTTCTGTTTTCGCCTCATCATAGTTCTGGCTTTTCAGCGCAAGGTTGGCCGAAACTACAAATTTATCCTGGGCTATGCCCGGCAACGTCATGCCTACAGCAGCCGCTATCAATATTGCTTTTTTCATTTTCATACTTTATTATGGTTGCAAATTGCGTTTTTTATTTCAAAGTTTAAAAACCTGATTCATTATTCTGCCGGAGTCTCCGGGGTTTCGGCATCGGTAGTAGCTGTATCTGCGCTTGTATCCGTATTTTCAGCAGTTGCGCTCTCACCGGCTACTTCCTCAGTAGATTCCTCCTCGTCCTCTCCCTGATCTCTGATACTGGCTATAGCAGCTATTTTGTCACCACCATCTATGTTTATCAGCTTCACACCCTGCGTAGCCCTGCCTGCCTCACGTATAGAGGACACCTTCATGCGAATGGTTACACCGGACTCGCAGGTAATCATCAGGTCGTCTTTTTCTTCTACACTCAGCAAGCCTACCAGCGCACCGGTCTTTTCGGTGATGTTGATGGTCTTCACACCCTTGCCGCCACGGTTGGTGATGCGGTATGCAAGCACATAACTCTTTTCTACACCCTCATCGTCTGTTACCACTACCAGATTGTGTGCTTCTTCTTTAATCTCTGCCTCGGAAGCCTCAGCCAGGAACGGCGTACGCTTGCCCAGCCCGTTTTCAGACACAACCAGTATTTGTTTGTTGATGTCCTTCTTCGGCAGGCATATCATACCTATTACTTCATCTTCCTCATTTTCGAGCTCAATACCAAACACGCCAATTGCTCCCCTACCTGTTGGTCTTACCTTATCATCTCTGAAGCATACTGCTCTGCCGCTCTTCACAGCCATCATTATATAACTTTCGTCATTCACCGCCAGCGACACATCCAGCAGACGGTCGCCCTCTTCAATAGTTATTGCTATCACACCATTAGCACGCGGACGGCTAAAGTCCTCCAGTCTTGTCTTCTTGATGATGCCCTTCTTGGTACACAATACTACACTATGCTTGGCAAGGAACTCTTCGTTATCCAGCCTTGGCACATCAATTACTGTCCTTATTTTGTCTTCCGGGGGTATCTGTATCATGTTCTGTATGGCTCTGCCCTTGCCGTTCTTGTCGGCTTCGGGTATCTCATACACTTTCAGCCAGAAACAGCGCCCTTTCTCGGTGAAGAACATCAGCGTATTGTGCGTAGATGCTACAAACAGATGCTCTATGTAGTCTTCATTGCGGGTGCGGCCTCCCATTGCCCCCCTGCCGCCACGGCGCTGGGCACGATAGTCGGCAGCCGATGTGCGCTTGATGTAGCCCAAATGAGAAACTGTGATAACCACATCTTCTTTCTCTATCAGGTCTTCAATGCTCATTTCATCGGCCATGTAGTGTATCTCGGTTCTGCGGGCATCACCAAATTTCTTCTGCACATCTGCCAACTCATCCTTTATTATCTGGAAACGGAGCGCCTCATCGCCCAGAATGGCTTCGAGGTGGGCTATCAGCTTCATCAGCTCTGCATGTTCTTCGCGTATTTTCTCGCGCTCCATACCGGTAAGGCGCTGCAACCTGAGTTCCAGTACTGCCTTTGCCTGTATCTCCGTCATGCCGAACGACGTAATAAGACCGTCTTTCGCTATTTCGGGATTTGCTGAGTTGCGAATAAGCTTTATTACTTCATCCAGATGATCCAATGCTATCAGGTAACCTTCCAGTATGTGGGCACGCTTCTTAGCTTCCTTCAGCTCGTACTGAGTGCGACGCACCACTATCTCGTGGCGGAAGGTGATAAACTCTGATATCAGGTCTTTCAGGTTCAGTGTACGTGGACGACCATTTACCAGGGCCACATTGTTGATACCATAAGAGGTTTGCAACTCACTGTACTTGTACAGCTGGTTGATGATCACCTGTGCCACAGCATCTTTGCGCAGCTCTACCACAATTCGGGTACCATCTTTATTAGATTCATTGCCCACATGGGTAATGCCATCAATTATTTTATTGTTTACGAGGTAGCCTATTTTCTCAGCCAGTGCATCACGGTTTACCTGATAGGGCACTTCGTTGATAACTATCAGTTCCTTGCCATTCTTTTGTGTTTCCACCGTCACTCTGCCGCGCAGCACCACTCGACCTCTGCCGGTATGAAATGCCTGCTTGATGCCCTCTATACCGTGTATGATGCCGTTTGTAGGAAAGTCAGGTGCTTTTACAAACTTCATCAGTTCGTCAATCGTTATCTCTCTATTGTCTATGTAAGCAAGGCAGCCGTCTATTACCTCCGTAAGGTTGTGCGGCATCATGTTGGTAGCCATACCCACAGCAATACCGGATGAACCATTGACCAACAGTGATGGAATACGTGAAGGCAATACGGTAGGCTCCTGCAGCGAATCATCGAAGTTGAGGGAGAAATCTACTGTTTCCTTTTCTATATCTTCCATCATAGCCTCGCCCAGACGCAGCATACGCGCCTCGGTATAACGCATTGCAGCGGGCTCGTCACCATCGGGGCTACCAAAGTTTCCCTGACCATCCACCATTATGTAGCGCATGTTCCACGGCTGCGCCATACGCACCATAGCATCATACACCGACTTGTCGCCGTGCGGGTGATACTTACCCAGCACCTCCCCCACTATACGGGCACATTTCTTATAAGGTTTGTTGAAAGTATTGCCCAGCTCGTGCATGGCAAAGAGTACACGCCTGTGTACCGGCTTCAGGCCATCGCGCACATCGGGCAGGGCACGCCCTACTATCACCGACATAGAGTAATCTATGTAGGCGGTTTTCATTTGTTCTTCTATGTTTACAGGTATTATCCTATTTGTTTCTTCGGGCAGTTCTTGTGGTAAAAGATCCTCGTTGTTTTGATCCATAAAAGGTTTTAAAATAAGAAATGCAAATATAACGTTTTAAGGTGGTAAAAGCTACTGTAAAACTTCGATTATTACGTTAAAATAGTAGATGTTAGTTGGGTGTGGAAAGCCCGTTATACGGTACACTCTCCCGTATTTTTTAGGCTACTTCGGGCAAAGACCTATTTGATTTTTCATAACGGTTTCTGTGGAGTAATTGGTCAGAAATGGCAAACAGAATAAACTTTTTATATTTCATTATACATCTTCATAAATGCCACCGGTGTAATTACAGGCAATAGTGGGCCAGCGGTTTTATAATCTTTGACATTTGATGTAATAAAGCAGCTTATTCCACTTACCTCAAGCGCAGTATGATACTGAACTGCATCTTCCAGATCTCTGAATCCAGAAGACAACGCTATCTCAAAAGTAATATTATCAGGACTTATGAGTTTTGTGTAGCTCAATATTGCTTTTGCACTTTCTATTATATCCTCCCTGCTCAGTTTATACGAGTGCATCACATACATAATATTCAACAATGATGATGAAGATGTAAAGAGTTCAATAACTCCTTGTTCAGCCAACCTGAAGATATCTGCTGCATTGCTCCAGTCATTGCCACGATGCATCAGAAAATCAAGATACACATTTGTGTCAGCAAACAATTTATAATGCATACTTCTTTTTTAGGTAATCAGCCTTTACCTGCTTCCAGTCAAGGTCAGCAGGCATTTTATCTTTCAATATTCCACTAAGCCTATCAGTTGCCGACCCATTGATGCCGCTTTTTTCCGCAATGGTATTTAGGTACTCTTCCACCATTTTACTTATGCTCTTTCCTGTTATTGACGACAATAATTTCGCCCGGTCTATGGTTTGTTTATCAATGCTCAATGTGAGTTTGGTTGTCATACACTGTCCTTTCTCCCAAAGATACGTATATTTCAGTTTACACGTATAGTTTTTATTTGTTTTCCATATTTCAATGTTTGCAATGAGGTAATTCAAAAGAACTATATCAAACAAGTATGTTAATCTTAATGATTAGTTTTGCTGGTACAATAGTGAGCATCTGCTGTTTATTAATAATCGTACACCTGCTTTGGTTTTATGACTACTCTTCTCAGATGCTTTCTTGTTTCCGTCTTTTCTCTGGTATTTATTACGTTCTACACGCACGCAAGTGCACAAGAAAAAGCCCCGGACACGGTTACTACCGGCATCTATATCACCAGCATACACAATATAGACTTTAAGGAAAAAGAATACACTGTATCGCTCTGGCTGTGGCTCAGGTACAAAAATAGGGATTTCGACTTTCTGCAAAACCTCGAAATCCCACAGGCAAAAACTGTATCCAGATCGTTTTCAACTATAGACAGCACCGGCAATCAGGTATACTTGCTCATGAAATTGCAATGTGTCATGAAAGACACCTGGAAGATAGAGCACTTTCCCTTTGACCACCAGACACTACGGTTTTCCGTTGAAAATTCACAATTCGACAAAAGCACCCTTGTTTTTGTATCAGACACTTTTGGCAACCACTTCGACCCTCGTTTCACACTACGTGGATGGCGTATAGATACTATGGATATCACCACAGGCATCAGAGCCTATGAAACCGGATTTGGCGAAGCCGGCATCACTACACCGCACACTGAGTACAGTAACTACAAAGTAAAAATAAGGATAGACCGCGATGCAATGGGGCTGTTCTGGAAAATGTTTCTGGGTATGTATCTGGCATTCCTTATTGCCTATATGTGCTTCTATATCCATACCGACAATATGGATTCGCGCTTTGGGCTCAGCGTAGGCTCACTGTTTGCAGTTGTGGGCAATAAGTACATTGTAGACTCAGCATTGCCGGAATCGACCACCTTTACCCTGGTAGACACCCTACATGGTATCACCCTGTTTTTCATACTGATGATAATGGTATCGAACGCACACACACTGAAACTGGTAAAAAAAGGTGAGACAAGACGTGCTGTAAAATTTGATGTGAAATGCGCCGTCTCCTTATTGACTATCTATCTGGTACTCAACTGTTACTTTATCTATCTGGCCAATCAATAAGGCGAAACCCTCAGTCAGGCATAATTAAAGAAAATGCTGCATATGTAGCGCTTTCCCGTTCTTTATAAATCAATGCCGGTAATGCTACTAACGTCTATTGCTCAATTGCATCTTCAATAATACATTCATTATACGCCCCATCGGCAGCAAATTTTATGCCCCAGTCTGCCATTGCCCGCATCACTGGCGCCAAAGCTTTACCTGCCTCAGTAAGGCTATATGTTACATGGGGCGGCACCACAGGCTTTACGCTGCGTATCAGCAGTTTGTCTGTTTCCAGCTCCTTCAGCTGCTGTATCAGCATCTTTTCAGTTATAGCAGGTATGGCTCTTTTAAGCGCAGCATAACGTAGCGGACCAGCCGTAAGCTGGAACAATATCAACGCCTTCCACCTGCCACCAATACGATGCAGCGTAAACGTGACCGGGCATTGATTTACTTCCGCTTTCTTGTTTGCCTGATTGGTAGAACTTGCTTTTGCTACATACATATCGAACTTACTTTTTGGTTAGTACTTGTATAAAAGTAAGTACAAAGGTAACTTTGTGTCGTAAAAAAACAAAAAACAATGAAATACGTAATTACAGGATCCATTGGCCACATCAGCAAGCCACTGGCACAACAGTTGATTCATGCAGGGCATGAAGTAACAATCGTAAGCAGCAACCCTGCCCGCACGGGTGCAATAGAGGCTCTGGGTGCGAAGGCTGCTATAGGGTCCGTCGCAGACACAGCCTTTCTCACAAACACGTTTACCGGTGCAGATGCGGTATACACCATGGTACCACCTACGTGGGAAGCTGCAAACTGGAAGGAACATATTCACGGCATTGGCCGAAACTATGCCAATGCTATAAAGGCCTCCGGAGTGAAAAAAGTAGTGAATCTGAGCAGCATAGGCGCCCACATGCCTGATGGCTGTGGTCCGGTGAGTGGACTCTACGGCGTAGAAAGCGAGCTGGACAAACTCGAGGGTGTGGATGTACTGCACCTGCGGCCGGGCTACTTCTATCATAACCTGCTGGCCAATATTGGCATGATAAAACACATGGGAATAATAGGCGGCAACTTTGGCGAAAATACACGAATGGTACTAGCCCACCCTAACGATATAGCAGTAGCCGCTGCCGAAGAATTGCTTCATCCTGCATTCACTGGCAAAACGGCACGCTATATAGCCAGCGACGAGCGCACTACAACTGATATTGCCAAAGTGCTGGGCAATGCCATAGGAAAACCGGAACTACCCTGGGTCAACTTTAAAAACGAAGACGCGCTGGGAGGCATGCTGCAGGCTGGTCTTTCGCAAGAGGTAGCTGCCAACTATGTAGAAATGGGCGCAGCCATGGCGAGCGGTGAAATGAGCAGTGACTATGAAACTAAAAAAATAACACTAAGCCCCACACGGCTGGAAACCTTTGCCGGCGAATTTGCTGCAGCATATAACAGCTAATTTAAGCAAGGTATATCCGGAGCGGGGAGCCATGCTTCCCGCTCCGGTTTTTTATGTTAATAATACGTGCTACAGAGCAGCGGCGGAACTATTGTATGAATAAATAAGGTAGTTTTGCACATCAAATACCTGATTACTTATGGCTATGAGACAAAGAAAACCGGCTGAGAAAAAATTTCCTGCTTTTAACATAGCAAAAGAAGTGGGTGAAACAGAAGAAACCGACCTTAAAAAAGTAAAAGCTCAGATTCTGAAAGAGTTGGAAGAAAATGAGGGGAAAGACAAAGAATGGTTCGATAAAGAACTGGAAAAAAATCTAAAAAACATCAAATAAACCAAACAGCACACAACATACAATATGGAAGGTACAATCAAAACAAACAAAGGCGATATAGTAATAGAGTTTTTCGACAAACAAACACCAAACACGGTAGAGAACTTCGTAAAACTGGCTAAATCTGAATTTTATAATGGGGTAAAATTTCACCGTATTATCAGAAACTTCATGATACAGGGCGGCGACCCGCTGACCAAAGAAGAATCTAAAAAACACATGTGGGGTACTGGTGGTCCCGGCTATAAGTTTGATGATGAGATAACCGCTGAAAACAGTAATGCGGCAGGTACTATATCTATGGCAAATGCAGGCCGCAACACCAATGGAAGCCAGTTTTTCATCAATCTGGTAGACAATCACTTCCTCAATACAAAACACACGGCGTTCGGCAAGGTGATAAAAGGCATGGAAGTAGTAGCAGCTATAGCAGCAGTACCTACCAATGGCTCAGACCAACCCCTGGAAACAGTAGGAATAGAGAGCATAGTATTTGAATAATATTACTGGCAATATTGCCTAAGCAATATACAAATCGCTGATACCCCGGACTAGCTCCATACGGGTATCAGCTTTTTTATGCATAATAGTTACTAAATCCATTTGGCAGGCTCATACATGTTCATTAGTTTCGATGTGCAAAAAAACCACCTACCTTATGCGTAGCATACCTCTGCTTACCCTATTACTGTACTGTACCATCGCCCGAGCTCAAACCAACGAGATAGGATGGATAGCACCGGAAGGAAAAATTATCAACTACAGAACACTGTCCTGGAATGACTTTCAGCAGCATGAAGACAAAGAATATGCCGATAAACTGAAAGAAAAAAACCTCTATGCAGAAGCCTATGTCTGCCCGGCAATATACTTCAAAGCAGACAGTGGAGAGACTCAGGACAACGGCAGAGTGAAATTTAAGTTTCATGTAAAATGTGCGTTTCAAAGCAGCGCATTCGTAAGAGAATCCACCAAACAAAAACATTCAAACTATGTACTGGTGCATGAGCAGGACCATTACGATATAGCACTCAATTATGCCAACAAACTGCAGGATGACCTTTCGTCCAGAGACTACAGTGCTACTAACTATAACGAAGAAATAAATAAAATATATGAAGACCTCTACAAAAATTATCGCGCGATGCAGGAAAAATACGATGGCGAGGTAAACCCCGACGGAAGAGACGAAGTAGAAAAACAACAGCTATGGGACATGAGAATAAAAAAATGTCTCGAAAACAATACCATTGAATATTATGCAAGCCCGGAGAGCGCAGTACAAAACGTAAAATCCTGGGGACAAACTGTAAAAAGACGCACTGGCGAAGACAAAAGAAGATTCATCACCAGAGCCCGGCCAATCTATACAGAAGTAACAGATGAACTTGCCGGCCAAAGTGTAGCAACCAGTGAATGGACCACAGAACAATCCATAGTAGCCTTCTACCTGCAAAAATACTATCTGGAGCAGGAGGGAAAACCGGTAAAGGATTGCTCGCGCCTGCTGGCTTACATCTTCATCCCCAATGGCACCGGCACCTACAAGCGTTCCTTTATAGATACTTTTTGCTTTAATGATATTGCCCCTAAAATCAATACTGTTTTCTTTGCAAATGCCGATAGTGACCAGGTAAAAGAACTGGTAATACTAACAACAGCAGACCAGAAAGACAAACAGGCAAGCGGCAGACATTACTTCACAAAGTGCTACGACAACATTCCCGGACGAGCACTGCCCGGACGATTGAAAAAAGTAAACAACCTGCCCTACCTCGAAAATGGATTTGATGGAACAATGGACGGAAAGCTACAAAAGGCCAAATTCAAAAATGAAAAAGAAATAACCGACGAGCTGAAAAAAGCCGGATATACCGGCTGAGTCACAACTAATAGAAAGAACAATCGCACGAGCACAATTAAAATCACCATCATGAGCCCGGAACAGAACGAAGAAATAGCCAAAAAATGGTTTGCAGCATTTAACGAACAAAATCTGGAGCAACTATTGTCGCTCTACCACGACAATGCTGTGCACTACAGCCCAAAACTGAAACTGCGCCAACCTGAAACCAATGGACAGGTAAAGGGCAAAGCAGCTTTGGCTGCCTGGTGGGGCGATGCCTTTGAGCGACTGCCTACCCTTCGTTATAACTACACCACCATCACTGCCAACAAAGATCGTGTGTTTATGGAGTATCTGCGCTCGGTGGCACACGAGCCCGATATGCTGGTAGCTGAAGTACTTGAAATATCTAAGGGACTCATTACAGCATCGCGCGTATATCATGGCTGATGTTCCCTTCTCCGGCAACTCCTGCATAAACAATAGCAGAAAGAACAAATATACAAACACACCAAACTGCACCTCCAGCACAGGCTCTATCATCAGTTGCAGCAGCAGTATCAGCCATACTATAAAGAAGAAAAAACTCTGCCTGTTTCTGCGGAGTCTGGCAAGCGGAGCACATACCCATACTACAAACAGCAGCATAGCCGGTATACCACACCCTACTGCTATCGTCAAAGCCTGATTGTGTGGCAGCAGCTTTCCGTTTTCAGGTATCTGCGGGTAGTGTGTTGCATAGAGCGTATCCATCTCGTGCTTCATATCACCGGTACCTACACCCGTCCATGGATGGTCAGATATAGACATAAAAGCCAGCTTGTACGATATCACCCGGGCTATATCCCCTATTTTGCCCGATATATCGCCACGTTTGGCCATGTATACGGTATAGTCTATAAAGTGCACCCGCTCTCTGAACGTGGGCATCAGCCACATAGCCGCCACACCAGTTGCCGGGATAGCCACTATCAGCAACAACCACACCAACTTGCGGCGGGCTATAGCCATATACACACCATAGGCTGCCAAAAACATATAAAATGATATCAGTCCGCTCTTGGCTGCCAGCACATGCAGGTACGTAACCAGCACCGCCACACTCACACCCACAAACCACCTAATGCCTCTGCCCGTCAACTGCGGCCAGGCATACACACACCATATCACAAACAGTGCCATAGACAGGCTGCACCTTATATGATCCTTCTTGGGTAGTGTAGGCAGCATATGCGCCACATGATACTCATGCGTATAAAACTCGGGGTCTATCAGAAAAAATGAAACACTGTAAAAAGCCGCACCCACCAGCATCACTGCCAGCGAAACGGTAAGCAGCCGCATTTGCTGCGCTGAGAACCGGGGCTGATACGCAAAAGCCAGTGGCAACAGCAAGAATGGCAGCTTGGTCTGAAGATGATTGCTCCAGGTCCCCTTATCTTCGCTCCATAGCCACGATACTGCATACATGGCTACCCAGCACAGCCCCAGCAGCCACCACCGCTGCCGCAGCCACTGCCGCGGCGGCACATCTCTTATGGCATTGACACCAAAAACAAACATAGAAATAGACAGCAACGCCCGCGAAGCCAGAAAACCAGCAAACATCCCCAATATGCAAATCAATGCAATACGGGATTTGTCTATCATTTTATCGTTTAGAAAACTACTTTTGCTCACTGGTATATTACTGGTATTAGATAAAACGCAGAAAAACAGATTTTAGTGCTTACACACATCGACACACTATATCAGCAGATTCAGCAAGGCAACTTTGCAGCCATAGCCCGCGCCATCACCGTTGTTGAGAACGAACTCGATGGTTATGAACAACTGCTGCTATGCCTGCACCAAAACCGCCGCGCCCGCGTGATAGGAATAACAGGCCCGCCGGGTGCCGGTAAAAGTACATTGGTAAATGCACTGCTGCACCACTGGCTCAAAGAAAATAAAAAAATCGCAGTAATTGCCGTAGACCCCTCATCTCCATTCAACTATGGTGCACTCCTCGGCGACCGCATTCGCATGAGCCAGTACTACACCAACCCCAACATATACATACGCTCCATTGCCACCCGTGGTGCCCTCGGCGGGCTCAGTGCCAAGATAATAGAAATTACAGATGTGATAAAAGAAGCCCCTTTCGATATAGTGCTGGTAGAAACCGTGGGCGTGGGCCAGAGCGAAGTAGAGATAGCCGGACTTGCCGACTGCACCGTAGTAACCCTGGTACCCGAGGCAGGCGACGAGGTGCAAACCCTCAAAGCCGGCATAATGGAAATAGCCAATGTTTTTGTGGTCAATAAAGCCGACCGCGATGGTGCCGAAGGCCTCTACCGCAACCTGCGCATACTGGCTCACGAAAAAGCTACCGACAGAGAGATACCAGTGATAAAGACCGTAGCCACCACCGGCGAGGGCATAGCAGAAGTAGCCACCGAAATACAGCAATTCCTGGAGCGGCAAAACACCCTGCCCGAAAAACACCTGCACCTGCTCACCCAGAAATGCTGGCAACTCATACAGGCACACCGCATGAAGGGTATAGACCAAAACCAGCTTCGCCAGCAACTCAGCATCGCTATCACAAGCGAGGATTTTAATCTATATTCATTCACCCAACACTTTTTATCAAAATAAAACCTATCCCAAAGCCGTTATTCTTTTACTACTAGCACAAGATGATTCCAAGCCTTCCACTACTCTACCTTGCTACTATCGCCCTGGCGACGGTTATCAGCATGTATGCCGTCAGGAAGATTATTTTTATTACCACCAGCCGCCGCATATTCGATATACCCGACAACATACGTAAGATACACGGCACACAGATAGCCAGCCTCGGCGGCATAGGCATCTTTGCCGGATACATGATCAGCGCAGCCTTCTTCATGCACCTGCAGTGGTACTATATCATAGCCGCCACCATACTGCTGTTTTTCACAGGCATCTACGACGATATTACGAACATGCGCCCGGTCAAGAAACTGCTGGCACAGCTCATCGCCTCCTGCATACTGGTGTTTATGGCCGATGTGCGTATCACATCCCTCTACGGCATTGCCGGCATCTGGGAGCTACCCTACCCCATCAGTGCCGCCCTCACTGTGCTTAGCTGCACCTTCTTTATCAATGTGTTCAATTTTATGGATGGTATAGATGGGCTCGCATGTGCGCTTGCCATACTCTATACCGGCATCATGGCAGTGCTCTTTGCCAATGTGGGCGACCACAACCTCACCGGCATATCCCTTAGCCTCCTCGGCGCCACCATAGGCCTGCTGCGCTACAATGCCGCCCCCGCCCGCATCTACATGGGCGATACCGGATCCATGCTGCTCGGCTTCACCATCTTTGCACTCACCATATCCTGCATCAGTGTTTACTCCGGCGGGCAGCTCACCCACCACTATCCCCTCATACACTCGTCACCAGCCATCGTCATGCTGCTGCTCTCAGTATTATTTCTGCCCATCTGCGATGCCATCCGGGTGTTTATCCTGCGCCTTTCGCGCGGCATATCGCCCCTCCGTGCCGACCGCACCCACCTGCACTACTACCTGCTCGATGCCGGCCTCTCCCATACCCGCGCAGTACTCATTATCACCGCCGCACACCTGCTCATCATAGCCTCCACCTGGCTCCTGCAGGACGCACAGCCCCTGCTACTCCTATTACTCATGACCACAATCACCACCGGCATTATGTATACGGTGTATGTAACGAGGAAAAGGAAGGGAGAAGGGATATAAAATTACACTTGCCACCTTATTAAGTTAAACAAGCCTGAAGCGTTTGAATCGGGATGCGGAATACCCCAGTGTAGACGGCAAGATGTCGGCACTCTGAATTCCCCCCTCAAAAAAAAGAAGGACACCCAAAGGCATCCTTCTGTATAAATAAATTGATTTTATGTAAGTATACTATTGCTTCAGCAAAGAACCCGTAGCCACAGTAGCACCACCCACTATGCGGTAGAAGTACATACCCGCAGGCAGTGCAGCAGCATTAATCGTGTTTACAGCACCACCCTGCAAATCCATTGTATGCACCAGCCTGCCATCGGCAGAGTACAATCTGAATGTAAGCACCGTATTGTCTGCCACACCCTCAGTAGTCACAAACCAATCATCACTGGTAGGGTTAGGGAATATGCGAATATGACTATCAGCACTGTTAACATCAGACACCGCAGCAAACGAACTTTGATAAAAACCAGTACCACCAGCATTCACATCGCTCATCTTCATGCTCGCAAACAAGGTAGTGCCATTAGTACTATAGGACCAGTTGGTAGCAGTAGGCGTAGTGCCATAGGAGTATATGGATACACTCGACGATGGTGCAAACAATACACTGTCTACTGCAGGATTGGGGTTAGTCGGGTTGTTCACCTTGTACATTTTGTAGCTGGTAAGGGGCGTTGCACCGGGAGCACTACCATTCACATCATTGGTATCAGCTGCAGTAAAGGGGAACATCACCGTTACCAGGCCTGTAGAAGACGCTGTATAAGGCGTAGTTATTTTCCAGTACCTGCGCATTGCGTAGTTATCTGTAAGCGATGTACCCGTAGTCCCTGCAGGAAATGACACCAGATCAGCAGTACCTGTATTATAAGATGGTCCGGTAGATGTCACCACACTAAATCCGGCAGAGTCCAGATTACCTATGTAGTTGCCGTGCTTTTTAATCAGCAATACCAGTGTATCATCTGCAGGGTCAGCGGTATTTTTGTCGTACCAATAATACGTGGTTGTGTCACCAGATACTATATCCGTACACTCTCTGTTTGCTGTAATAGTTCTGCTTTTTGCAGCAAGAACTACGTTCGGGCGATATGGCGCACCGCAAGTCGATGAGAACTTGTCTCGTATCTGCCTCCTTATAGTATCTCCCGGCTGCATACCAAAACCACGGCTAAGATTGATACCTACACTTTGCAGATGGCAATAACTCATTACAGTACCACCACCCACAGGGTATAGCGGGGAAGGATTGGCACAAGAGCCCTCCAATGTCTGACAACGGTCTATAGCAGTAGTACCAGTTCCCGGCGGATTCCAGCAGCATCTGTGCGTGTGCGGCGACCCTACTATATGGCCCATCTCGTGGCAAAGTACCATCAGATTCCAGGAATAGGTAGGAAAATTGGTAATACCTGAGTTCGATATATTCGCATACCCATAAGGGCCACTTGAGTCTGTAGAGCTATAGGTACGGCACATAGCCCTCAACCATGCCACACCACCCAGGCTACCATATCGGGTAGATAATAACAAAGCAAGGTCGCAACCGTGCATTACATTCTTGGTCTGCCAACCGAATTTGCGCAAAAACCTGATAGACATTGCACTGGTTATAGACATGTATATATCACTTGCAGTATTTATCTGAACATACTTCAGCGTTATTGGTACACCTTCATTTCTGTAAACCGTGCTCTGATTATTGAAGAGTGCAGTCAAAAAATTTGTAACCGTAGTGACATTCGAACCCTTCTTCACATAAGTATCATAATCTGCAACTTCATATACCCTTACTTCTGTACAACTGTTGTATACTTTGTTGTTAAGGAAAGTTGTTGTTTTGGCAGCAAGATTGTCGCCATACATCTCTGGCAGTTGGTCTGTAGCACAGCCCGGAGCCAGCTCCTTTATTTTCAATCCTACATCATTGTACAGCAGATAATTCGGATTGTAATCATACTCCTTACCCGTCATACTATTGGGTACCAGCACATAGTTACCTTCATCAGGTATTGAGAACACGCCGTATACCTCATTGTTGAAAAAAGAGAAAGAAGCCACAGAACCCGGATACCCCTTCACCACACCTCGGTAATACAAACCCGGTGTATAGTCTACCAGTTTATCAGAGTTGTTTTCGCCCATGGCATGCACCTGAAAATCATTGGTGAGGAAGTCATACCTGCCCAGTTCTATAGTGTAAGTACCACCATTTACTCCCGGAATTATGAGGTTAATGGCAGTATTTTTCTGCTGCATGAAGGTGGCAATGTTGCCGTAGTTTATAGATAGCGGTTGTGCATCTTCTACATACTTTAAGAGCTCTGTTTTATCAAAATTGTTATCAGTCTGCCATAGATTGCTTACCGGCACAAAGGTATTGGTAGTTTTCATTCGGCTTATGAACGCCTCCATTGGTGTGGTAGCTACGGCCTCAAAACTCACACCCGACACAAATAATACAAGCACTAAATATAGCAACTTTGCTCTCCTGTTCATTATTACCCTGTTTTTTATTGATTTAAAAAATACCGACGCAATTTATGAATAAAATTTCTAAAACAACAAAATAACATTTAGAATATTACCCACATTTACCCAATTATAAATCAGGAATAACATTATTCATACCAAACTTAATTTGAGACAATAAGCAGTTCTAATGCTGTTCTAATTTAAAATTAATCGCATTATAATGTACGATAAAACGCAGAAGGCTGTACCATGCATTTGCAGCAGTTATTCTGCAATTCTTTTCAGGTTAAAGTCGGGTGTAGCAGAAACGATAATGGGATACTTTTCCAGCGTTACATCTGATGGGTCAAGACCAAAACCACGCTCCTCAGACAGGCTGAATTTCTTTAGAATAAAGTAGCCACGCATGATCAACCTATCCAGCATTGGCAGTGAATTATCACGGGAAAGGAATTTCTCCATCACTATAAAACGGAAATCACCCATTACTTTATTCTTACTCAGCGACTCATATCGGCTCACTACATTCACTTCCTTGTTGTTCACCATCTCCTCCACTACCATCTTGAACATGTACTGTATCTTATGCTCCATCCGGAATCCCAGCCTGAACTCTACTCTGATGATCTCATTGGGCACTATGGTCTGTACCACATACTCTGTTGTATAAGGCTCATCAAGCACATCCACATGGACAAACCAATATATATCTGCCCGTTTAGGCTTTCTATACAGTATGGAATATAGTATTTTATGCTCTATCTCTTTAGGGTTATTGGCACTGGTCAGGTATACAAGATGGGTAGCGTACTTTGGTATGGTGCCATCGTTGCTCAGCTCCTGAATTATAGGGATATAGTTTTCAAGCCGCACAAACTCCACATAGCGGTTCTTA
Organism: Taibaiella sp.; assembly: GCA_021740995.1. GTDB lineage: Bacteria > Bacteroidota > Bacteroidia > Chitinophagales > Chitinophagaceae > Nemorincola. Next base: position 54,849 of record JAIOYR010000013.1, read on the forward strand.
ATTTTTCGTGCCTTGTACCACACAAACATTACCATAAACAATACTCCGGCAATAAGCACGGTCACTATTCCACCTTCAGCAAACTTCTCTATCAGATTGGCTGTAAGGAAAGCGGACTCTATGATTAGGTACAAAATAAGGTAAGCGGCTATCCACAGAATAGGCACCCGTTTTATGAACATGTAATACGAGAACAATATAGAAGTCATGATAAACGTAGTAGTGATAGCCAAGCCATAAGCAGCCTCCATACTAGATGACCGCTGAAAGTAAAGTGTAATTATCACACAGCCCGTGTACAACAACAGATTGATGCCCGGAATAAACAACTGTCCCCGCTCTACAGTAGGATAATTGATTTTCATTTTAGGCCACAGATTCAGCTTTATAGCCACGCTTATCAGCGTAAAGGAGCCCGATATCATAGCCTGACTGGCGATAATGGCGGCAATGGTTGCAATGATGATGCCTGGAATCACAAACCATTGGGGCATAATCTCGTAAAATGGATTCTTCACCAGCGAGTTCCACGGTATTTTGCTGTGCACATTCAGCAGATAAGCACCCTGGCCCAGGTAATTGAGAATAAGGCAAGCTTTTACAAACGGCCACGAAATTCGAATATTCTTGCGTCCACAGTGGCCAAGATCAGAATACAATGCTTCAGCACCGGTAGTACACAGGAAAACAGCACCCAGTATCCAGAAACCCTTAGGATACTCAGTTAGTATTTTTATTGCATAATAAGGATTAAATGCCTTGACAATATGCCAGTCGTTGGCTACATATAACTGGTGTATACCCAGCACAGCCAGCATAGAAAACCATACAAACATGATAGGACCAAAAGCCTTGCCTATGGAAGACGTACCGAATTGCTGAAAGAAAAACAGTAAAGAAATGATAGCCAATACAATATATACAATCGACATATTGCTAATATCATGCATCGATGGTATATTTCTTAGCCCTTCTATAGCCGATGTTACAGATATAGGTGGTGTTATCATACCATCGGCAAGTAGCGCGGCCCCACCTACCATAGCCGGAAAAACGGTCCATTTGCCATGTCGCCTCACCAGTGCAAACAAAGAAAAAATACCTCCCTCACCCTTGTTATCTGCCCGCAACGTCAGCACCACATACTTTATAGTTGTTTGTAGTGTGAGCGTCCAGATGATACAGGAAAGGGCACCCACTATCAGAAATTCGCTGATTTCCTTCCCGTTACACACTGCATTCATCACATAAAGCGGCGATGTACCTATGTCTCCATATATGATGCCGAGCGCAATAACAATTCCAGCCAGTGAAACCTTATTAAGATTATTTGCCAAAGCTTCGCTTTATAGTTTATAATGTAATAGGGGGTAAAGTTAGCCATAAAGAAAGTTAAAAATCAAAAACATTTGAATCAATTTGCTCATTCTTTTGCTCCATGGCAAAATTGTAAAACTCACTTTTCCTTAGTCTTATGGCATGCAGGGCTTCTACCTTCTTCATTATCAGTAGCTGGTTACAGCGAAAAAACAAAACGCCAAATTTACCTTCCATACACCTTACTCAATTATTAGTTCTATACCGCTTAAGTTTGCCTTACCGTTTTTCAGAAATTCATAAGTCATCTTGTCTGCCTTGCAATCCACAAACCGGATATTTTTCAGACTTTTGTTTTTGAAGAATGTGTTAGTAATTATTGCATCCTGAAATATCACCCACATGAATGAACAGTTTTCAAAACAGCAGTCTGCTACCTTGCCGGTAAAAACAATATCAGCTAGCTGTGCCGAGATAAAAGAGGTTCGATTCCAAACGGCATTTGTCGTATTACATTTCTCTATGCCTCCGGTCTTAAAAACCGCACCCGAGAAGTCTGCACCTGAGAAATCGCAAGTACTGATGTAACTTTCGGTAAATGCTGCATCCTTCAAAGAGCTATCCCTAAATTGATTGTTGGATAGGTAGGATCGCTGAATATGGCTGCTACTGAAATCAGAACTCGAAAAGTCACAGCCATTTACATTATTACCCTTTAGCAGAAGTCCCGACAAATCCGATCCTATGAACTTGCAGCGCTGCATATTAGACGAGCTGAACTTCTCGTGCAGGTCTTTCAACCCGGAAAAATCAGCATCGGCCCAGTTCCCTCCCGACATATCCCAGCTGAGCCTTGTTTTTTTACTCGCAATCTTTGGCTTAGGGTCTGGCGTTGCATTAGATGCTAAAGGCTCCGACCGGACAACTGCAGACGGGAGGTTTTCTGAAAAATAGTTTAGGTCTATACCCAGTATCTCTGCAAGGCGCGAAATAGTAATGATATCGTGAGTAGATTCTCCCCGCTCCCATTTACCCACTGCCTGAGGGCTTATAAACAAACGCTGTGCAAGCTGTGCCTGCGAAATGTTTGCACTCTTTCGTGCTGAGGCTATTTTGCTGCCTATCATTTTCGTGTCCATAGTACGGTCATTTTTTTTGACACTGCAAAGATATTCTGCTCCGTACCCCACATCCTAAAAACAACCGCTCCCTTTAGTTGTTTTAAGGCTACATACAGTTGTTTTCCACAACCTGCGGTTGTTTATATCTTTACTTAATCTATAATGGACTGAGATATTACCGACTACCGCATTGATCTGATAATCCGGTTTGTGCGCCTGTCGGCTCTGCTATTCTGCAGGCTGATGACAGCCCATACTGCAGCGGGCAACCAACCTAATATGGTACATTGCAATATCAGACATATCAAACCTCTGATAATTCGCCCCCTAAGAAAAAAAGATAACCACGGCAATAATATCGCAATCAATGTCATAGTGCAAGGTGTGAATGGACATAAATATGAAAATTTTACTCTGGATTAAAACTTACCATTTGAACTCAACTACAGGACAGCCTAACTACATCAATGGACTCGTGCATTTCACACACTCCTACCCTCTCCCCAGCCAATTTACCGCATTCTTATACAGCAGTTTATCCTTTAGCTCTGTAGCGTAGTCCATACTTTCTATCAGCTTGCCCGGATGATGCTCGCCCAGCGGGAAGGGGTAATCGCTGCCCATACATATATGGTCATGGCCCATTACTTCGGTTATAAAGTCAAGTGCTTTGGGGTCGTGTACCAGTGCATCTATCCAAAACCTGCCTATATAGTCGCGCGGGTTTACCGCATTGTCTATGGCGCAGAGGTCTGGGCGTACCTTGTAGCCGTGCTCTATCCTGCCTATGGTAAGCGGAAAGCTGCCACCACCATGCGCAAAAGCCACCCTTAGTTTTGGGTATTTTTCAAATACACCTGCAAATATCATAGAGCAGATAGCACGGCTCGTCTCTGCCGGCATACCCACCAGCCAGGGCAGCCAGTAGCGGGTCATATCATTTTCGCCCATCATCTCCCACGGGTGCACAAACAAGCTGCAACCTAGCTGCTCTGCAGCCTCCCAAAAGGGTGCAAACGAAGGGTCACTTAGGTTTTTGTTGTTTATGTTAGAGCCTATCTCCAGCCCCGGCATTTTCAGTTCCGTTACACACCGCTCCATTTCACGAATGGCTATATCCACATCCTGCATAGGCACAGTGCCTATACCTATAAACCGGTCGGGGTGATGGTCGCAGCACTGGGCAATATGGGCGTTAAAAAATCTGGATGTTTCCAGCGCATGTTCCGGCTTTGCAAAATAGTTGAACAGCACCGGAATAGTAGACAGCACC
>JAIOYR010000100.1 GCA_021740995.1 Taibaiella sp.
ACCAATATTATAGGTGGTCTGGCGGTAGGTATGGAATCTACTACGCTTCCTATTATAGTGCTGGCTGGTGGTATCTGGGGGTCTTACGAGTGTGCAGGCCTGTATGGTGTGGCTATTGCCGCAGCAGGTATGATGGCTACAACTGCTATGCAGTTGGCTATTGATGCCTTTGGTCCTATTGCCGACAATGCCGGTGGTATAGCCGAAATGTGCGAACTGCCAAAAGAAGTACGTGAAAGAACAGACATACTGGATGCCGTAGGTAACACTACCGCCGCTACGGGAAAAGGATTTGCTATAGCTTCTGCAGCGCTTACGGCACTTGCACTGTTTGCAGCATTTGTGGGTGTAGCCGGCATCACTGGTATCGACATTTACAAAGCTGACGTTCTTGCCTGCCTGTTTGTAGGCGGCATGATACCCTTTATATTCTCGTCGCTGGCAATACGCGCGGTGGGCAAGGCAGCCATGAGCATGGTAGAAGAAGTTCGTCGCCAGTTCCGCACCATTCCGGGCATCATGGAAGGTACCGGCAAACCTGAGTACGACAAATGTGTGGCTATCTCTACCGAGGCATCTATCCGTATGATGGTGGCTCCGGGTGCAATAGCTATTGTATCTCCGCTTATCATCGGTTTCCTTATGGGCCCTGAGGCACTCGGCGGATTCCTGGCAGGTGCTACCGTTAGCGGTGTACTTATGGGTATGTTCCAGAACAATGCAGGTGGTGCATGGGATAACGCTAAAAAATCATTTGAAAAAGGTGTGGAGATTAATGGTGAGATGTACTACAAAAAGTCTGAACCACACAAAGCATCTGTAACAGGCGACACCGTAGGCGATCCTTTTAAAGATACATCTGGTCCTTCTATGAACATCCTTATCAAACTGATGTCTATAGTAGCACTGGTAATAGCACCAACCCTTGCCAACATCAACAAATCGAAACAAGCAAATCTGTTACCAGTAAAAACCGAAGTGAAAGTAACAGCTGCAATACAGTCAGCTACACCTGCAATGGTTAAATAATCAATCTCTAAACGCATACCGAAAGCCCCCTGATTGTTTTTTCAGGGGGCTTTTCATTTCCGCAAAATCAGATAACGTATCACCGCAACTCCCGATTCTATCATTATCTTTAGCCTTTATAATTACCCTTATGCTCAATAACATAAAGAAACCCGTACTCTATGCAATTGTGGCAGTAGCCCAGGTGCTGCTGTGCATGGTAGGTTTCCTTGTTTTCAGGCAATACCCTATGGGCGTTATCTTTTGCGGCTATGGCGATGGGCTCAAGAATATGTTTACCCTTATCTCCTACATCAGCGAGCCGGTAGGTGCTGGGGGCATTTTCAAGTACAATAGCTTTTGTTACCCCTTTGGCGACTATGTCTACTTCACAGACAATATGCCCTTGTTTTCACTACCCTTTCGTTTCTTTTGCCATTACATTTACGACATCTCCGCATACACTGTTCCGGTTTTCAACCTCTTTATTATCTCCAATATCATTGTGTGCGGGCTGCTGGTATTTGCAGTGTTTCACCGGCTGCTCAAAGATAAAACATGGGCACTCATACTTTCCATTACCCTACCCTGGACCAACATGCAACTACAGCGGGTTATCAGGGGGCACTACAGTCTGTCATTTACATCGCTGGTACTGGCAGCTTTCTACCTGCTTATACTATGGCAGCAGTACCGCGGGCAGCGCAAAAAGCAAATCTATGTGGGCATAGCTATGATAGGTTTGTCATTCCTGGCATTTCTGGCTCATGGCTATCTCTTTGCCATCATTACTATGTTTGTAGCCTGTGCCTTACTGCTATATAGTTTGTTCACATTCAAAGGCAAAGACGGCCTATTTAATCTTTGCTGCGCTGTCGCCTACCCTATTGTCTCCACCGGCTTCACGCTTGCTTTTGCGGGCATTACAGACGGCTACCTGTCGCTGCGCAAAGAGAATGCTATGGGCTATGACTGGATGGAGCAGAAAGTGCGGTTCTCGGGTCTGTTTTCTCATTATTCGTTCAACAAGGTTTTCTTCCCATTCTCTGCTGCCGTGGTTACAAACGACCTCGAAAAAGCAGCCTACCTGAGCAATATAGGTCTCTATGCACTTGCAGCGATATTCATTGCGGCACTGTTATCCGGCAAGGCAAGAAAGATAATAAGCGATATTCAGCAAGACTATTTCAAAGACCCGCTGCGCAAAGCATTGTTGTTTAGTGGTCTTATATTACTTTCCGTTTCCTTTGGCGAGGTGTATTATACCAGCCTAAACTACGACGATGGCTACCGCCTTATCAACATTACCAACCCATTCTTTTACCTGCACCAACTCACCAAAAAAGTAGAACAGTTCAGAAGCCTGGAGCGGTTTATTTTTCCTTTCTATTTCGCCTTTTATCTGTGGATCACCTACCTGCTGGTGCAGCTCTTTGCCCGGATGAATACCCGTATCAGGGTGCTGCTGTTTGGCATTGTTATCTTTCTAGGCGGTGCAGAGATAAAAGACAATGTAGACAGAATGCAGGCTGCCACCGATGTAGAAAACCCGCTCAACGCCACCAACCTCAAAAAAATGAAGTTGCCAGCCATAGACCCTAAACGCTATCAGGCTATACTGCCCATACCCTACTACTGCGCCGGCTCAGAAGATTACGATTATACCATAGATGTGCCGGACCATTGGTTTCTATTCACGCAGCAGTTGTGTCTCAAGACCGGCCTGCCACTCATGTCGTTCGTACTCAGCCGTGTACCACCCGCACACAACATAGCATTGCTAAACTGTGTGGCAAATGATGCGATGGACGAGGGTTTCATGAAGCTGTTTAACAGCAAGCCGGTGCTGGTATCGGTAAATAAAAAAATGATAACAGACAGCACTGCAGCTTCTATCCCTGCCAATGCTAACGCAGCAGCCTTGTACAGGAAAGCATGCCAGTTTGCCACCCGAAACAATCTGCAACCCATAGACAGCGTAGGAGATATTGTCTACTACGAATGGTACCCAAACAGAAAAAGCTGACAGGATTTTGTTGGTTACCCGCTCTAGTCAATTGCAACCTATACCATTTCAACATCAAATATCATCATAGAGTTCACGTACTTTGCGCCCTTTGCGTAGACTTCACAGGCTATGATTCTTTGCGGCTTTGCGTGAAAATTTTTTTGCGTGCATATTGCATACTAAGCCGATATATAAATTATCTATTTATCTTTCTTGCTTCATTGCCCCACATCTGAAAAATGTGGAAAACTTCCACCCCACTCAAACCCGCAAATTTCATTACTTTGTATGACACTGATAGTGCCTGTCTGATGCAGGCAAATGTGCAGACAAAATGAAATTCTCCCACTTACATAATCATACACAATACTCCCTGCTCGACGGGGCTTCCAATATCTCCAAGCTGTACGACAAGGCACGCATGGACAATATGCCGGCTATGGCCATTACCGATCACGGCAATATGTTTGGCGTATTCGACTTTGTCGCAGAGGCCTGGAAAAAGAAAAAAGTAGTAGGCAAAACACCGGAGGGCAAGGACATTGAAGAACCCATTGTAAAGCCTGTAGTGGGTTGCGAGTTTTACCTGGTTGCAGACCGCCACAAGCGGCAATTCTCTAAGGAAGATAAAGACCAGCGCTGCCATCAGTTGCTGCTGGCAAAGGATGAAATAGGCTATAAAAATCTGGTGAAGCTCTGCTCACTGGGCTACATGGAGGGGCTGTACAGCAAGTATCCGCGTATAGACAAGGAACTGGTGCTAAAGTATCACGAAGGGCTTATAGCCACCACCTGCTGCCTGGCTGCCGAGGTGCCGCGCACCATACTGCGCAGGGGCGAGGAGGAAGGTGAAAAGGTGTTCAAATGGTGGCTCGACCTCTTTGGCGATGACTACTATGTGGAGCTACAACGCCACGACATAGCCGACCAGATAAAGGTAAATGAAGTGCTGCTGCGCTTTGCCACTAAGTACAACGTACCTATCATAGCCAGCAACGACAGCCATTATGTAGACCAGGCCGATGCCAACGCTCACGACATATTGCTGTGCATCAATACCGGTGCCAAGCAAAGCGAGCGGAAATACAGCGACCTGGGCGAAGATGAAGAACAGGCAAAAGGAGGACGCTTCGGATTCCCCAGCGACAAATTCTTCTTCAAGACTACGGAGCAGATGACCACGCTGTTCAGCGACCTGCCCCAGGCTATAGACAATACCAACCTGATACTGGATAAGATAAAACCACTGAAGCTGGAGCGCGATATACTGCTGCCCCACTTCAAGGTGCCACCGGAGTTCAATGATGATCAGGATGCCTTCCTGCAGCACCTCACATGGATGGGTGCCAAGGAGCGATATGTAGAGATAACTGCCGAGGTAGAGGAGCGCCTCAACTTCGAGCTGTTTACCATCCGCACCATGGGGTTTGCCGGTTACTTCCTTATTGTGAGCGACTTCATCAAGGCAGGGCGGGACATGGGTGTGTTCATAGGTCCGGGTCGTGGGTCGGCGGCGGGCTCGGCGGTAGCATACTGCATCGGCATCACAAATATCGACCCCATCAAGTACAAGCTCCTGTTCGAGAGGTTTCTGAACCCCGACCGTAAGAGCATGCCCGATATAGATACCGACTTTGACGATGTGGGCAGGCAAAAGGTAATAGACTATGTAGTACAAAAATATGGCAAGAACCAGGTAGCACAAATCGTTACCTACGGTACCATGGCTGCCAAAAGCAGTATAAAGGATGTAGCCCGCACGCTGGATCTGCCACTATCTGATGCCAACGCACTGGCAAAGCTGGTGCCTGAGAAACCCGGCATAGTGCTGAAGCGGCTGCTACACGCACCGCTTAAGGGTGAAGGCAGCCTGGACAGCAAAGAAGGGCTGGGTGCCGACGAAATCGAGAGTGTAAACAAACTCAGGGAGATATATGCTCAGGAAAGCCTGCAGGGAGAAGTACTGCACGCGGCCGAAAAACTGGAAGGCTCTGTGCGCAACACCGGCATACATGCCGCCGGCATCATCATAGCCCCCAGCGACCTGACCGACCTCCTGCCGGTATTTATGGCAAAGGATGTAGACTCCCTCATTACCCAGTACGAGGGCAATGTGATAGAGAATGCGGGTGTTATCAAGATGGACTTTCTGGGGCTTAAAACCCTTACCATCATCAAGGATGCGCTGGCACTCATCAAGCGAAACTATAACGAAACCATAGACATAGACACCATTCCGCTCGATGATGAAGAGACTTATGAGCTCTACCAGCGTGGCGATACCAATGGTACTTTCCAGTTTGAAAGTGCGGGGATGCAGAAGCACCTTATCAATCTGAAGCCCGATAAATTTGACGACCTTATAGCCATGAACGCCCTGTACCGTCCGGGGCCTATAGAGTACATACCTAGCTACATCAGGCGAAAGCATGGCCAGGAGCCTATCTCCTACGACGTGCCTGATATGGAAGAGTACCTGGGCGACACCTACGGTATCACCGTGTATCAGGAGCAGGTGATGCTGCTATCGCAGAGCCTTGCCGGTTTTACCAAGGGCGATGCCGATGTGCTGCGCAAGGCCATGGGCAAGAAGCAAAAGGCAGTGCTCGACAAAATGAAGGGCCAGTTTGTAGAAGGGGCAAAAGCCAAGGGCCACCCCGAAGACAAGCTGCAGAAGATATGGACCGACTGGGAGGCATTTGCACAATATGCGTTCAATAAGTCGCACTCTACGTGCTATGCGCTTGTGGCCTACCAGACCGCCTACCTAAAGGCGCACTACCCGGCAGAGTATATGGCTGCCGTGCTCAATAACCAGGGCAATATAGACAAGATAAAATTCTACATGGAGGAGTGCCAGCGCATGGGACTGCAGGTGCTGGGGCCCGATGTGAATGAGAGCCTGAAAGGGTTTGCCGTGGCCAAGGAAAACGTGGTACGCTTCGGACTCAATGCTATAAAGGGCGTGGGCGAGGCAGCATGTGAGGACATTATACAGGAGCGCGAAGCAAGCGGGCCCTATGTGTCTATCTACGACTTTATGAAGCGGGTAAACCAGCGCACCGTCAACAAAAAATCTATGGAAAGCCTGGCACTGGCTGGTGCGCTCGACTGCTTTCCGCAGATGCACAGGGCGCAGTATTTTTATGCGCCACCGTCCGACCCTATCTCAGGTCTGGAGCGGCTCATGCGCTTTGGCAATCAGGTGCAGGCAAGTGTGTCTATGGCTACCAACAGCCTCTTTGGTGCATCTACTATGCCCGAGATAAAACCTCCCAACATGCCCGACTGCGACAAGTGGGGACTGCCCGAACTGCTCGACAGGGAGAAAGAAGTAGTAGGCATCTACCTGAGTGCACATCCGCTCGATGGGTACAAGTTTGAGATGGACAACTACGGCATGACCCCCGTTACCGACCTCGAGAAGCTGCGTGGCCGCAATGTGCGCATAGCAGGGTTTGTGACCGATGTGGTACATGCTACCACCAAGAAGGGCAGCAAGTTTGGCAAGATGGTTATCAACGACTACTCTGGCAATATGGAGATAGTGCTATGGGAGAAGAACTATGTAGCCTACGGCAACTTTCTGCTCAATGGTCAGAAGCTGATGATAACCGGTGTGTACGATGAACACAAGTACCGCCCCGGTACCATGGAGTTTCAGATACAGGGTATGATGCTGCTCGACGAGGTGCGTAAAACCATGACCAAACGCATACATCTTGCCCTCACCCTCGACAAGGTAACGGCAGAGTTTGCCACCTTTATGGAAGAAAACACCAAAAAGAATCCCGGCAGCACAGAGCTCATCATCTCTGTAAAAGACCCCGAAACCGAAATGGCAGTGCGCATGAAAACCGGCGGCAAAAAGATAGTAGTAAGTGATGAGCTTATCTCCTTCCTGGCTGCGCACAATGAGGATATAAGTTATTCGATAGAGAAGACGTAGGAGAACATTTAATAGAGATCGTGTGAACTCCCCTCCTTTTTTTAAGGAGGGGATGCGGTTAAAAAGGCGAAGCCATTTTTAACCGCTGGGGTGGTAAAGACACAACACATTTCCGTCGTAGCCGGGTCTCCTTTTTCAGGGACCCGGCGTATATTATGGCTATGCAGCTGATGTGGTAGGCTCTCCCATAAAAAGACATATCACACAAACGCCTCTTTATGCTCTCTTACAAACTTGAGTAATAATTCTTCGATATTATCTTCGTACTGAAAATATTCATCATCCAGATGATACCATTGTTCCAGTATTGATTTGTCGATTTTGTCTAAAATACCCCGGCGCATTTGTGTATCCATAGCCACTCCGGGAGCAGGAAATAGTTGTATCGCCTTTCGCAACATTTCAGTTGTTTTTGTGGCTCCAATAGTTTCAAGCGCAACCAATGTCTCTAAAGAAAAATCTCCTGAATAGTTATAGAAAAACAGCTGAAAACCACCGTTATTTACCTGTGATTCCAGCTCGTCTACATACTGAAAAGTCTGCTCAGCCTCGCTTATGTTTTGTTTTAATGCAACTATACTACCTACTGCTATTATTATGCTGGTTGTATCCTGAAGGGCTAATGCTTCATCAATTGTCATTGCGGAAAATTTGTTTACAAATTAAAGTGATTTCCCACTATCAAAATGTATCGCTATCAAGATTTATGAATTCCAAACTAGCACAAGTTTTTTCAACTTGCTAATCTCTATTTGGCATGAATTTTGTGGCATTATTATGCTTGCAATCCTTGAGGTCACAAGAAAAATAATAAAAATTAAATATAACAAAAAACACGCGAGCAAAAGTGTGCAACTTTTGCGCAAGAATATACTATCAACTCATTGATTATCAACAACAACCTGAGCAAAAAAATTAGTGTGCAAAAAATTGCTCACTTCCTCTTGCCCAGCCAGAAACCTGTTATGGCGGATGTTCCGAAAGGCACTGTTCTTCTGGCATATTATGTAACTTTGCTAAATCAAATAAAGAGTATGATTATAACAATCAAAAAAGGTGAGGGTAAGAAAGAAATCGCCGCAGCCATTAAACGCCTTGAAAAGAACACCAATAGGCCTACGCTTATTGATTTTTTCGGAAAATTGAAAGGTAAATTCGGTGATGGCCTCAGTTACCAAAAAGCTGTTCGGGATGAATGGAGTTAACTACCTTGCCGATACTAACTGCTTCATTTACATGTTAGATGAACATCCAATGCTTGAACAATTTGCAGCTAGCAAATGGACATTCTCCTACATTACAGAAATGGAGCTACTAAGTAAAAAGGGTATAACCAAAGAACAGGATTCTATCATAAGGCAAATGCTGGCTACCTGCAGTCGGGCAGTGCACACACAGGAAATTACAGAACTAACAATAAAGCTTAGAAGAAAATATTCCTTAAAGCTTCCGGATGCAATAATTGCCGCAACAGCAAAATCTCTTGATATCCCAATACTAACCGCAGACAAAGGGTTTTCATTAATCACGGAAGTAGATATGCTCATTTTGGAATTGTAAAATAATTCATACTTTATCCGTCTCCCTCCGTCCTAGCCGGGTCTCCTTTTTCAGGGACCCGGCGTATATCAGGGCTAAGTAGCTGGTGGATATTTACAGAACCCCCACTGGCACAGTAAGTCTTTTCGAATTGCGATGCTACAATTATTTGTTGCAACACATAATATTAACCACTATTTGTTATTTTGCCTTCTATGCTAGCTCAATTATTCCGTATATTAGCTGCAAACACCAAACAATGGAACGCAAAAAATTCCTCAAACAATCGCTCCTGGCAGTGCCGGCATTGTATCTGGGCAGCAACTGGCTATTCACATCCTGCAAAAAAAAGGACGATATAAAGCCAGGCGACTGGAAGGGCGACGTGATAGTGATAGGTGCCGGCATAGCCGGACTGCACACCGCCAAGCTACTCCTCGATCTGGGTATTAATGTTACCATACTGGAGGCGTCAGGCAAAACAGGCGGGCGCATACAGGCGCTCAGCGGCTTCGCTGACTTCGACATTGAGTTGGGTGCCGAAGAGGTGCATGGCGACAAATCAGAGTGGTACAATCTGGTTAAAGGAACACCCGGCGTATCCTTGCATACCCCCGATGGCGAAGACTACTTTTTTATGAACAATACGCTGAAGAGCGAGACCGCATGGGCAGGTGACGCAGTACTGGTGCAAGCGCAAACATTTGAGTCTACAGCACGCAACTATAGCGGAGCAGACAAAACCGTACACGAAGCTGAAGTAGCACAGGGAAATAACCCTGCCAACTACGAAATCAGCAATGCGCTGATAGGCAACGAATACGGCACCAGCAACACCCGCCTCAGCATAAAGGGCATCACCGAAGAAGACCAGTTGTGGAGCAGCGGCGATAAAAACTACAACCTGAAAACCGGCTCCTACGACGATGTATTGCGCCACCACCACGCTGCTGCAATAGACAAGGTTGTACTCAATAGTCCCGTGACAAAAATAGACTACAACGAAAGTAAGCTGGCCATAACCACCGCCGCCGGCAAAGTATACAATGCCGACAGGGTTGTGATAACGGTGCCACTTGCCGTGCTGAAAAGCGGAAAAATAACTTTTTCGCCGGCACTGCCTGCGGCAAAGACCACCGCTATTAGCAATATAGGCATGGGTGCCGGAATGAAGGTGATACTGAAGTTCAAAACCCGCTTTTGGGACAGCGCTTTGGGAACACTTATTGGCGGCCCCAAATCGGCAGAGATGTGGACACCGGGACTGGGCAAGAGTAACGCCCCTATACTTACCACCTTTGTAATGGGCGAAAAAGCAGAATACCTGAGCAGCCTCGGCAACGACGCCACAAATGTGCTTTTGGCCGAGCTCAACCAAATGTATGGCGGCAACACAGCCACAGCAGCGTTCGAGGCTGCGTATATTATGGACTGGGGCAAGCAACCCTATATTCTGGGCGCCTACTCATACCCCATAGTAGGCGGTGGCATAGCACAACGGTCAGCTCTTGCAACCAACATCGACAAAAAACTATTTTTTGCCGGCGAGGCTACCAACACAGCAGGCCATAGTGCCACCGCGCATGGTGCACTGGAAACAGCAATAAGAGTGATTAACGAGGTGACACAAGGTTAAATAATACCATTTCAACATCAGAATTCGTTATTGATTTCCTCTGCTTTGCGACCTTTGCGTCACTTCACAGGTTCTGATACTCTGCGGCCCTGCCTACCGCAGGCAGGTTTGCGTGACTATTTTGCGTGCCGTTTTTTTGATGTATAACTGGTATAACCAATGTTCCCGGATATTCCCGTATGGTTAATCCGAAACTACATAACAAAACAGCCCCGCAATATGCGGGGCTGTTTCGTAGATAAACTGATACTCATCTTAGCTTATTTTCTCAGTACAAAGTGGAATACTTTGCTTTCTGTACCTGAATGTACACTCAGTATATACATACCATTTGCCAGTGTATTGTTCAGCTTCACAGGCTCGTTCAGGT
>JAIOYR010000101.1 GCA_021740995.1 Taibaiella sp.
CCATGAGTACACCCCCATGTCTTGAGTGGCGCCCTTGTAGGTGCCATCCCATCCGGCACCGGGAGTATTAGTTTGGTATATAAGATTGCCCCAGCGATTAAACACCCTGAAGCTCTTCAAAAGACTATTGTCTATTGGCATGGGTATCAGCAGGTCGTTTCGGCCGTCATTGTTGGGAGTAAATGCGTTTGGAACTGCAAAGTCTGAATGATCAAGTACTGTGATTTTTATTGTGTCCTTGCCATTGCATCCCGGATCGCTGACTCCAAAAAGTGTGTAGGTATACTCACCTGCGTTGGTAAACGTACCTATTGGATTTCCTATATGCGCATTGCTGAGAAAGTCGCCGGGAACCCAGTAATACCGCGAACTGCCTGTAGCATTAAATGAGATGGTGTCACCCACAAGTACGGTTCTGTTGACACCGGCATCAGGCTTATAATTATTTTGAAAAGAGTGACAGTCAACAACCATCCATTGATATTCTCTCCGGGTGGTGTTTATTATTACACCCCCACGCCATTCATTGCACTGCACACCTATCAGATATAAACCTATTTGGTTGGGCGTAACAGTCATTTTGCCGGTTCTGGCATCGATTTTCAATTGTTCGTCCCCATTCATCGGATTTGCATAGGTGTAAGGAGAACTGTAAGTCAAATGGTTATAAGGAGGTGGGGTGGCTACTTTTGGTTTTATATCTGCACCATCGGCGCCGCTCAATGGTGCGCAAAGTTCGTAGGTAAGCGAGTCGCCGTCTGTATCAGTAGCGGAGTGGTCAAATACCATACTTATGTTTTTGCAAATCAACTGTGGTGGGTAAAGATTGAACTGCGCACTGTTGTTATTGGGGGCAGTACTTTTGGGTGGAATAGTACAGTAGTAGGTACTGCCATTGTCACCAGGGTTCATTATGTTTTCAATGCCTGCATTGCGACAGCACCGTTGAGATACTACAACATAGCCATTTGCATGTTCGGCTAAATAGTAGATTTTTGAAAACGTTTTTTTCAAAAGGCATAGCGCTGGTAATGCCTCAGTTGGCACAATTCCACATGGGCTGCTGACGCTGCCTTGCGTCACTGTTGCAGAGCCGCTAGTCGGGCTGTAGTAGATATTGGTGTCTACTTGTTTTGGCGTGCTTCCTCCTACTTCATAAAGTGTGAAAAAAGCAGGATTGTCCTGAGCTATAGCTTCCGGGACACCTGTTACACAGTCCTGATACAACTCCAGCGATACCCGGTATTTTTGCAGGGTTTGTCCACTTACTACGGTGTCACCAAGATAACGGTAGGTGAAGCCGCCGCCTGCTATATGTGAGGCAAAAAGCGATGAACTATTGTGGCAGGCAATAAAAAAGATTGCGACAGTAATGTAGTTTCTGATAGAGGTGGGCATATAAGTATATTTTATGTGAAGATAAGTATATAACACAAAAATGTAAAAATTATGGTGCCGCTAACTCACTTCATATCCTCCCGCTCCTTTTGCAACTTAAACAGCTCATCCCTTAGTCGTGCTGCATCCATAAAGTCAAGGTCTTTTGCAGCCTTATCCATGCTTTTTTTGGTTTTGGCTATTAGTTTGTCCAGTTGGGCTACCGTGCGGTAAGAATTGTCGGGTTCTGCAGCCAGTGGCAGCGGAGTATCTACCACCGCATAAGGGCTGCTTTCGTTGTAGTTTTTTATGTCCAGCACAGAGCCTTGTAACATTATCTCCTGTATAGATTTGGTAATAGTGCGGGGTATTATGCCATGTTCCACATTGTATTTCACCTGTTTTTCCCTGCGGCGGTCGGTTTCGTCCATGGTGCGGCGCATGCTGTCTGTTATCTTGTCGGCATAGAATATTACCAGTCCATCTACATTTCGTGCAGCTCTACCTGCCATCTGTGTGAGTGACCGCTCATCGCGCAAAAAACCTTCTTTATCCGCATCCAGTATAGCCATCAGCGAAACCTCCGGCAGGTCCAGTCCTTCCCTCAGCAGGTTCACACCCACCAGTACATCTATCACACCCAGGCGCAGGTCGCGCAATATTTCTACCCGCTCCAGCGTATCTACTTCCGAGTGAATGTACTTGGACTTAATGTTGATGCGTTTGAGGTATTTGTCCATCTCTTCTGCCATACGTTTGGTAAGTGTAGTCACCAGTACACGTCCTCCCAGTTTCACCCGTTTGTCTATCTCATCCAGCAGGTCATCTACCTGATTGATGCTAGGGCGCACTTCTATTGGGGGCTCTATAAGCCCGGTGGGACGTACTATTTGCTCTACCACCACACCGCCACATTTCTCCAGCTCATACTTGCCGGGTGTGGCACTCACAAATACCACCTGCGATATGAGCCCCTGAAACTCATAAAAGTTCAGTGGTCTGTTATCGAGCGCAGAGGGTAGCCGGAAGCCATAATCCACCAGGTTCATCTTGCGGGAGCGGTCGCCGCCGTACATGCCGCTTATCTGTGGTATGGTCACATGGCTTTCATCTATAATCAACAGAAAATCATCGGGAAAATAGTCTATCAGGCAGAATGGGCGTGTGCCTGGTTTGCGCCTGTCGAGAAAGCGGGAATAGTTTTCTATACCACTGCAGTAGCCCAGTTCCTGTATCATTTCCAGGTCATAGCTCACCCGCTCCTTTATGCGTTGTGCTTCCATAAACTTGCCCTGACTCTTGAAGTAGTTTTCCTGCGCAGTCATTTCATCCTGTATCTCGCGTATTATCTGACCCATTTGTCCGCTGGGGGCAATGTACAAGTTGGCAGGAAACACAGCCGCACTTTCCATTACACCTATCCGCTTTCCAGATTCTAATTCAAAGCTCTCAATCTCTTCTACCTCATCGCCAAAGAAAGTAATGCGGTAACCATAATCTACGTAGGGTAGATTGATATCTACCGTATCTCCATTGACCCGGAATGTACCCCGGGCAAATTCGCCCTGACTGCGGTTATAGAGTGCTGTGACCAGCCTGTGCAGGAAGTGGTTTCTGCCCAGATTATCCCCTTTTTTAAAGCGTATGATACCCGCAGCATAATCGGTAGGATTTCCAATACCATAGATACAAGATACTGAGGCTACTACTATTATGTCGCTGCGCCCGCTGAGCAGACTGGTAGTAGCCCGCAACCGCAGTTTTTCCAGTTCTTCATTTATAGCCAGGTCTTTCTCTATGTACGTGTTTGACGTAGGCAGGTAGGCCTCTGGCTGATAGTAGTCGTAGTAAGATACAAAATACTCCACGGCATTGTCCGGGAAGAAGTTGCGCAACTCTCCATAGAGCTGTGCCACCAGTGTTTTATTATGTGTAAGCACCAGTGTGGCTTTCTGCACCTCTTGCACCACATTGGCCATTGTGAACGTCTTACCCGAGCCAGTTACACCCAGCAGCGTCTGGAAAGGTTCCCCATCACGTATTCCCTGTGCCAGTTGTTTTATGGCTTCGGGCTGGTCGCCTGCCGGCTGATATGGACTGCTTATTTTGAACTGCATTTGTTTGTTGGTAGTAGGTCAAAGATAGAAAGCAAAAGTTAAGTGTGTAGCTGCTTTGTATGATTATACCCTGTACTTTGTTTAGTAAAAATAGGCACTATTATCGATAAATGTTTAGTTAAGAATTTCTGCTTGCTGCTTATTCAGACATCGATTTTTTCTTTTTGTACTGTGCAATATGTTGGATTTTATTATTTAGCAATTTTGCGTTATTCACACCAATTTTTCTTAATCTCACCTTATTTATATAATTTCAACTTTTACTTAAAGAACACATAAACATGAAGAGATTATTTACGTTTGTCGCCCTGCTATTGTTGGTTTCCTCTAGTAGTGTTGTGTTTGCCCAAAGAATAATAAGCCGGGGTACATCAAACCAGCAACAGGCTACTGCAGCCCGCATTAGTGAGATTTGGACGGCTGTTGCATTAGATCAGGCTCCTTCCAGGACATTGCTGCGGATACCTCCTGCCAGCTATCTTGTTTACAGGCTGGATGTAGCTGCGATGAAAACACAATTGTGGGCATTGTCCGCCACACCTGAGAATGGAACGGCGATGCAACTGCCTATGCCCGATGGTACTTTTCGTGCTTTCAGGGTATGGGAAACATCAATGATGCCGGGTTCGCTGGCAGCAGAGTTTCCCGACATTAAGACGTTTACAGCGGAGGCAACAAATGATAAACAGGTGACTGCAAAAATTGACTTTACTCTTTTCGGTTTTCATGCTGTAGTTTTCGATGGCGAAAAAACAGCAATGATTGACCCTTATGACAATCTTAATGACGGCTATTATGTAGTTCATTACAAGAAGGACGAAAATCGTCCTTTCTCGCAGCGCATGCAGTGTGATGTAAAGGCTAATAATGAAACGGCTCCGGCAGGTGAGCCCATGGGTATGTTTCATTCAATCTTGCCACCTACTGACTTGCGTAGAATAATGCCGAATAGTCCTGTTAAAACTACAGAAGGTCCTGCAGGTAAGGCACTTATCGGGGGGCATGAGGCAGCAGCACTGACCACTAACGGTACAACCATTCGCACTTACGACATCGCAGTTTCTGCCAATCACTTTTATTGTCAGGCAGCAACCGGTATTGGGTCGCCCACCATAGGCCAGTGCTTTAGTGCTATCACTACTACTATGAATCGTGTAAATGGTGTTTACAATCGTGAACTCTCTGTGCAGTTGAATTTCTGTGTGAATGAAAACCTGATTATTTGGCCTACTGCTACCGGCAGCACTAATGGTGCAGATCCTTTTGCAGCATTGAATACAAATCCGGCCGGTTGTATAGATCAAAATCAAATTACCTGTGATGCACGAATTGGCTCATCTAATTATGATGTAGGTCATGTTTTTACAACTGGTGCTGGCGGCCTCGCAGCTGTTGCTGTAATTTGCAACAACTCTTTTAAAGCAAAGGGTGTTACCGGATCTTCTACCCCAGTGGGCGATGCATTCGATATAGACTATGTATGTCATGAGCTGGGACATCAGTTTGGCTCCAGTCATACATTCAATAACGATGGTGACGGCGCATGTAGCGGAAATGCATCTGCAGCTAATGCATACGAGCCTGGAAGCGGTGTTACCATTATGGATTATGCGGGTATTTGCTCGCCCGACAACGTACAGGCAAATAGCTCTCCCTACTTCAGTGCAAACAGTCTGGAGCAGATTCAACCACACATTGCTGGATCAGGTGGAGCCTGCGCTGCTACCTCTGCCGGTCACGCACTGCCTACTATAGCAGGTTTCATAGCTACATACAATATACCTTACAAAACACCTTTTGAGCTTACCAGCCCTGTTGCCGCCGTTAGCGGTGGTGATACCGCTGTTACCTATAGTTGGTATCAGTGGAATCTGGGTGATTTTGGTGCCAGATTGAACCAAACTTTTTTCAATGGTCCCATCTTCAGAAGTTATCAACCTGTTTATAGTCAAACACGTGTATTCCCAAGAATAAATAATGTACTGGCAGGAGTGCTTTCCAACTCTGGAGAGAAAGCACCTGATACTGCACGCTACCTTACTTTCAAGACGGTTGTTCGTGGTATATTGGGTGGGTATGGTTGTTTCAGAATACCTGATGACTCTATACACATCAATGTGAGTGCCACAGGTGCAGGTAATGGCTATGCAGGCTTCAGAGTTACTAGCCAAAACACAGGTGGTATAATATACTCCGGTGGCAGCACCCAAACAATTACATGGAATAGGGTAGGCACACAAAACCCTCCTATAAGCGCAAATTTTGTGGATATTTTTATGTCTACTGATGGTGGGTTTACCTGGCCATTTACAGTTGGTACGTTTACTAATACAGGTACTGCCAGCATAGTAGTACCCAACCCGTCGGTTGCGTCAACTACCTGCAGGTTCAAGGTAAAGGGGAGTGGGAATATATTCTTCAATGTTAACTCAAATAATTTCACTGTGAATCCCGGTGCTGTTACCGCACCTATCGCCGGTACCTTTACAGTGTGTGCAGGTGCTACTACCACGCTTAGCAATGCCACGCCTACCGGCACATGGAGCAGCAGCACTCCTGCAGTTGCTACGGTTGGGTTACTCACAGGGGGTGTTACAGGGGTAGCCGCCGGTACTGCTACTATTACCTATACTGCTGTATCGGGTGCTGTTACTGCTGTAGTTACAGTATCTGCGGTGCCTTCGCCAGGCGCTATTACCGGTGGTACAGGTGTGTGTATTGGTCTTACAACAGCGCTCAGTAATGCTACTCCGGGTGGCGTGTGGAGCAGCAGCGATGTGTCGCGGGCTACGGTCAACACTTCGGGTGTTGTAACAGGTATAGCCGCAGGCACCACAATTATTTCCTACATAGTCAGCAACACATGCGGTAGTGGCAATGCTACACTTACTATGACCGTGAGTGCACCAACAGCAGTTGCCGCTATTACCGGTACTTTTAGTCTGTGTCAGGCTGCTACCACCACTCTTGCCAATACTACTCCGTCAGGTAGTTGGAGTAGCACCAATACTTCGGTAGCTACCATTACTGCAGGTGGTGTGGTATCGGGAATTGCAGGTGGTACTGCTACTATCAGCTATGGTGTTACCAATGCATTTGGTTGTATATCGGCATCTAGTGCAATAGTTACCGTTAATGCCCTTCCTGTTGCTACAACCACACCTACAGGTGCTGTTGTTATATGTACAGGCGGTAGTATTCTTATCAATGCCGCACCTACAACAGCCGGTCTATCATATCAGTGGCAGGATGGGGGCGTGAATATAGCCGGTGCTACCACCAATTCATTTACTGTATCAGCCGCCGGAAATTTCAGGGTGTTAATTACAAACACATCGGGTTGTACAGGTACATCGGCTGTAGTGAATGTTACAGTCAGCGGAGCATCTGTAGTAGTTCCTTCTGTTAGTTTTACAGCCAGTCCGGGCACCAACGTTTGTTCATCAGCAGGTGCGGTCAACTTCACTGCTATTCCGATAAACGGTGGCGGAGCTCCGGCATACGAGTGGTTTGTGAATGGTGTACTCACCGGCGGGCCGGGTGCTACCTTTTTCTATACACCTGCTAACGGTGATGTAGTAAGATGTGAGCTTACCAGCAGTTTGCCTTGTGCAGTGCCTTCTACAGTTACATCTTCAGTGACTATGACGGTGAATCCTACAGTGACACCTGACGTAAGTATCAATCCTACACCAAACGATACTGTTTGCACAGGTCAGAGTGTTACTTACAATGCAGTTGCAATTGGTGGTGGTACATCGCCTGTTTATCAGTGGACAGTAAACGGTGTTATTGTGGCTACAGGTCCATCCTATACTACTATCCCTGCCAATGGTGATATAGTAGCCTGTCAGTTGACCAGCAATGCTCTGTGTCGTACTGCAACTGTTGCCAATAGTGGACCATTGGCTATGACCGTACAGATACCACTAGCCAATACTGTTACTATCAGTGCCAGCTCTGCCAGCATTGCTGCGGGTGAGAGTGTTACTTTTGTGGCTATTGCACCCAATGCGGGTTCTATGGCTACTTATCAGTGGTTTATAGATGGGGTAGAGGTTACAGGAGCTACTCTGCCTACCTATACTACCAATACCCTCACCAACGGACAAACAGTATACTGCAAGGTAGGCAGCAGCCTGCCATGCGTACTGCCTAATATTGCTTTGAGCGGAGGTTTCAAAATGACAGTAACCACTGGCGTTTGGGAAATATCCGGCGGTGGTGCTGCGTTTACGCTTAACCCTAACCCCAATAATGGCTCATTCGTTGTCATGGGCAGGATAGGTGCCACACAGCAGCAGGATGTAAATATTTCTGTGACCAATGTACTTGGTCAGTCTGTATACAACCGCACTGTTACCGTCACAAACGGTAATTTGAATGAGCAGGTAATAATGCCGGCAGGTACACCCGCCGGTACTTATCTGGCTAGTGTTTCAGCAGGTGCAGAGCGTGTAGTATTCAGGGTGGTTATAGGAAAATAATTTTCAATTGCCAGGCCGGTGAGTGCAACAGTTTTCACTCGCCGGTTTGACACTTTTTAGACACAAAAAGATAATGACATTTTTTATTTATGAAAATCGCCGATTTACTTGTTGTTTTATAAAAAATATGTAGATTTGCTTATTATTAATTTTTTATTCTTTTCAAAATGCAAGAAGGTACAGTAAAATTTTTCAATGAGACCAAAGGATTTGGTTTCATTACGCCCGCAAATGGCGGCCAGGACATCTTTGTACACGTGTCAGGTCTGAAAGACCAGATTCGCGAAAATGACCGAGTGTCTTTCGAAGTCCAGAATGGCAAGAAAGGTTTAAATGCCGTGAACGTTAAAGTAATTTAACCTACAGCATCACTAAACATATCATTCCAAGACGTGCTATTGTACGTCTTTTTTTATGCCCATAGGTTACTTGCTCTTTTCCGCTTTTATGGCTTCCCACGTATTATAGAGTGATTCCTGTCTTGGTCTGTTTTCGGGTATTTCATGGAGCGGCTGGCATGCTATCAGACTTTCATGGCAGTCGGCAGGCAGTGCCTGATATAGCCTTGTTCCCTTTGTTTTCCATGCTATCATGTCATCGCTTACTTCTTTCACTATTTTTCCGGGATTGCCTACTACCAGCGATCGAGCAGGGATAATGGTTTTTGCCGGTACAAAGGTCATAGCACCAATAATACACTCATCTCCTATCTCTGCTTCGTCCATTAATACCGCGTTCATTCCTACCAATACATTCCTGCCTATACTGGCGCCATGTACTATGGCGCCATGGCCTATGTGAGCACCTTGTTTCAGTGTTAGTGTTACACCAGGGAACATGTGTATGGTACAGTTTTCCTGCACATTACAGCCGTCTTCTATTACTATCCCTCCCCAGTCTCCTCTTATGGCAGCTCCCGGGCCTATGTATACGTCTTTGCCTATAATGACGTTTCCGGTAACAGCCGCTTGTGGGTGCACAAATGATGACGGATGGACAACCGGTATAAAGCCTTTGAATGAATAAAACATAGTTGGTAGAATTGAGTAGCTAATGTTGTGGTGGAAAGTTAATTTACGCTGGCATAAAAGTACATAAATACACACAATGCCAGTGTTACTGCGATAACAATGTATGGGAAATACCGGTCTCTGCGATCCTGAAGATACCTTTCGGTAGCATAGCTGTCTATGGTTTGCCTGATTGCTGTATCGTTGCCCGCTATTGTATTCAGTCCACTCAGCACTTCATCCAGATATCGCAATTCCAGTTTTTCAGTGGCTCTTATCAGCTCGTTGATTATTGCTTCATTTATCTTTTTGTCGTTTTCTTCCAGCAACACTTCCAGATGGGCGTCGGCTAATATCATCAGCAGATAGGTCTGAAGTGTGCCCTGGCTCATGCGGTGGGTATCCATTTTTGCCAGACTGGTGTTTAGTTCTACACACACTTTCAGCAGCCATGCAGGTGTTATTGCTTCGTTATACTTCGTGTTATTGCCCATGCCCGACAGCCACCGTTCATCATCATACGCAGCTCTTTTACGGGTGTTGGATAGTACGCTGTAGGCCTCATTTATTTCTTTGAACTGTGCCTCACCCAGGGCATTATCCGGATTCTTGTCAGGGTGATACTTTATTGCAAGTGCACGGTATGCCTTCTTTATTTCAGGCAGTACTGCTAATGGTTTTACCCCCAGTATTTTGTAGTAGTCTTTTAGCTGCATCAGATTGCCCTGCAATGGAATAGCAATCGCAAAAGTAGCAGATTAGATGGCATTTGGAGACACTTTATTTGCTGTCTTTGTATCGCCACAGGTATAAACAGGCATATGTGCGGTATGGCGACCATTTTGCAGCTATTTTCAGCATTTTATCCTTGCATACTTTTTTGTCGGTCATGTCGAGTTTGTAGACCTTTGCCATGGCCTGTTGAATACCAAGGTCGTCTGGCGGAAATACATCTTCGTGTCCTAGCGTAAACATAAGTAACATCTCCACCGTCCACTTGCCCACACCCTTTATGGGCAGCAGCAATTCCATCACTTCTTCATTACTAATATTATAGAGTTGCTTGTCGGTAATTTTGTTCTCTATAAAGTAATTGGCAACATTGTTTATGTAATTTGCTTTGGCATTTGAAAGACCTATACCCCGCAAGGTCTCAAATGGTGTAGCTGCAATTTGACCTGGTGTAGGTTCCTTGCCTTCATAGATCTCTAGAAACCGCTTATAGAACACTGCTGCTACCTTGGTAGAAAGCTGCTGACTCATGATAGATGCACACAGGCGCAGACATACATTTTTTCTCTTTTCCAGCTTGTAAGGGGTAGTGGCGTGCAATACAGATACTAGTTTCTTATCTTTAGACAGATGAATGATATGCGCCGGG
>JAIOYR010000102.1 GCA_021740995.1 Taibaiella sp.
GTTATTCAGACAAAAAGGGATGAGGTGTTTGCCCATGTACAAGGCAGCCTCGGCAAGTTCTATTCTTATCAGGCCAGGGTAAGCTGGTGGAACTACATGGACCTGCCTACCTTCCTCAATGATACAGGCGACCAAAAGGCGTTTTATCTGCGCTACCAGAATGTAAATGCCCTTTCTTTTCAGGCATCTCTGCGCTACCACGTAGCCAACAAATGGTCTACAGGTATCAGCGGTGAGTATTATAGCTTCTACCGCAGCACCGACCAACATGTATGGCATGAGCCTGCCACCCGTTTCAAATGGGATGTGATGGTAAGCCCTATCCCAAAACTGGATGTATCGGCCAATATGTACCTGCTTACCGGCATACATGCGCTCGATGCCACCTCATCTGCCGTCACCCTCGACCCGGTTGTTGACCTGGGTGTCAATGCAGAATATCGCTTTATTCCCCGTCTTTCTGCCTTCCTGCAACTCAGCAATCTGCTCAACAGCAAATATCAGCGCTGGCAGGGGTATCAGGTATATGGTTTCAATATTTATGGTGGTTTAAGGTTGAAGTTTTAAATAAAAGAAGTAATTTCATAGGGTAATTATCACAATGGACATAGCTAAGTATATAGGGTTGTACCTGCTCAAAAACAAATTTTGTTACGTGCACGGATTGGGCAATATGGAGCTCAGGAAAGTACGCGCCACACACGATGGCAGTGCATTGCAGGCGCCCTCTTATGAGGTAGTAGTTACCCCCGGCGGCTCTATAGACGACAACCTTGCCAACTTCATAGCCACCAATGAGCAGATAAGCATATCGAAAGCGGCCAATACTCTGCGGGAATACAGCATACAATCGCGCAAGGAGCTGGCACTGGGTCAGGAAGTAGTGATACCCAACATAGGCAAGTTTGTAGAGACTAAGGGCGTGGTACGCTTCGTTACGGACGACAACTTCAAGCATACCCCGGCCAGCCTGCCTACCATAAAAAACAGCAAACAACTGGACGAACAAAATATCAAGCTGGCCCACAAGCCCGCATACCCGCCACCAGCCAAAGCAGACTCTGTAAACTGGAGTATGGTGATATTGGTAGTGGTGCTCATAGTTATATTGGGAGGCGGTGGCTATTTCGTATACAGCTACCTGTCCCAAAACAACAGTGAAGCAGCGGCAGTAGTACCCGTAACAGATACACTGGTGGTAGACGAGGTATTGCCCGAACCAGACACCATAGCCGCACAGATAGATACTGTAGATAGTGCTGGTGCTGCTCTTACAGACAGTACGCTTATCAACGACTACAGAATGGTGATAGGGCTCTATCGCACCCGCGAGAGAGCAGAGAAAAGAGTGAGCAACCTGGCGCTAAACGGCAACAAGGTAGAAATGTTAGAGCGCGATTCAACCAGCTTCCTGGTCATCACCCCTATCTCCTGCCGCATCATGGATACCACACACGTGAAAGACTCTCTGAAGCTGATGTTCGGATATAAGGATGTAGCTATTTTTAAGTAACAGACATCTTATGGAAACACCGATCAGGGTTATCATTACAGGCACTACAGGCATGGTGGGCGAAGGGGTGCTGCATGAATGTCTGCAGAACCCTGCAGTAGCTGCGGTATTGGTTATCAACCGCAAGTCCATCGGCATCACCCATGCAAAACTAACCGAAGTAATTCATGCCGATTTTTTCGACCTCGCTGCTATAGAGCACCTGCTCAGTGGCTACAATGCGTGTTTCTTTTGCCTGGGTGTGTCTTCTGTAGGTATGAATAAAGACGACTACTACAAAGCCACCTACACACTCACCATGCATGTAGGCACTACACTCAGCCGCGTATGCCCCGGCATGACATTTTGCTACATCTCGGGCGCAGGCACCGATAGCACAGAGCAGGGCAGCAGTGCATGGGCAAGAGTAAAAGGCAAAACAGAAAACGACCTGATGAAGCTACCATTTCAGAAGGTATACGCCTTTCGTCCGGGGTTCATAAAGCCTACGCCAGGTCTCTCCCGTGCACACAGTTTTTATAAGTATGTCAATTGGCTTTTCCCTATTGGCAGAGCTCTGTACCCCGCCGGTTTCTGCACACTCACAGAGCTGGGCCATGCTATGATAAATATAGTGCGCCGCGGCTATCCCAAAAATGTAATCGAAGGAAAAGATATTATTGAACTGAGTAAGTAATGCCCCCCACTTGTCACCCTGAGCTTGCCGAAGGGCTGTCATGGTCAGCAATTTCATCCAGAGCTTGTCGAGGGGCTGCTGAGCCCTCTGCATCATAAATCACTTCAATACCCGAAGACACAGCAAGTTCACACCTCTCTGATAGGGTCACAATAGGGTCACCGCAACAAATCAATAATCCCGCGAAAACCAATACGGCAAATGATATAACAGAAAACCATAACAGGAAAAGCACCCAAATAAAAAAAGAAAATGGGGTGACGGACACCCTTGCTGCTCAGCAAATAGCAGAGGACAAAAACAAACTACGAAAATCACCCTCCATTCGTAATGTACGTTCGCTGAGGCACCCCAAATAAAGGCATAATACAATAAAGCACAATCATTGTAAGTCAATAATTATTATATATTTTCGTATCTACAATATGCTTCTCAGGGAATTTCCGGATATCAATATGGTGCGGCAGTTGAAAAACAGTGCAGCAAGGGGTGTGGGAGAATGGCGTAATGTTGTGTTGAACTTTGAGTGCAGGGAGGCTTCCCGGCTCAATCTGGAAAGCCCGTACTCATTGTTTATCAATAATAAGGGGCATAGCTACTGCACTGTAAACAAACAGCATTACCGCATAGAGACAGATAACTTCCTGTTCTCTCAACCCGGCGATATATATGGGCTCACCGTAGACAATATGCAAAAAACAGAACTTTGCAACATCCATATCAATAAAAGCTTTTTTAATGGAGTTGCCCATTCACTTACTACCACGCATGAGCTATTACTTGATGACCCTGAAAGGAACCGTGAACTGAACATACATCTATTCACCCAGCTATTCCCAAAAGACGAAACGCTAAACGCACTCACTGCCCGCCTGACTGCTTCTGAAACCTATAGTAATCATGCCTTTGAAAGTGTGCTCATGGAACTGGTGGCGTATCTGCTACGGCAAAATGAAGACATCAAAAAGTCAATCAGCAGGCTGCCATTCGCAAAACCATCTGTACAGACAGATATATACCGGAGACTGGCAGTAGCAAAGGACTATATCTGCTCCAACTACAACCTGCCACTGGCTCTCGATGAAATATGCCGGGAGACTGGTATGTCTAAATTCCACTTCCTTCGGGTGTTCAAATCCTTTACGGGTATTACTCCGTACCAGTATCTATCTGATGTGCGTATGAATAAAGCCCGGCAGCTACTCAAAAACTCTAACAACAGCATTTCTGAGATAGCCTCCGATCTGGGATATGAATACCCTAATTCCTTTATAAAGGCTTTTCAGAAGAACTATCAAATCGCGCCAATGCAATACCGTAAGCAGGTATCACCTGTAAGCAAAACAGCAATTTTGGATAATTCCGGCAACCAGGCCCTGGGTAATTTTGCCCAAAACTTAAATCTATGATCAAAGCAGGATTTATCTTCCTTACCGCATTTATGGCAGCCCTAGTATATCTGGGTGCAGCATCCGTTGCCACACGCATTATCTCAAACAAACTAAAAAGGCAGCGATTCAAAACTACTGTAGCACTGATGCTTACATTGTGGTTGGTATATGTTAGCCTTCTTTCGCTGGCAGGGGTTTTTACGGTAGGAGGTTTACCGCCGCGGATTCCATTGCTGCTTATACTGCCGGCATTTGCATTTATGACATACTTTTTTCGCAGTCAGGAGACTAAAGACCTGATAGCCGCTACACCTGCCTCATGGATGGTATATGCACAGAGTTTCAGAGTGGTGGTAGAGTTGATGCTCCACGGGCTGTTTCTAGATGGAGTGCTGCCAAAGGCCGGTACCTATGAAGGGTATAACTACGAAATAGTGATAGGCATCACCGCAATATCGGTAGGATATCTGGGAAATACCCGTAGAGTACTGCCCCGTATTGCATTGATAATCTGGAATGGCGCCGGGTTGGCTACACTGGCAATCATAGTCTTCATAATGATCAGCCACGCCTATTTTCCCGGTATATATTCTAATCCTGAAAAGCTAAATATAGCAGACTTTGGCTCCTTTCCTTACACATTGCTTGCCGGCTTTCTGATGCCGTTGGCAGTGTTCTTGCATGTATTCTCTTTGAAGAAACTAGCCAATGAAAGGTAGCAGTAATTAACGACTAAGAAACAGCGCATGTCTGCCCACCCGACCCTCTCCAAATGAGCGGGAGGTCCCTCGTGAGCGCTTGACCATGCAATAAATCATGCCGTTTTTTGACGTCCAATTGGCATTATTCAACCCTTTGAGGGTAAGGCTTTCTACGTCTTTTCCGTCGATTTCACCGGCTGCTATTCATATTCAAGCCCTCCGGGATTCACTTTAGCTAGTGAGATTGGTCTCAACCATATAAACATGTGCAATAAACAAACCGGGCTTCAGGAATAAACCTGAAGCCCGGCGTGAAAAATACTAAACTTATAATTGTTGCTTACTAGTTCTTAACAAAAGTCTTTGAAGCAACCTTGTTACCATTGCTGATAAACATTACAGAATAGATGCCTGATGACAGGTTAGCAACGTTGATGCTACCCTTACCATTTACAAGCTGAGCAGTTTCAATTTCTCTGCCCATCATATCTATCAGTCGGATGCTGATTTCGTCATTGATGCCAAGACCTGTAACCTCCATGTTCAACCTTGAATCAGCAGGGTTAGGGAACAATCTAACATCAACCATACCAGTTATAGCAGGAGTGATATCTGTAGGCTTGTTGTAGTAAACTTTAGAGAAGCAACCACCACGCTCCACGATAACCCAGTAGCGTTTGCCACCGAAATCAGGAACTGGCAGGTAGAATGACTGCATAATAGCGCCCGGTATCATTGTTGAATCGAAAGTATTAGCGTCGTCATAACCCCACTGGTAAGAAGTAGCAGAATTGTCTGCACAAATCAACTCATTGCCAAAGTATTTCACTTCAGGCATAGCCGCACTATCCGCATTTACCAGAACAGTGAAGCTATCGGTAGCGAAACAACCTGTGCTTGTAATCTGTGTAATCAATTTTACCACTGCGATACCTGCGGTGTGGAAGCTTACTATAGCATTTTGCCTGTCTGTAGAAGTTGCAAAAACTTCAGCATTGGTAGCAGTCCACAAGTAGTTGAAACCTGCTGGTGGTGCTTTCTCAGCTCCGAAGTTCTGGAACAATGAGTTTGCACACAATACGCTGTCAGGGTGTACAGAGATTTTGGTATTAGGTGCCAGGCTGTGAACGGTAACAACTATAGTAGACACATCTGTACCACAACTGGTAGTGAGTGTATAGCTAATAGTAGATGTACCCTCAGCTATACCTGTAACAACTCCTACAGGATTGACAGTAGCTGCAGCTGTATTGCTACTTGACCATACACCACCAGAAACCGAGCTAGAAATAGTAGAAGTGTAGTTGATACACAAACCGCTAGCACCAGACAATATACCTGCATCAGGCAACGGCTTAACAAGAACATTGAAGGTAGCAGTAGCAACACCACACACATTAGTATGTGTGTAAGTAATAACGGCAGTACCAACACTATCTCCGCGAATAATACCGGCAACAGTATCTACAACAAACACATCAGGATTATTGCTGCTCCAGATACCATCAGCCTCCGTGTTAGCCAAAGTAGCTGTTTCGTTCAGACAAATCTCAGCAGGACCTGAAATAGTACCGGCGTCAGGAAGTGGATTAACAGTAAACTCAACTGTAGCTGCACAACCCGTACCAATAGTATAAGAGATTATTACTGTATTTGCAGAGACTGCGGTGACAACACCAGAAGCACTAATTGTAGCAATTGCTGCATCTGTGCTGCTCCACGTACCACCTGAAGTAAGATTAGCAAGAGCAGATGTTGCACCCTCACATGCACTGGCTGTACCGGTAATAGCAGAAGGTAATGGATCAATTGTGATTGTTTTAGTAATAGAACAACCTGCCAACGGAGTCTCGTACTGTATGGTAGCCGTACCTGCAGAAATACCAGATACTACACCTGTAGCTGCATCAACTGTAGCTCGTCCCAGGTCGCTGCTAGACCAGATACCACCGGCATAATCATTCGCAAGTGTAATATCAGAACCTTCGCAAACGTTCGAAGGACCAGTTATTGCATTAAGCGTAGGCTCTACTGTAATGAGCAAAGTTGTATAACACGCTGATGTAAGCGTGTAAGTAATAGTGGTATTACCTGTACTCACAGAGGCAACATTGCCGAACATGTCGATAGTTGCAACTGCAGGATTACTGCTGCTCCAGGTACCACCTGAGGCAGGATTGGTGAGGAACGTTGTACTACCAATACAAACATTCGGGTTTCCAGATATAACCGGCGGCACCGGATTAACAGTTATCTGCTGTGTAGCATAACAACCGGTAGCTAGTAATGTGTAACTGATTATAGAGAGACCAGGACTAATACCTGCTACTGAACCGGAAGTAGCACCGATAGTAGCTACAGCAGGATTGCTGCTTGTCCAGGTACCGAAAGGTGTTGCATCAGTCAAAATAGTAGAAGAACCTACACAAATTTCGGTAGTGCCTGCAATGTTGTCCGGTAAAGGATTAACAACCACCAGAGTAGTAGCTATACAACCTGTAGGCATAGTATAAGTAATAATCGTACCACCTGCACTGAGACCCGTAACAATACCTGTACCGGAACCAACTACTGCAACACTCATGTCGCTGCTGCTCCATGTACCACCAATAGACGTAGTGCTCAGTGTAGTGAAAGACGCAACACAAACGTTTGTAACACCGGTTATAGCATCCGGCGTAGGATTAACAGTTACAATAGTTTCTCTGTAACAACCTGTACCCAATATTGTAAACGATATAGTAGAAGTACCTACTGCAACACCTGTAACAACACCTGTAAACAGGTCGATAGGTGCTACTGATGGATCGGTAGAAGTCCAGATACCTGAGAAAGGACTACCATTTGTAAGCAATGTTGTAAGACCTAAACAAACACTATCAGCACCACCTATCGGAGGAGGAGTAGCATTTACGGTCATATCAAAAGTAGCAGCGCAACCGCCTGGCAACTGATAAGTAATAGTAACAGTGTTATTGGCAATACCAGTTACAATACCTGTAACACCATCTACACTGGCAACAGAGACATCAGAGCTTGTCCAGGTACCGCCGGCAACTGCATTGTATAAAGCAACCGAACGGCCCATACAAACTTCTGTAGGTCCAGTAATAGCAGATGGAGCAGGATTAACCACAAACGAAGCAGTAACTCTGCAACCAACACCCAATGTATAAGTAACCTCAGTGCTACCTGCAGAAAGAGCAGTAACAAGGCCGCTACCCAAATCGATAGTTGCAACAGCAGGAGTGCTGCTTGTCCAGCTACCACCGGCTACGTCGTTGGTAAGTAGTGAAGTTTCACCAGAGCAAACGTCAAGATCTCCAGCAATAGCAGGAGGAGCCGGAGTAACTGTTACAGTAATTAACGCTTGACAATCGCCAGTAAGCGTGTATCTGATAGTACCTATGCCCAAACCGGTACCAGTAAGTACACCTGTACTAGGATCAATAGCAGCTATTGCAATGTTGTCGCTAGACCAGATACCACCAGTTACGGCATTTGTAAGAGTAGTAACAGTACCAGCACAGATATTGGTTAATCCAACAATAGGCGCTGGCAATGGATTGACAGTAGCAATGGTAAATGTCTGACAACCAGTAGACAGCTGATAGGTTATGATGCTTGTACCGGCATTTACACCAGTCAACAGACCGGATGTAACACCAATTGTAGCGATTGTAGATGAACTACTCAACCAAATACCACCCGGAGTGGCACTCGTAAGTGTCATATTATTTGCAATACAAAGTGCTGCAACTTCAGCAATTGGAGCAGGAACAGGATTAACTGTTAATGATATTGTTTTAGCACAACCTGAAGGAAGTGTATAACTAATTGTAACTACACCAGCAATGATGCCATTGGCAACACCTGAAGTACCAACTGTAGCTATAGAATTATCAGAGCTGCTCCATGTACCACCTGCGGTAGGATTAGTTAAGTTGGTAGTACCACCTACGCAAACAGAAGGCACACCTACAATATTTGCAGGAACACCGCTTACTGTGACGGTGAGTGTAGTACGGCAACCTGTGCCAAGGATATAAGTAATTCTTGCAGTACCAAGCGACAAACCAGTAACAGTACCGGTTGAAGTGCCCACTATGGCAACTACGGGATTACTTGTGCTCCAGGAACCACCTGGAGTAAGACTTGATAATGTAGAAGAAGATCCAAGGCAAATATTAGCTACACCTGATATAGCCGTAGGTGCAGGATTAACGGTAAGTGTAGCTGTTGCAGTACAACCCGTTGGTAAAGTATAAACAATGGTAGTAGTTCCAGGGAACAAAGCATTCACGAAACCGCTGGTAAGACCAATAGTAGCAACAAAAGTATTGCTGCTGCTCCATGTGCCACCCGGTGTAAGGCTGCTTAACGCAGATGTACTACCCTCGCATATAGCAAGTGTACCTGCAATCGGTGAAGGAAGACCAAGCACTGTGATAGGACGGGTTACGAAGCAACCTGTACCCAACATATAAGTGATATTAGCACCACCATTTGAAACACCGGTTATAACGCCATTGGTACCGATAGAAGCTATAGCAGGATTGCTGCTGCTCCAAGCACCACCTGGTGTACTGCTGGTGAACACTGTGTTTGCACCAATACAAACATTTGTAGCACCTACTATAGCTGCAGGCAACAGATTAACTGTAACAGGGGTAGTAATAATACAACCCGTACTTAATTTGTAAGTGATATCGGCCACACCTGTTGCAACACCTGTAACAACGCCTGTTGTGGTGTTCACAGCAGCCAATGTAGCATTGCTGCTCGTCCATGTACCACCGAGCGTAGCACTAGATAAACCAGTTGTTTGTCCGACACAAACCGATGCAGTACCTAAGATTGGTGAAGGAACCGGATTAACAGTTATTGTGCGTGTGCGGAAACAACCGCTACTTAATACTGTATAAGAAATTGTCGTTGTACCTGCAGCAACTCCTGTAACTATACCTGAGGCAGAACCAACAGTAGCTGTAGCAATGCTGCTGCTGCTCCATGTACCGCCAGGTGTAGCGTTGGTAAGTGTAGTAGACAAACCTTCACAAACCGAAGCAGTACCTGCTATGACTGCAGGTGTAGCACCCACAACAAAGTTTGTAATAGTTCTGCAACCTGAAGGTAAAGTATAAGTGATATTTACTGAACCTGCAACGAGGCCTGTAACAACACCAGACGAAACACCAACAGTAGCCAATGCAGTGTTTGAACTAGTCCACGCACCGCCTGGTATAGCATTGCTCAGTGTAGAAGTGCCACCAATACAAGTACTGGCAACACCCGTAGAAAGAGCAGGGCTTTGATTGATAGTAACAGTAATGGTACGTGTGCATCCTGTACCTAATGTGTAAGAGATAAGAGCTGTACCCGGAGTAAGGCCTGTAACAACACCAGCAGATGCAGTAGCAATCAAAGGATTGCTGCTAGACCAAACACCACCACCAGGCAATGTAGACATAGTAGTAGACAAACCAGTACATATAAAAGCTGTGCCTGCTATTGGGTTAGGTATAGGCTGAACTGTAAAAATAACAGTCGCTTTACAACCGTCTGCGTTAGTGTAAGAAATAGTAGACTGGCCAGTACCAACAGCAGTAACCAGACCACCTGCATCTATTGTAGCTACACCTATGCTACCACTTGACCATGTTCCGACAGAAGCATTTGCCAGAAGTGATGTTCCACCAACACATGCTACAGCTGTACCCGTAATTGGAGTTGGAGAAGCATTTACAGTAAGCTGTGTAGTTACGAAGCAAAATGTATTAAGCGTGTAAGTTATATCAACAACACCAGCAGATACACCGGTAACGATACCAGTAGTACTATTGATAGTTGCAATTGAAATGTTGTTGCTACTCCATCCGCCACCCGGTGTAGCGCTTGTCATGATGGCTGTACTGCCTACACAAACTGTAGCAGCACCGCCAATCGGGGCAGGTAACGGATTAACTGTAAGCGATTTGTTGGTAATGCAACCATCAGGAGTGGTGTATGTTATACGAGTAGT
>JAIOYR010000014.1 GCA_021740995.1 Taibaiella sp.
CACCCATAGTAAGGGTGGCAGTGCTGGCTGTTGCAGTATTAGCTCCTGTAAGGTTGTAAGTAACAGTATACGTACCTGAACCTAAAGTAGTACTGTTTACAGTAGCTGTAGAATTGACACCTGCACAAACGTTTGTAGCGGCAGGGGAGGTAAAGTTTGTTATATCAGGGTTGGTACCCACGCTGAAAGTCGCCGTGTTGCTCGCTGAAGGATTGCTTGTGCAACCGACCGCATTAGCAATTCCTGTGATTGTTACGGTTGTCGCGCCTATAGAAGGTAAAGAGGCGCCTGGTATTGAAAAAGTGCCGCTCGAAGCCCCCATGGTCAGCGTCGCTGTACTGCCGGAAGCTATATTGGCGCCGCTCAGGTTGTACGTTACCGTGAAAGTACCAGCGCCGAGCGTGGTGGAATTTACAGTAACAGTAGACGCTCCCCCGTTGCACGAATTGGTAGCAGTTGGAGCGGTGAAGCTGGAAATGTCAGGCAACGTACCTAATACTATGGTGATCGCGGGGCTAACGTTGGTTGTACCGGTAGCGCAAGTGATCAGGTTGCGGTAATATACAGTACCTGCCGTGGATAGCGCTGGAAAGTAAGTAGAATTGGTTGCTCCTGAAATGTTTGTAAAGCCGGCTGTAGCGCTGGTAGTAGAAGACTGCCAGTTATAAGAGATACCTCCACCTATTGTCTGTCCCGCATTGAAGAGGTAAGCGGTGAAAGGATTACAACCCAATGTATTGTAAGCACTGGAAACACCTGCGACAGGAGTACCGGAGCATGGAGCTCCGCCGCCCGGCGTGGCGCCGCCTGTGATCACTACCTTGTAATCGCGCGTCTCACCGTAAGTCACCGAAGTCGTGATACATGGAGCGATATTTGGATATGTTTGGCCACCGCAACAGCTGGAATAGTTACCAACAAGCCTCATTCTATGAGTGCCATTGATAGCTGTAGAAGGAATTACCATGTTCATTATATTCGCCCCACTTGTTGAAGAAGAGCTTGTTAAACCACCACCGATCGTTTCGGTAGCGCTGAACGTTCCGTCATCGTTAAAATCAATCCAAACCTGAACACTGAAGCTACCTGCATAACTATTACCACCTATTGATGTAGCGTAAGTGCTGCCTGCCGCAAGTGTAACGGTTGTAGTGGCATATTTATCCTGGTAATTGGCACCGGTTCCACCACATGTGGTACTAGGGTCAGAGATAGCACCCGATACGCCTGTCATTGACGCAATGCTCGCCGGCATAGCGAAACCAGCACAAGATGTACTGTATGCGGGGTTACAATAAGTGGGTGTAGTGATAGTAGCGGTTACTGCCGCGGTTGTAGCGGTAAGCCCGGAGCCCGAACAAGTGACGATACACCTGAATTGGGTGGTTGAAGCAATTCCTGTGAAAGAGAAAGAAGGATACAAGCCACCTTGAAGATTAGCCCATGTTGTGCCGCCATCTGTAGAGCGCTGCCATTGAAACGCCAATCCACCGCTAGCGGAAAAACCTGAAAGGCTAAGGGTGAATGGTGTGGTTGTACCACCCGATGAGGGCGATACCGCCGCCGTACCAGCAGTAGGCGTACCAGTACAAACCGAAGCGCCATTACCAGTCAGTGGAACAGTCACGGCAGTTGCTAAGCCCCCGCCTGTAATAGATATATTGCCGGAAGCAGCGCCAGCCGCCGATGGGTTGAACCTCACATATACGCGGGTGTTAAACGCCGCGCCCGAGTAGGCAATTGCAATAGAACCACTGCTCACCCACGTGGTCCCATTCGTAGATATAGAGAAACCTGCCGGTGGTGAAACATACGCCAGGCCTACCGAAGGTGAAAGATTTGACGCTGTCAATGTTACCCAGTTTGGTGGTACAGAACTGGTACCAGTGGTAACATTGTTTAAGGCAAGGGAAGCGGGTACCGATACTACAGAAGCAACCAAAGGTGCGATATTTGCCGTATAATCACGTGTATCTGAGTACACAACTCCGGTAGTAGGACAGGGATTCATTAAAGGATACACAGGGTAACTGGAACTAGCGCCTGGGCTATTGCCACCGCCATAACCTCCCATCACCCTCATCCTGTGCCGGCCGGGCGTAGCGGTCGATGGAATAGCGAAACTGAAACTGTACCTAGGAGAAGGACAGGTAGTAACACCACCAAAACCAGCGCCAAAACCGCCTACTAATTCTGTTGTATTACTAAAGGCACCATCGTCGTTAAAATCAATCCAAATCGAAGCAGTCACCCAACAGCTTGTTGTTGACAAAGTCGCGGTATAAACGCCCCCCATATTAAAATTGATACTAGTCCCTATACTATTGTAATATTTTGAAGAACCTCCGGTACCACTGTTATAGATACTGGCGTCATTTATATTGCTGCCGCTCTGTCCGTTTATCAACACAGGACTGCCTGTGCCGTTACCAACCGCGTAGCTGGAACTTGTATTAGAACACGTAGGAATGCAGGAAGAACCCGGCAATGAAAATGTGGCGCTCACAGTAGAACTGTATGCGACCGAGAATGTTGGGCAAGTAACCCTGAGCCTGAACCAACTATTAGCCGGCAAACCCGTATAGACGAAAGTGGGAGTGTT
Organism: Taibaiella sp.; assembly: GCA_021740995.1. GTDB lineage: Bacteria > Bacteroidota > Bacteroidia > Chitinophagales > Chitinophagaceae > Nemorincola. Next base: position 2,603 of record JAIOYR010000014.1, read on the forward strand.
CGCCCCCGGAATATCTGAAAAAGGACCGGTAGCAACAGTTGCTCTTTCCCACTGATAGGTGATGCCCCCTGCTGCTGTAGCACTTGTCGCGGCCAGCGTAAACGCGGTAGAACTATTGCCAGATGCCGAAGAACTACCATTGATCGTCGCGCTGCCTGCTGTAGGTACGCCAGTGCAGGCGCTAGCTCCAGTACCGGATAGCGCCACACTTACCGACGAAGCAAGCCCGCCACCCGCGATAGTAATATTAGCGGTAAATGGACCACCCACGGAGGCTGGTCTAAACCGCACATAGAAAATCGCTGATGAGAAACCAGTTCCACTATAAGAATAAACAAAGGGTGAGGAATTTGTGAACCATGTCGTTCCGTCCGGGGATATCTCATAGAGCGACGTAGTAGGGGTCATTGTAAGACTACCTGAAGCGGCAAGTACAGTGCCGGTAGCGGAGAATACCATGGGGTCTGAATAAACACCGGGGGCAGTTGCCGGGAATGTCAGAGCTGTAGGGCTTGCAGTAACAGTAGGCCCAATCAAAATTATTCTACCGTTTCCGGTTGTACTGCTGGCAACTGTATTAAAACCCTGCTGATGAGTAACACTGGAGCACAATGCAGCATCTGTGAAAGAAGAACCACCGCCGCCCATGCCATAATAATGGGCGCTTCCACCGCCGTAGTAACCACCACCGCCTGAACCACTGTAGTAACATCCACCCTGTGGGCTGCCACCATTACCTAGTGTTCCCTGGTAGGTAGATGCTCCAAAACACGGAGAGCCGTTGGCAAAAGTAGCCTGACGTCCTCCCTGCGCATCGTAGCAACCATCATAGCTACCGCACGTCCTTCCGTTACCTCCGGTAAGACCACCACCATCACCGCCGCGATCAGAAGTACTAAAACAATTGGCTCCGGTGCCTCCACCGCCGCCGGCAACTATCTTGCGATCTGAAAGTGAAGTGCCGCCGATTCTAATATCGGAAGCTCCGCCACCAGATGCCGAGTAATACTTTCCGCCATTTGAAGCTCCTCCATTAAATCCACCTGCTCCGGTAGCGCAAAAACTCTGACCATTGGCACCCTTACCGCCAACATATAAATTGAGTACACTACCGGGAGTTACTGTAAGCTGGCATTGAACCCGTCCACCGGCCCCCCCAAGGCCACCCCAATAACTGGCTCCACCTGCAGCACCCTGTATGTCTACAAGAAGACTGGTAACACCCGAGGGCACTGTATAGGTCTGTACGCTACCAGTGTAGTTAAAGGTTGTTGTCTGTGCCGTAGCAGCCAGATTCCATCCCAGTGATAGCGCTACCAGGAGCGTAAGATTTAAGAGAAAATTTTTTTTCATACAGATTCTATTTTAATTATAATGGCTCAATTTAATTATGGCTTACTTTGTTTGGATAAGTTTTAGTGTTTGTATTCTATTTTCCGCTTTGATTTACTTTTGAACCATTCTTTCAATCATTTTGATTTACCTTCTTTCAATTACCTGACAGCTCAAAAATGTGCTGTCTGCAATGATGCTGCCGGATTTTTATACTCTGACGAAAAGTTTAGCCGAATAACCCTAAATCCAATTATTCGTTTCACCTGAAAATTAAAAATAGGTGCTACCTTATTGTTTTAACAAATAATATAATTAATTAAATGTTAAATACCATTTATTTTCGGCTAAATCAGTGGTATGAATACCTGTACAAAAGAAAAGTGTGTAAACAATCCTAGTTAAGTTTTCTGCCTGCAAGCACTTTTCCACCGCCCGGGGTTTTACCCGCGCTGCCTGCCTGTGTTCTTTTAATAACTAATTTCGCTTCACCGGCACTTCCACAACCATCACATTGCACTTTGAAAATCTTATTATCATACGTAACATCGGTCACCCCATTGTACCAGTTGGTGCCTTGTAGCATAAATTGTTCGTTTGCGTAAATTGCAGCAAACACAAACGAATTCTGTGGCGCATCAAAACTAATATAAAGGCTATCTCCTTTTACGCGTTCACATATTCCAGGTGTGTAAGCCGGTATCGTAAATTCAGTTACGTTTTGCGCATTATCATACGCTACAGTTCCCGACTTTACAGTGCTGGAACCTGTGCCAGCAGTATGTCTTAGAATCAGGGGTTTATCTACGTAAAACTGTATTTTTTTCAGGTCAGCCCGGTCTTGTTCCAGACGAAATTTCAATGCCTTTGAAAATGGCAGAAAATCAGCGGGATTTGCCGCAGCAGTTTCAGCCGGCTTTCCTGTATAAACCTTCTTACTGCAAGCGGTAAACAGCAATAAGGATAGCGCAGGGACTAAAATCAGTATCATTTTTTTCATGTATCGTTTTTTTAATTTTGCTTTAATGATAAATATTTGGGATTACGGGATTGCTATATTAGTGAATAATTTTTGAAAACTATATCATTTCTGTTAAATTTTTTTTGATTTTCTTTAAATCCGCACCCAAAATAGTAATGACAATGCTTTCAATGAAGTATAATTCGAGCAATTAAACCAGCCAAAACAAACCTATTTTCTTACCTTTAATGGCCTATCAGTTTAACTGGCAAAAAATATACATTTAGATACATACATTTGCACGATGAAACTGGAACAGGCAATAAAGTCAAACAGTTTTTCAGACGAAAAACACAGGGCAACCGTCAACCTGATTTACACTGCATACTGGTTGAGAGACTCCATAAGCGCAGCTTTGAAAGAGCTTGAACTTACGCCAGAACAACACAATGTACTACGGATACTGAAGGGCTCTCATCCCGCGCAAATGTGTGTTAAGGAAATAGGGCTGCGGACAGTAGAGAAAAGTTCTAACGTGCCCCGCATTATAGACAGGCTTGTTGCAAAAGAACTGGTAAAACGCGCGCAGTCGAAGGACGACAAAAGAGAGACCCTTGTGTCGCTCACGGGCAAAGGAATTATAACCGTGGACATAGCCAGGAAACAGGTAGATTCAATAACTAAAGAAATTGTAAATCTTACCCCTGACGAAGCATTGACATTGAATAATCTGCTGGAAAAGATGAGGGAATCTGCCGCAGAATGACACAATTTGAGATGCACAGATTTTTCTTACCGACTTTTACAATCACCCCAACCAAATCAGCAATTGAGGGCGCAATACTCCAGAGTAAAATAACTGAGGCGTTTCGACTATTGGCCATACCAAATAATAGCTTCCAGACCGGCAGCAGAAGGCAAGATGCTCGCCCTGTAGTTAGGCAATTCTTTCCAGGAGTTACTACTTGATTCCCATCTCTCAGATTTCGCACTCCAAAGCAATGTTTTTTGCCTGTCTACAATAAGCAGATCATTGTACGGAGTGCAGAGCGACGCGAAGACCGCACCATCGGGAAGATCTATAATGTTCCCTCCACGGCTCCTACGACCTTTTACAACATCAACCTCACATTCATATTCCCATATTTTTCTCACTCCATAAAGCGCATCAGAATCCTCCCGCAACAGAGTCAGCTTGGGTACAGGGTTGCCACTGCAACTGTTGTTATTGAAAAGATATAAGTTCCCGTCTCTTTTACGTATTGCATGCTGCTGGCAGAATAAATCGTGATCCATATTAATCTCCCCTTCTTTAAACTTTTTCCCAAACTCAGCAAGTATATTTCCCTGTGGATATTGTACTTTTAATATCCGGCTGATACCTTTCAACCCAAGGTAGATGTACCCATTTTCTTCATCAAAATAAAAAGCATTGAGATGTACATTCATGTGCATTCTCCCATCAGGCATTTTCCAGTTTATCATGTCAGAATGCAGCGCATAGTCGGCTACCCTGTATTGCCATACAATTTTTCCATTTTCATCATACTCATTGAGTGTCTCAAAACCGGCTGTTTTGAAGCCCATAGAACTGTCGACACCGTGCTTAATAACTACATCAGAACCAACTACTTTCCACGAGATCATCTCATTACTCACCGCCATAAAGTTCCCTCTTTTTAGCAGAGTGCCTTCGTGGTGGTTGACCCCTTCAGGGCCTATAAGCAAAGAATCGGTATCCGGAATGCGATTTAAAAGTTTTCCGTCGTAAGTAATTTCGTACAATTTGGAATGGTAAATATAAGTGATAGTACCACGGGAAGTACATTTCAGATCCTCGATACCGCCAAGCCCTTCTTCGGGAACAAGATCCCGCGGAATGGACCAAACCATTTCACCGTTTATGTCATATAGCGCCCTTGTACAATCCATAAAAAAATAAGCAGTCGTACCTTTTGCAGCTTGCTTCACTATTCTCAGCCGAGCTTTGTCCGAACCAATTGAGGTATCAGAAATAGTTGAAAAATGATAGAATGGCCCGACCTTTTCTCCCCTTTCAGTCTTTCTAATTATTCTCCAGGTGTAATTTGTAGCAAATGACGGAACCTCGGCAATAATTTTGTTGCTCTTGCTTTCGCTAGCAACAAAGAGACTTTTTGTGAATGGGGCTTCAGCATTATGATTACCCTTGGCGATTTCAAGCTTATAACCCTGATCCTTTTCAAAGGCCGGGACCGAAAACCCAACTATCCGGTAATGAAGTTTTGCATTCTCGCGTGGCGAGACCTGCGAATAAGCTTTATTCAACATAATGCTTAGCAACAAAAAAACGTAAAAACTCTTACTCATAGATTAAAAAATAGCACCAAATAAAGCAATAATAGATACTGCATCCCAATTTTTAGTTTTTATACCAAATTATGTCGTTAAGATGGGCAGCTGATGGTATCATACTTGCCCTGTAAGTAGGCAATTTCACCCAGCTATTACTGAGTACATCCCACTTTTCAGACACTGCTTTCCAAAGTAATGTCTTTTGCCTGTCAACAATAATGAGGTCACTGTAAGGTTCGCTAAGTGACCCGAAAACTTCACCATCAGGCAAATCAATAATGTTTCCTCCCCTGCTTCTGACCCCTGCAACAACCTCCACATCACATTCATACTCCCACACCTTCTTTAGGCCAACCTGCGCATCAGCCGCCTCCTCAAGAATCATTAGTTTCGGAACGGGGTTACTATTACATCCGTTGTTATTGAACAAATACAAATTCCCATCCCTTATTCTTATCGCATGTTGCTCACAAAACAATTTTTGGAGTGGATTATTCAACTCACTAATATTTCTGCTACCATAAACAGCTACTATTTTGCCGCCAGGATACTGTATCTTCAATATTCTGCCTGTATTCCTGAAACCCAGATACACATAATTCATCTGGTCATCGAAATAGAAAGCATTGACGTGCCCATCTACAAGCAATTTACCGTCGGGCGTTCTCTTGTTTAACGAATCTCCGTGAAGCACATAGTCAGAAGAATTGAACTGCCACACCAATTTACCTTGCTCATCATATTCATTTAGCGTTCCAAAAACATTGGTCTGAAACTCCCCAGAACTATCTGCCTTTTTTCCTTTAATCACACCTTGGGGGCTGACTTTCCAGAAAACCTTGTTGTTACTCAATACCATGAAATGGCCGTTCTTCAGCCTTGTTCCCTCATGATGAAAACTTCCAGCATAACCTGATAGAGGTGTATCATTAACTGATATTTTTTTAACAATTTCTCCGTTGTAGTTGATCTCATATAGTTTTGCATCATGCAGATAGGTTATGGTTCCCTGCGATGTTAGCTTTAAATCACTAAGCGTTGGTGCAGCTTTATCAATCAATAACGCAGGAGGCACAAACCAAACCATATTTCCCTTCATATCATACATTGCTTTAGAACAATCCAGCAGAACGTATGCATCCCTATAAGCCGCTGCTTCACTTACTACGCGCAAACGGGTATTACCGGAGTCGGAAAAAGAAGGCGCTAAGGTCGAAAAATGATAAAAAGGGCTTTCCGTATTCCCGGTTTTGCCCTTTGCCACAACGCGCCAAGTATACTCTGTGCCAAATGCAGGTACTTCAGCCACTATTTTGTTAGTTGTCCCTTCCTTGGTCACTACACGCCCCTTTTTGAACGGGTTTTCTGCAGTATGATTACCTCTGGCTATTTCAAGGGTATATTTTTGAGTTTTGTCAACTTCCGGGAAAGAAAACCCAATTATCCGGTAGTGCACCTTAGCTTCCTCAGCGGGCATTATCTGCGAAAATGCCTTGCCAGCAATAAGATTCAGAATTAATAAAACGCACCAAACTTTATTCATAAGAAACCATTAGTTCTAAGCAAATGTAGCCCAAAAAGCGCGAACCAGCCGGTGACAGACCGGTACCAATGAAAAAAACACTCCTGTTATTGGTACATTTGCTACCTTTGCACCCGCATAGGTTCTCTGCCATGTACCGGCTACTGTCGGTATGCGGAAGAGATTAAAAGGGAACCGGGTGAAAATCCCGGACATTTCCCGATGCTGTGAGCTCCTTAAATTATTGTTCGTTTCGCATCTGTAATGCCACTGTTCATGCCTGCAACTGTAGGAAAACACGAATGGGAAGGCCGCAAAATGAATGGAGTGAGTCAGAAGACCTGCCTGTGTAATCCGTATCCTTAATTTGGGTCGGGGCTTATCGCTGCTTTCGGGAACAAAGGCACAGGTAAGACGAAGGCGGGCTATACCTGTTTTTATCTAATCTGATTTTTCACCCAACGGCTGCAAATAAAAATTGTATTCAAAAACCAATTTCTATATGCGCAGATTTACATTATTTTTTTCAGCTCTTGTACTGGGTACAACAGCCATGAAGGCACAGACAGTTGCCTCGTTCGAAGCACTGAGCCTGGCTCATGCCGACACATTCTACACCAACTACACAGCATCGGGCACCGATGTGGGGTTCAACAACGGTCTGGTGCGTTTCCCCTGTGTGTACGACACATCGTGGGGTGGCTACTGGGAACAGGGATTTGCCTACAGCAACATGACCGACAGCACCACCAGCGGATTTATGAACCAATACTCGGCTAAAACAGGCTCAGGCAGAGCAGGGTCAGACAAGTATGCAGTGGCCTATTGCTACAACCCCGCCACCTTTGAGAACAACATAAAAATAAAACTTACAGGCATTGCCATGGGGCACCCGGTAAAAGGTTTTTATATCACCAACAGCACCTATGCCTATAACAGCATGAGGGATGGCGATGGATTTGCGAGAAAATTTCATAATGGCGACTGGTTTAAATTAATAGTACGGGGCTACTACAATGGCGTGATGAAGCCGGATAGTGCGGGTTTTTACCTGGCCAACTTTCTACAGCCGGACTCTAACAACAACTACATAGTGAAAACATGGGAGTGGCTAAATCTGGAACCACTGGGCAAGGTGGACAGCCTCATGTTTACACTCACATCGTCAGATGCAGGTTCATTTGGCATGAATACACCCGCTTACTTCTGCATGGATGATTTCACTACTTACGAGACCTTCGACACTACTACACCACCACCTACACTGAGCATAAACAATACCACAGCTCCAGCTATAAAAGTTTACCCCAACCCTGCTGAAAACAGACTATATGTAGACCTGGCAAGCAATAATGCAGCACAAATAACCATCAGCAATATAGCAGGAACAGTAGTAAGTACTATAAGCACCGCTACAGCACACAATGAAATAAATACGTCATCTTTGCCTGCAGGAATGTATCTGCTTCAGGTAACTGATGAAGGAAGAAAAGCAACGATGAAGTTTGTGAAGAAATAATGTAAGGATAGATCGCAGAGATGCTAAGAAAGTTACGACTTTTTTTAAGGTTGCAAAGAAGAGGACAGCAGGAAAAAGTCAGTGCGATTTCGAAATAAACAAAATGCCGTAAAATGTAGCTGATAACACACAATGTGTTGTCAGCTACTGAAAAACGGAAATCAAAAATAAAAACGATGCGGATACTATTTTTGTGGGTTCTTATGCTGTTGCAATATGTTGCTATTGCGCAGTTTGCACCACAGGCAGGCATAGCGGGCAGCACAGCAATACACGCAGGCAGCAGCAGCATCACCGGCTGGGCCAGCGACTGCATTGTGCAGCGGGGGTATATAGATATTGCCAATAAAGCACTGGGCAATGTAGGTGCAGGCCTGAGCAGTGCAGGTGCTGGCGCTGCCAATGGCACCATAGTTTGCCTGGGCGATAGTGGAGTAGCGGTACTGAGGTTTGATGCGGCTATCTATAATGGTCCCGGCGCCGACTTTGCAGTGTTTGAAAATGGATTCAAAGACCCGGCAGATACCGCAATGGCTTTTCTGGAACTGGCGTTTGTAGAGGTTAGCTCTGACGGCACCAACTATTTCAGATTTCCCGCCACATCCAACACATCGACCAACACACAGATACCCGGATCCGGTGTCTATATGGATGCAACTCTTATCAACAATCTGGGAGGAAAATATGTCTCTTCCTATGGTACGCCATTCGACCTGCAGGAACTGGCGGGCACTGCCGGGCTAGACGTGAACAATGTAACACATGTGCGCCTGGTAGATGTTGTAGGCTCAGTAAGTGCCTACTCATCGCTAGACCATGAGGGAAAAATAATCAATGACCCCTACCCTACCAATTTTCAAACCGGCGGCTTTGACCTCGATGCTGTAGCTGCCATACACAGCAACAGTACCGGTGTAACAATGCACAGCAGCAACATTACAGCCAGCGTGTATCCCAACCCTGTTACTGACAAAATAATTGTTAACATCACCGGCCACAACACCGACGAGCTACACGCAACACTCACAACCATTACCGGCACAACCGTGTTGCAAACAGAAATTAATGACCACACAGCCACAATCTCTGTAGCGCAATACCCGGCCGGCATTTACTACCTCACCATCAGCGATGCCAACGAAACCAAATGGGCAGGAAAAGTATTGAAATACTGATATTTATCTGCTACACCTGGCTATGCGCCTGTGTGAAGGATAAACCGGTACCGGCAATACCGCAAACCGGCAAGAGCGGCAATGTATACATAGTATGCGAAGGAAATTTTGGAAATGGTGATGGCACACTATACGCTTACAATACTGCTACTAACAGCGTATTCGGCGACCTGTACAAAGCAGCCAACATCACCCCCATGGGCGATGTGTTTCAGAGCATGAGGCGCATAGGTGATAGCCTGTATCTATGTGTCAACAACTCCGATAAAGTAGTAGTAATAAACGCCACAACCCACGCAAAAGCAGGCGAAATAAATATACCCAAACCCCGTTACATACTGCCCATAAGCCCCGACAGAGTATACATATCCACCCTCTATAGCAACAAAGTATACATAGTAAACCCCAAAACACTAAAAATAACAGGCACTATAACCCTGCCGCACAACAACCCTGAAGGCATGTGCCTGACACCCTACCATGTAGTGATATGTCCCTGGGATACCACCTGCAACAAGGTATATAAAACAGATGCCGCCACCGGACAAATAACACACGCCATAACGGTAGCCGGATATGCACCGCACTCAATACTAGCAGACAAAGAGCAAATGCTTTGGGTGCTTTCGGGCAATGTGCCAAAAGGCAGGACTGCAACCCTTACCCGCATAGACCCCTCTACCGGCAACATACTGAAAAACTACAATTTCGCAACCGGAAAAGATCCTATAAAACCTGTATTTAACAACAGCAGGGACACCCTCTATTTCATACAGGTAAAGTATGATGGCAGCAACGACAATAACGGCATATACCGTATGAGCATACACGATGCGGTATTACCCACTCAGCCCTTTGTACAGGCAGCGAAATATCAGTACTTCTGGGCGCTCGGCATAGACCCGGCCACCGGCAATATCTATACCGGCGACCCTAAAGGATTTATACAAAAAGGCACGGTAAGCATATACACCCCTGGTGGCGTATTGCAACATACATTTGATGTAGGGGTAGGACCGGGACAATTTTATTTCGGAGAATAAACAAACTGAACAACTTGGCATTTCTACAATTTGATAATCCTGCAAATCGGCAAATCGGCAATTTGGTAATTGCGCGAATGCTGAGTAGGCTGCGTTTATTAGTATTGCTTTGTATGATTCCGATAAGCCACTTAAAGGCTCAAAAAAAGAACGACACACTAAAGACTGTAAACATCAGAGCGAAGCACACAATATCTGAAGATATACGACTGAACAACTTTTCATCCGGACAGAAAATACAAACGATAGACAGCACTACCCTAAAGCTTTATAGTCAGCAGAGTATAGCAACATTATTGTCACAGCAGTTGCCGGTATTTGTAAAGTCGTATAGCTTCAATGGTCTTGCCACACTTAACTTCAGGGGTGCATCGGCAGCGCAGTCGGCAGTGCTGTGGAATGGAGTGCCCATACAAAATGCTGCCTTGGGTGTAGCAGATGTATCCTCGCTGCCGGTACTGTTTATGAAGAAGGTCAACATAGTGTATGGTGGCTCAGGCGCACTCTATGGCAGCGGCAATGTAGGTGGCGCCCTCCTGCTCGAAAACGACAAGCCCTCCTTCGACAGTTCAGACAACCACGTGTCTGTAAGTGGCGGCGCAGGCAGTTTTGGGCAATACTCGTTCGGCGCAGTAGCCAGCACTACAGTCAAGCGGTTGTTTTTGTCCACAAGCATTTTATCACAGTCAGCTCATAACGATTACCGCTATACCAATGCTACGGGTATAGAACAAAAAATGAGCAATGCCCGACTGACCAGCACAGCAGCAATGCTGCGGGCCGCCTACAAAGCAAACCAACACAACATCATAAACCTGTCATTGTGGACACAGCAGTATACCCGGCAGATACCTCCGGCATTGTTTGAAGCCAGCTCGGTAAAAAAACAACAGGACAAAGCGCTGCGGCTGGTAGCAGACTGGCAACATGAGCAGGATAGATATACGCTGTACGCTAAGTCATCGCTGATGCGGGACAGCATCATCTATACCGATAATGCGGTGCAGGTAGCTACCGCAAATTCCGTGTATCAATACTATCAGGAGCTGGGCTGGAAGCAGCAAGTAGGCACATTCGGGCAGCTACTACTGTTTGCACCGGTCCAGCTATCATGGCTGCCAGGCGGTAACGATACACAGCGGCAAAACAGAATAGCGCTGGTAGCAGCCTACACCACAAAGCCACTAAATGGCCGACTAACCCTGTCGGCTCAGGCACGTGCAGAGCTCATCAACAATGCCAACATCTTCCTGCCCGGGGCCGGCGCTGCGTTTCGCATTACAGACTGGCTATCTGCAAGAGCAAATGTGCAACGCACTTACCGTATGCCATCGCTCAATGAACTGTATTACTTCCCCGGTGGCAATGCCCGGCTGAAGCCCGAACAGGGATGGAATGAAGATGCAGGATATAGTGTAAAAGCAAAGAAAAATAGCTTTACCTTATATCACGATGTGTCTGTTTTTAACAGGAAAATAAACGACTGGATACTATGGCTGGGAGGCGCAGTATGGACACCACACAATATTGCTACTGTGCATAGCCGGGGCATAGAGACAGACAATAAAATCACCTATAGCACCGGCAATTGGCAACTACATGCTGCCGCGGGCACTGCCTATATAATAGCTACTGCTGCTGCCAGCTACCTGCCCAATGATGGTAGTATAGGCAAACAAATACCCTATACTCCACGCTACAATGGCAGACTCAATGCGGGCTGCACTTATAAAAGACTATACCTGAACTATAACCATAGCTATACAGGCTACCGATTCATCACCACCGATGAAAGCGCCTACCTGCTACCCTACCATACCGGCAACATTCATGCAATGTATACACTGCCCATCCGAAAATGCCAGCTAGAGCTTACTACTCAGATCAACAATGTATGGAATGAACAATACGCTATAGCAGGCTTTCGCCCTATGCCCGGCACCAACTGGCTTACGGGTATTAAGTTTGGTTTTTAAAGAAAAAACACAAACCGAATTACGTTCAACTTACAGAAAAATTACAGACCAATACAGTAGTTCTTCTTATGAAACTCTTCTTCATTTGCCGAGGGAGTAAAAGGCTTGTGCCATCTGGAAAGTGTATTGCGGTATGTGAAAAATAATCAGGAATATCGCCACCAATCACGCAGCGTTTACAATGCAGCAAAAAAGCAGCTACAATCCTGTGCTGCTCTTTAGTATTTCTATTACAGCAGACATTAATGACGAAACAGACTAACCTATTCTCCCCACTTATACCCATCTGTGTCTATACCCGCCAGCTGCAGCACCCGGTGTATCACCGTCATAGCCACTTCATCTATAGTTTGTGGTCTGCTGTAAAAAGATGGAGTAGCCGGGCAGATAATACCTCCCGCCTCTGTAACAGTAGTCATATTGCGGAGATGCACCAGATTGTAGGGTGTTTCCCGGACCACACATATTAGTTTACGGCGTTCTTTCAGCATCACATCGGCACTGCGGGTTATGAGGTCATTGCTGATGCCACCGGCTATACGCCCCAGCGTACCCATGCTGCACGGGCAAATAATCAATGCCGAGTAGGTAGAACTGCCGGAGGCAAAGGGTGCCATAAAATCATTCTTATCCCAGCGACGAAAAGAAAGGTTTTTGTATTCAGTATCGCCCAGCTCATGCTCCCATACCGTGGCAGCATTGTCGCTCATCACCAACCCCACCTCTACTTTTTCCTTGAGTTTTTCCAGCTGCTGCAGCAGCATTTTAGCATACACCGACCCACTTGCACCTGTTACCCCTACTGCTATCTTTATCATAAAATTATTTGCGATACAGCAAATCTACATGGATTATTTGTAAATTTGTTTCTCTAAAAAACGCATATATGAAACGTGTATTGCTATTTGCTTTGGCTATGATGGCTATAAGCCCTGCAATGATGGCTAAAAAAGACCCGCCTGCCCCCAAAACTGCTGCCCCTGCAGAAGAAATACATTGGATAACATCGGTAGAGGAGCTACAAGTAAAAATGCAACAAGCCCCAAAAAAAGTACTGGTAGACATGTACACAAACTGGTGTGGCTGGTGTAAAAAAATGGATGCTGACACCTACACCAATCCCGCATTGGTGAAATATGTAAACAACAACTATTACGCATTAAAGCTGGATGCGGAGCGAAGAGATACCATACACTACCAGGGTCGCGACTTCTTCTTTGCACCGGAATACAAAACCAATGGTTTTGCGCTGGAGCTGATGAAAGATTTCCTTGCCAAAGGCGGTCAGATGTCTTATCCGCAGACGGTATTTATGCTCGAGAATTTTCAGTCGCCTACACCGGTGCCTGGCTACCGCACTGTAGCAGAGATGGAGACATTTCTTACTTACTTCGGCGACAATATGTTCCGCCGCAAATCGTGGGATGAGTACTCCAGAACCTACATATCTAAGTGGAGCAAAGGACAGCCTGCACCTACTGCACCACCTGCGGGACATTAAATCCAAATTGATATACTAAACAATACGCCTGCTTTTTTACATGCAGGCGTTTTTTTATTCACCATAAATATATTTCATATCAGTCTTGTAATATTTACACACAAGCTTCAACCCGCAAATGTCACATTTTGGCTTACGCGCCAGGCAGGTGTATCTGCCATGAAGAATCAGCCAGTGGTGCGCCACAGACAACAGCTCCTGAGGAATACCTGCCACTAATTGCTGTTCTGTTTGCAACGGTGTCTTGGCACGCGTGGTAAGTCCTATCCTTGCTGATACTCTGAACACATGCGTATCTACCGCCATACCCGGCTTATCAAACACTACTGAAATAATTACGTTGGCAGTCTTTCTCCCCACTCCCGGCAACTCCACCAGTTCTTCTATAGTATCTGGTACTTCTCCGCCAAACTTCCCTGTTAGCAACTGCGCCATCCCTATCAGGTGGCGTGTTTTGTTGTTGGCAAAAGTCACACTCCTTATAAATGGCTCTACTTCCTCAAACGTAGCTTCTGCCAGCAATTCGGGCGTGGGATATTGCGCAAACAGCGGCGGCGTCACTATGTTCACCCGCTTATCTGTGCACTGGGCAGACAGTATCACGGCAACAAGCAACTCATAAGGGTTGCTGTAGCGCAATTCAGTTTCAGCATTCGGCATATTGTGCTGAAACCAATCTATCACAAAGGCAAAACGTTCTTTTTTGGTCATGGAGCTAGCAAGGCATTATCAAATCATATACACCACCAGTCCATCTCTCAGCTTAGGCTCAAACCAGGTGCTTTTAGGTGGCATTACATTGCCACTATCAGCAATGTTGAAGAGTTGCTGTATACTCACCGGATAGATTGAGAAAGCTACTGCACACTCGCCGCTGTCTACCCGCTGCTGCAGTGCAGCCATTCCCCTTATACCCCCTACGAAATCTATACGCTTGTCTACCCGCTGGTCTTTTATTCCCAGTAGTTTATCCAGCACATTATTCGACAGTATGGTTATATCCAGTATACCTATAGGGTCTGTGGTATAGGTCCCCTCGCGCGAGGTCAGCTTGTACCACACACCACCCATATACATACCGAAATCGCGCGGCTGTGCCGGCTTGAAGGCATCAGCACCCACGAGTGTCACCTCAAAATCCTGTTGCAGTTGCTCCAGCAGTGCCTCCGGTGTTATACCGTTCAGGTCTTTTACTACCCTGTTATAATCCATTATCTTGCACTGGCTAGCAGGGAATATACAGGTCACAAAATAATTAAACGCCTCATTACCATCTACAGAATAGCCGTTATCCCGCATTTCCTTACATACTTTGGCAGCAGATGCTGCACGATGGTGACCATCGGCTATATAAGTACAAGGCACATCACTGGCAAAATTGCGGGTAATGGCTGCAACCTTTGAATAGTCGTCCATCACCCAGAATATGTGACGGATACCATCTTCGGCAGTAAAGTCATACGCCGCCGCATGGTCCTTTTTCCAATTCTCTATTATGGTATCTATGCTTTCGCAATCATTGTATGCCATAAACACAATACCCGTTTGCGCACCGGTGGCATTAATATGATTAATACGGTCCTGCTCTTTCTCCGGACGGGTGAATTCATGCTTTTTAATGATGCCGTTGTTGTAATCGTCTACAGATGAGCCACACACCAGCCCGGTCTGAGACCTGCCATCCATTATCAACTCATAAATATAGTAGCATGGTTCTTTGTCCTGTACCAATACCTTGTCCTGCACCATCTGGTCAAAATTCTCATTTGCCTTTTCATATACCTGCTGGCTATGTACATCTATATTGTCGGGCAGGTCTATTTCCGAACGGGTTACGTGATAAAAATTGTGTGGATATTTTCTGAACTCACGTGCTTCCACAACATTTACTACATCATAAGGAAGTGTCGCCACTTGTGCAGCCAGTTCTTTTGAGGGTCTTAAACCCTTGAAAGGAGTAATTTTTGCCATTGTATGTTTATCTTATTTACCATATTAGTACACAAACGTGTATACTGCTGCAAATTAGTAATAATAGGCAACCTTCCCAAACAGCGTTACCTACCTGCCAGGTATGACTGCATTAGCAAAAACTATGTGCACTATCTACATCAGAAAATATTGACACTAAAGCTTCCAGTTTCGGGTAAATGTTTGTCTGGACAGTTTCTGTACCCTAAATGGCAAATAAATCCGTTAGCATTGAAATCAATGCTGCTTCTTTTCACCAAAGCACAAATCACCTGCATCTCCCAGACCCGGAACTATGTATTGGGCTGCGTTTAGCGCAGTGTCTATTGCACCCACCCAGATATGCACCTCGGGGAAGCTTTGCAGCACAGCCTCAATACCCTCCGGCGATGCTACTACAGATACTACGTGCAAATGCGATGGGGTACCATTTTCCAGAAGGGCAGTCAATGTCTGCACCATAGATGCGCCTGAAGCCAACATAGGGTCTGCAAGTATCAGTGGTCTGGCTGTTAAGTCAGGACAAGCCAGATAACCCTGCTCCACCACAAAACTGTTGCCGGTGGTGTGCTTGCGGTAGGCACCTACAAATGCACTATCTGCCTCTTCAAACCAGGATAGCAGCCCCTGATGCAGCGGCAAGCCGGCACGGAGAATAGTAGCCAATACCGGCTGCACCGCCAGCACATTGCATAGCACTGCAGCCAACGGGGTTTGCACCTGTACCTGTGTAAAAACAAGTTTCTTACTGATTTCGTAAGCCGCCACCTGCCCTATGCGCTCTATGTTCTTTCGGAAACGGGCTCTATCTGCCTGTATTGTTACATCTCTCAATTCCCGCATCCATACCGATACCAATGAATTCTTTTCGCTTAGGTTTGTTACCATCTCAATCTGATTTTCATCCTAAATATAATAACTATTACATCGTAACTTTGAATACAGATGTCATCAGACAGAAATACAAACCCCAACTTTCTGGAACCCGCTCAATGGATAAATCGATATTCCGATTTGTTGCATGGATTTGTGTGCAGCCGCATCGCGGATACCATTGCCGCACAAGACGTTGTACAGGAGGTTTTCTATAGTGCCTGGAAAGCAAAAGACAACTACAAAGGCCAATCTTCAGAAAAAAACTGGCTGTTTGCGATATGTAAGAATAAAATTACTGACTATTATAGAAAACAAGCAAAGGAAATAATGTCGCAGCTTACCGAAATTGAAGCATCTGGCTTCTTTAATGGAGCAGACCACTGGCGTGAAGGAAATGCGCCCAATGACTGGGGAATCAACTACAACCAAACCATAGAAACTAAAGAGTTTTACCATATTCTTGAATTGTGCAAGAACAAACTACAACAACTGCAAAGGGCAGTATTTGTACTGAAGTATATGGATGAAATGGATTCTGATAAAATCTGCAAGGAACTGGAAATATCACCGTCATACTACTGGACGTTGATGCATCGTGCCAAACTGCAGCTGCGAACCTGTATAGAAAAGAACTGGTTCGGTAAAAAATAGAGTAATGAAAAACTTGTTCATGTATACCTGTAAAGAAGCTACTTACCTTATCTCAAAAAAGGAAGAAGGGAAACTAACTTTTATACAAAATATAAAGTTGCGCCTGCACATCAGCATGTGCAAGTTTTGTAAGCTCTTTGAGAAACAAAACAAATGTATAATCGACAATATCAGGAAACTGAACGATACAGAAATAAAACTGCCTGCCGAAATAAAGAGCAACATATCCGAAAACCTAAAAGGATAAACACTCGCAAGTATAGAGGAAGACATCTGATTGCACCTCAAAAAAAAGATTTCAAACGTTGTAAGGATTTCGCCAATCAATCGTCTTTAACTGTATAACAATCTAAACAAACAGACAAATGAAAACAGTAAAACTGATTGCAGCATCGCTGCTGATTGCAGCATCAATAGGCAACCATGCCTATGCAGGCGAAAAAGGTAAAAAAATGAAAAAACATAAGTGCACGGAAACCTGCCATAAAGACGGCAAGTGCACTATGGCTCATGGCGAGAAAGGGCACTCCTGTATAGATGCGTGCAAAAAAGCTTCAGACAAAAAGATGTGAGTGTGTGTAGTGTGTGTGAAAGGGGCTTTCTTGTAAAGCTCCTTTTTTCGCATGTAGACCGGTGAAAAACAATATTTTCAGAAAAGATCCGTTATCTAAAACAGTACAAACTTCAATTCCCCTACCGTTGTTAAAAAAACACCTTTTTCTTCTGCTAATGTCCTGTATACTGCTACTGGCCGGGCTTAGCCCGGTGGCGGCACAGAGCGGCATTGTGAAAAGCTATTTTGCTGAAGCCAAAAACGACAAGGTATATCTGAGGTGGATAATGGCTGCAGGAAACACCTGCAACGGAATAGAAATATCCCGGTCTACTGATGGCGCAAACTACACCCTGATAGGCAATATATATGGTGTGTGTGGTAGTGAAGATACCGCCCAGACATTTGAGTTCACCGACGAAAATCCGCTGAAAAACAAAACAAACTTCTACCGCCTCACTTTCGGCAGTCTGGGAGCAACAGAAACCCGCTCCGTTTTTGTGATTTCAGAAACCGACTACATCCTTTACCCCAATCCTGCAAGCACCAGAGCACTGTTGTTATTTGAAAACAATGCAGCAAATACCGCAACACTTGTAGTGTATGATATAGCAGGGAGACAGGTACATAAATCGGTTACAAAAGCAGACATCACACAGATTGAAGTATCCTACCTACCGGCAGGCATCTACCCTTTTGTTCTTTCATTGCAGGGGAAAATGTTACGAGGGAAATTGCGTGTACTGCATTAAAAAATAATATTACTTGTTGTTGAAATCCACCACTTTTTTTATCTCGCTACCAAAGTTGCGCCCTTCGAAGTAATTATCCCATGTAGCCGCAATACCCGCATCGGGGGTGCTATACTGCGACAAAAACTCCCTGTTGTCAGGGTAGTATATCCAGAAGAGGGGCTTCTCAGAGGTTGTACCGTCTGCATTTACAACACTTGCTACCGGGGCAATGCCAAGTATGCGCACCTCAATTTTTTTAGTGTCCTTCACATACAGCCAGTCTTCTTTCACTATATACTTAGCTGCACTCGGTTGCAGTTTGTCGCCTGCCGGCATATTCAACCGGGCTAACAACTGCTCATAAGTGAGCTCGGTCGTAAACCGGTCATCGGCAGCACTATATATCTTTACTCGCCCACTTTTTATTCCTGTAGCAAGCACCTCCATCAGTCCCTGTCCGTTGTTGCCTGCATCACCTTTCAGGAAGGGAGCATTTTTCTTATCGTTACAGTCTACTTCCCGCCACACACGCTTCTTCCATACTATGTCCTTTTCCATTATTCGCTCCCATGGCTTGTAGTTGCTCCCGGCTTTCTCTGTCGGTGCAGTTACTACATTGTCCTGTGCAAAAAGCACATTACCCATCGCAATACTACCGGCAACCATTACAGGCAACAAAAAGTGTTTTATAGACATGCTCGTATATTTTGAGAATAAAAAATAGTGATTTTTTTGCAAATGCGAACTCAAACAAAAAATCTGGTCGATAAATACTTGTAATCAAAAATAACAGGAAGAATGGCTATTATTTCTGGTAATGATATCGAACAGAGTAAACGATGATTTTATCAGATTCAACCTTGTAAACTATTCTATGTTCGTCATTTATTCTCCTCGACCACCATTCTGACCAATTATATTTGAGCCGCTCAGGCTTACCAATACCGGCAAAAGGCTCTTCTTGAATTGCCTCAATAAGTTGCCGGATTCTTTTAAGAATAATAACATTTCCGGACTTTTTCCAAAATTCAACGTCTTCCAGAGCCGCCGGCATAAATATCACTTCCATATTTCATCGAGTGTTATACTTACTCCTTTGCCGCTTTTTTCTTGTTCTGCCGCTTCGTCCAGCCGCCGCTTCATTTCAGCCGATGCAGAAAGGTATTCAGTTTCATCCTGCTCCTTCTCACTTGTTTTGTAGCTAATATGTAGTGCATCAAGAAACATCCTTATGGCTGTTTCCTGACTACTATCTACGGGATGTATTGTCAACGTATTCATACAAGCAAATATACCAAATAATTGTGTAACCCTACACTATCAGTACCCCTACAGTTCCATAAGAAAAAGCTCCGACGCCACCCTGTCTGCAAATAGTTTTCCGGCGGCGGTAAGCAACAGTTTCCGGCCATCCTGCCACAGCCATTTCTTTTCCTGAAATAAATGACTGCTCTTTTCTACAATTGTAGCCACAGATGAGCCCCATTTTTGAGCTACCACATCCAGGTCGCAACCCCACATGGTGCGCAGCGATGTCATTATGTATTCGTTCAGGTGCTCATGGGGGCGCAGTATCTCTTCCTCAAAATCCAGCCTGCCTTCCCTGAGTATGTTTTGTGTATACCGTGCATTGTTCGACACGTTCCACCGCCGGCGGGATGCCCCGTCGAACGAGTGAGCCGATGGTCCTATACCCAGGTAGGGCAGCCCCCGCCAGTAGTTGGTATTGTGTATAGCATACTGCCCTGGTCTTGCCAGGTTCGATATCTCGTAATGCTCATAACCCATAGCCGGTGCGGCTTCCATCAGCAGCTCAAACTGTGCTGCCGACTGGCTCGCATCTACCGGAGCGGCATTTTTATGGGCAATTGCATATTGTAGTGCAGTCTTGTCTTCCACCGTAAGGGCATAAGCCGAGAAATGCGGAATATGGAGCGCAGCTACCTTTGCCAGATTCTGTTTCCAGGCAGCATCATCCATACCCGGCACACCGTATATCAGGTCTATAGTCAGTTGTTCGAAGCCCGCATCCTGCGATGCCTTGATGGCAGCATCTGCCTGCTGGGCTGTGTGTGCCCGTTTCATATAGAGCAGGTCCTGCTCCCTGAATGACTGTATACCTATACTGAACCTGCTGATGGGCGTAGTACGCAATGAGCGCAGATAGGTTTTGTCCAGGTCGTCCGGGTTAGCCTCCAGTGTACATTCTTTCAGCTCATTTATTGTATGGTATTTACCTATCGCGTCTATCAGCCTGTTTATTTCATCGGCACTGAGCAGTGATGGTGTGCCACCACCAAAGTAGATCGTCTCTATAGCCGCACCCTGCAGGTAGTCGCGCTGCATTTCTATTTCCTGCATCATAGCCTGCAGCACATCCTCCTTATGACTGAGCGAGGTGGAAAAATGAAAATTGCAATAAATACACGCCTGCCTGCAAAAAGGTATATGCAGGTATATGCCTGCGGTTGGAGGTGGCAAGTGCGGTAGTGACATGCGGCAAAGGTAAGACTGTCTTAAACATGATTGAAAAGATAAAAAGTTCAAGTATTCAGT
The DNA here is from genome assembly GCA_021740995.1 of Taibaiella sp. Classification (GTDB taxonomy): domain Bacteria; phylum Bacteroidota; class Bacteroidia; order Chitinophagales; family Chitinophagaceae; genus Nemorincola. Next base: position 23,307 of record JAIOYR010000014.1, read on the forward strand.
AGTCTGACTACTTGCTTATCATCAAATATTATTATGGTTTTTTAGATTTAAATGCTACCCGAATTGTTGTTCGATTAACACAATTCTCAAAAAATCAATTCAATTACTTGGTTATTCTTTCACAAAATCATTTATATATATATCTTTGAAAGACTAAGCAACCACTATGTGGCAGGATTATATAGAGCAGAAAAAAGAAGTATTGGGAGGTCGTCCGGTGATTAAAAACACCCGGATAAGTGTGGATATGGTGCTCGAAAAAATTGGTAAAGGAGTAACTATAGAACAGTTGCTGGAAATTTACCCCGAAGTCACAAAGATAGAACTGCTAGCCTGTATCAGCTTTGATACACAGCACTTTACCCGATAGTCGGAGACAGAAGGAAAACCAAATTTTAGCAATAGGAATGAGCACTTATTTTCGTTTCCTTACCTTTAAACGATGGAAAAACCCAGACTCGACAAATATCTTTGGTCTATACGCCTGTTCAAAACCCGCACACAAGCCACTGCAGCTATAGATAGTGGCAAGGTAAAGATAAATGGTGCTGCGGTAAAACCATCGCGTGCGGTGAACATAGGTGACCACTATCAGGTGAAAACAGAACAAGGGAAAAAGACAATAGAAGTAACCGCTCTGCTGGGCAACCGTGTAGGCTACGAAGAAGCTATAAAACACTACCTGGACATAACACCAGAGGAAGATAAGGTCACAAACCCCGGCATGGCACATAGTTTCTACACAGGGAAACGCCTAAGTAAAACAGGCCACCCCACTAAGAAACAGCGGCGTGACCTGGATGACTTTTTGAACGAAGGAATTGAAGCGGACCTTTAAGCAGTTTAGAATACACCTACATAATTACCTGGTATAGTAAATGTCCAGTTGAGCCCGCCATCTGCACTTTCATAAATGCCCTTGTTGGTAGCAAGGTATATGAATTTGCGAACGTTGCCATTCTTATAGACCATCTTTTTTGCAGCTATGCTGCGTACCGTCAGGTTAGAGCCCAAGCCTTTGTTGCTTGCCTGCCATGTGCCTGTGTGCACATTCAGTATATACAGTCCTTTTCCGGCAGTACCTATCAGGCACACTTCCTCAAAGGGTGATTCTATACACAACAATGAAGTGTTTGCAGGCAGCCCTGAGTATTGTTTCCAGTTTTTACCCAGATCGTCGCTATACCAGGCACCATAGCGGCAAAGCGCATCTATAGCAATAAGCCTGTTGTTCATATGTCCCAGATAAAAATAGCCTGTATCGGTATAAGTAGTGCCATATGGCGGCAGCGGAGTGCCTGATGTGTTACCCCCATAAATGTAAGGGATAGCATCCGGATTGGCCGTTACTTCGCGCCACCTGTTTGCATACACAGATTCATCCCTACCCGCTCTTACAAAATTGCGGTGATGTGCACGGTCGTTCTCAGCCGGTCCTGAATATGCCAGTCCGCAAAGTGTGCCGTTTGCCAGCATAGTCAATGATTTCATGCGCACCGGCAGTTTGCCTACATCTACAGTATCATAAGTGCCATCAAGCCCCCAGGAGCCCGGATTGCCGGAGTTGTCGCTATACACAAGCCCCAGCCAGTTCTTACCGGCGTCAGGTGAGGCAGACATCGTATATACCCTATTGTCCCACTTAGGCAGTGTTACAAGCATACTCTGATTTAGATCCACCAGTTGCCCCATACAGGAAGTATCAGGATAGGTAAACAATGTATCGTAAGTGCGGTTGAAGTTTTTACCGCTATTATTGCTATAATAAAGGTGATGCTTGGCCCACAATATATTGTTGCCACTTACGCTGATCGCGCGGCAACCTTTACCATCAGGCGGGAAGATAAAATTGCCATAAGTCCTGCCGTCATTGGTCTTGTACATGGCACCCGATGAATCAGAAAAAAACAAACTGAACGGTGTTTGCACCACATTGTTATTGTCAATACCATTCGACCGTTTGCAACTTTGCAACCCTGCCACACCCAATGTAAGCAAGCCAAAAATATAATATAGGGACGATTTACGCATCTTTTGCTGGTTTAATAAAACAAGTTAACAAAGATAAGTATTAAAGTGAGATATTTTAATCATAAAAAAACAATATCACTTTGTACTCAAGCTGTTTATATCATTCATTCTCATGCCGAAATCTATAAGCTCCAGAATACTGTTTTCATCCGTATTAATAAAATTTATCTCCAAATCGAACTTGTAAGCACTATCTACGTACTTTCCGCCGTGCAGCGATACGTTATCCAGCAGCTTTTTGCTCTCTGCTATCACGGCAGAGTCGCGGGGTGAGCTGGAAACAGCGGGGTCTACATCCTGAAACAGCTGCCTGATATCCAGACACAGCGCAAACGGATAACCATAGGCTTTCTTCGCTATATGGCCTTTCATTTTAGCCGATTTGAAGCTGCCGTCCAGAATGCCCGTGGCATAACTGCGCTTGTTAGATATTACCGCATATTGCCCGTCCTTCATCAGGTATACCGAGTCGCTGGTAGTGAGTGGCATTACATAGCCGGTACCATATGGCTGCAACCCATTGCCGGCGGCTGTCATCTCCAGCAGTTTGTCAAAGTTTGCTTTATTATTGATTTTGACGACATAGGTCATGGTCATGCCAGCCTTTTGTTCCTTGTGGGTTACCAGCGTACCTATAAAGCTGTCTGTTCGGTATACTGCCCCCAGGCTGAAGTCGTTCATCTGAATGGTCATATCGCCGGTAAATGCGTCCAGCACATAGTCCACGTCCAGCCCCTGAGTGGTCAATGCCACATTGGTGATACCAAAAAGCCCAGCCTGCTCCAGCAATGATTTCACCCCCTTGGGTGAAATGTGCATAGACAGCAGCATATCCAGTGTATTCTTGGGCAGACGGTCCAGCATGTCCTTATCTGTATCCAACTCCCCGAAATCCTGAGCAGCTGATGCAACCTGAGACGGCAGGTAATAACTAATAGCCCCTACAATTTTACCCTTCTTGAAATCGAAACCCGATGTAAGTATCGCATCCTTCCATGCAGCCGATGACAGCGATATGCCACTCACCTCCATATTCATACCACCGGTATAGTCTGCTACCAGTGTGCCATAATTGAGCCAGAAAGAAAGGTCATAGCCATGTGCAGCAAAGGCGGCAAACCGCTTGTTATTTACCATAGGGTTGATTGCCGGCACACTGAATGCCTTATCCATTTCGGCAAGTATGAGGGTGCTGCTCCCTGCAGTGTCCTGCCCCTCGCCTTGCTCCGTAGCATCAGCCACGGTTGCAGCATTGATGATGATGAGCAGGTCCGGTGTCCAGCCTACATACATGCCGGTGCCCAGCATGGCCTCTTTGCGACCTGCGCGTTGTAATATCTGCACCTGCGGGAACACCAGCTTTATGTATGCCTCCCATTGCGCTGCATCGCTCAGCGGCAACAGGCCCGCTACCAGATTGCCCCCTTCAAAACGGGTATCGGCACGGGTATAAACATAAAAGGTATTGGTAACGTCGAAGCCGGCGTTCTCAATACCTCCCATGGCATCTGCCGCATTCTTTGCGGGCATCCGCCTTTGTATTTCTTTAAAAAGTTTGCTGCCTGTTATCAGGTTCCAGGCTATTTTTTTGCTCAGCGAGCGGAGGTTTACCCCCACTACCGCTACCGCATCTGCAGGTATGTACTGTGCATTGTCCGGCATCTTGCTGCAAGCCTCCAGCAGCATTACCGCCATAAACAGAACCATATACCTGCGTGCAACTTGTAGCATCCTGTACCTGCATTTATATGGGCATACCGCAGACAATAGTCATTATCTGCGGTATACTCATTTATTTAAAAAGGTAAGTCGTCAATAGCCTCCGGCGATGCATTGTAAGCCGGTGCGCTGCCATAGTTATTGGCAGGTGCTGCATTAGCTGCAGGCGCATTATATGCCGGTGCATTGTATGCAGGTGCCTGCTGTGGTGCTCCTGCCTGCGGCGCTGCTGCCGTAGCACTTTCTACACGCCATGCGTCCAGATTGGTGATGTATTTTGTTACTCCGTCTTTCTTATCTACGTATGAGTTGCCCTTGATATTAAAACTTACTTTCACTACATCGCCGGCATTGAAGCGGTCTATAATGTCGCATTTGTTTTGTACCAGTTGCAGCTTGGCAAAGTTGGTATATAGGTTACCATTTATCTCTTCTGCAAGCTCTACTACAAACTCACGCTTCTTAAACTTTTCGCTTACCTGCTGTGCATCATACTTTACGAGCAATTTACCTGTTACTTCTAAATTCATTTTAGTATATTTTAAATTATTGATTACATAAGAAACAAAAAACACTGATCCAAAAATACTGATCAGAGATTGAAAATAATAAAAAAAGTGCTGATTACAGCACTTTTTTTCAATCGCCTTGGTTTTCGGGGGGAGACTGAAGGGTTTCGAACCCTCGACCCTCAGAACCACAATCTGATGCTCTAACCAACTGAGCTACAACCTCCGTTTAATACTTCCGTATTTTATTACGGACAGCAAAGGTAGGGAAAAAACATAAATCCTAAACGGACAACTGTTATATTTTTAAATAGAATAAATGTCCGTCGATAAGATTACTACCCCTTCAACACCTTGTACACTTTTTCCCCTACGCCTTCATTGCTTATACGCAGCAGGTATAGTCCTGTGGCCAGTGTATGTGCGGGTATGGTGATACGGGTATTGCCTTCATTGTTGGTTTGCCATAGCAGCTTGCCCGTTACATCGGTCAGGGTCAGCACACTGTTGGCGGGTATGCCGTCGGCTATCCAGTTGGTGGCTGCCGGGTTGGGGTATATGCTTATGCCGGCAAACTGCATTTCCTGCACGCCCAGCGATGCATCTCTGGTAATGCTGGTAACGCTGTCTATAAGCCAATAGTTAGGGTCGGTAACCAGGCTGGTCATTGTTTTGCTCCATTTGAAATGGAACCCCTGCGATGCCTGATTGTTCAGCACGCGTATAGTAGTATCGCCGGTGGCAGACCGCAGCCTCAGCTCCAGCGGCACCTGAAAATTGGCTACCGAAGATGGCACTGTAGTTGTCTGGTTTAGTTGCACTATCACATCATTGCCTGTCTGGTTCCACCGGGCACTAAACACGGGGTAGCCCTCTTTGTAAAACCACTGATTGAAGAACGTATCCATATTGACACCGTTTATGGTGTTGCCTATCATAGCTGCAGTCAGGTCTTTGAAGTCCATAATAGTACCCGTACTATTGCTGCGCGATGTCTGCCAGCCTCGCAGCAGGTCGAAGAAGTAGGTGTCGTTGTTGATTACGTGCCTGAGTGTGTGTATCACACATGCCCCTTTGTCGTAAGAAAGACGGCTGCTGAATATGCGCCCTTCGCTGGTGGTATCCGCTACATACAGCGTTCCTCCCGGCTCTTCCATCACAAAATCCTGACGGTCGCGTATATCGGCTGTAGCCTGTGCACGGCTGCGAAAATGGTCGATGTACAGATATTCTGAATAACTGGCAAAGCCTTCGTTTATAACTATATCTGACCATGAACCACAGGTAACATTATCGCCAAACCACTGGTGTGCCAGCTCGTGTGCCACCAGCCAGCTCTGAAAAAAGCCCATGGTGCTCATAGTCTGGTGCTCCATACCACCGCTGAGCGGTGCCATGGCATGACCATACTTTTCTTTCCAGAACGGGTAGCGCCCGAAGATGCTACTGAAAAAATTCATCTGCTGCTCTGTACTGTCTATAATGTTTTTGAAGAAGGGTAGCGTCATCGGATTGTCGTAGACATAGTTTTGTATCAGCATGCTGTCTGCGCTGCCGGTGAAGTGCATATAGAATGAATAATCAGTGTACTTGGCCACCGCTACCGATATAAGATAATAGTCTATGGGGTATCTTTCCTTCCACTCGTAGCGGCTGCGCCCGCCACCCATGGGTGTTACCGCCTGCAGCAGCCCATTGCTGCCTACTTTCAGCGAGTCGTCTACCGTAACCCATATATCGGCAGAGTCTATCTTATCCCTTAGCGACTGCTTGCAGGGCCACCAGTCTTTAGCACTATAAGGCTCGCTGAGCGTAAAGGTAGCCCAGTTGTCCCAGCTGGGCGACTGCAGCGTGCTGATGCCATGAATATCGAAAGAACTACCTGATTCCGGTGTGCCATGATAAAATACCTGTGCGGTGAACATAGTACCTGTGGTGCGTGGTGTACCAAATGTAACCCTGCAGGTATCGCCTGTAACGGTAGCTGTGTGCAGCACTCCATCTATAAGCACAGAATCAATAACTAACGGTGGCAGCATCTCGAACACATAGGCATCGAGCGCGGGGGCTACAACCTGCGCTGTGGTGGTTACATCTCCGGCTATGGTAGTGGCTATATTGGTCATCTCCAGATTCAGTTTCACATACTTCACATCATATTTATCTTCATCAGGATGTGCTACTGTAGTTTTGGCAGCAGATTTCAGTCCTGCCAGTTTACTCTTCACCGAATGGCACTGCCAGTGGCTATCGTGCCGCTGACTATATCCTTTACCATACGCACATACCAGCAACAGGGCTGCAACTACTTTGCTCTTATAACTCATTCTTTGTTTTTTTAGCGTGCTAAAACTAAGGCTTTTTCACTAAATGCCTGAAAACCAGCATGGGCTATCATCGTTTCCTATGGTCGAATAATCATATTCCTGCTCCTTTTTGTACATTTGTTGCCAAAATCTCCGAACCACCACCTATAGAGCAATCAGCTCAATTTGTGGCTCCCCTTTAGGGGCGGGGGGTAAAAGTAAAACACAACAATATGGATATTCAGCAATTATACACCAGTTGTCTCAGCGAGGCAGCCTACTTTATAGCCAGCGATGGCGAAGCCGCAGTAATAGACCCACTGCGCGATGTGGACACCTACCTGCAAATGGCAGCAGAGAAGGGCGTGAAAATCAAATATATTTTCGAAACGCACTTCCATGCCGACTTTGTGAGCGGACATATAGAACTGTCGCAGAAGACAGGTGCACCCATTATATATGGTCCTGATACCAGGGCTGCCTTCAAGGTGCATGTAGCAAAAGACGGCGAAGAATTTATGGTGGGCAAGCTGAAGATAAAAGCGATACACACACCCGGCCACACACTGGAAAGCACCTGCTACCTGCTGCACAACGAAGCGGGCGAACCCTATTGCATCTTCACCGGCGATACGCTCTTTGTAGGCGATGTGGGCCGGCCCGACCTCTTTAGCGGCAACCTGAGCAAGGAAGACCTGGCGGCTATGATGTATGACACACTGAACAACAAAATAAAACCACTGCACGATAATATCCTTGTTTACCCGGCACATGGTCCGGGTTCTTCCTGCGGCAAAAGCCTGGGACCGGAAACGCATAGTACCATAGGCGCTCAGAAGGCCACTAACTATGCCCTGCAGGATATGACTAAGGAAGAATTTATAAAAACCGTGACCACTGGCTTGTCTACTCCGCCGGTTTACTTCCCTATCAATGCCGGCATCAACCAGAAGGGCTATGAGCCGCTGGACGACGTTTATGCAAAAGGACTGGAGGCATTGTCTGTTGCCGACTTCAAAGCCAGGGTAAAAGATGGCGCCTGGATACTGGACACACGCCCGTCTACCGTGTTTACAATTGGTTTTGTGCCGGAGTCTATAAGCATAGGGCTCGATGGCAGGTTTGCAGAGTGGGCAGGTACCATACTGCCTTACAATCAGCCGCTGGTGCTGGTGACAGAGCCCGGCAAGGAAAAAGAAAGCATCACCCGCCTGGCCCGTGTGGGTATAGACAATGTGAATGGCTACCTCAACGGCAGCTACGAGGCCTGGCAGGATGCAGGAGAGCCCATAGACCTCATCATAGACATAGAGGCAGACGAGTTTGCGATGGACCTGCCGCATGACCCCCTGCTGGATGTGATAGATGTGCGCAAGCCCTCAGAGTTTGACATAGCCCATGTAAAAGGTGCACGCAACTTTCCCCTGGACACCCTTACCGACCCGCTCAATGTAGCCATGATAGAAGACGACCACAATCTATATGTGCATTGTGCCGGCGGCTACCGCTCTGTGATAGCAGCATCGTTGCTCAAGCGTCACGGTTACCACAATCTGCGCAACGTACTGGGCGGATTTGCAAAAATAAAAACCGAAAAAACAATCCCCATAGTGCAGCCGGATAATGTAAAAATATAAGCAGCCAGCACTACCACATCATAACACTTATCAGAGCGGGTGTCCCTTATTAAGGGCACCCGCTCTGTATATATGCAGCCGTCAAAGTCAGTCCTTGAACAAACGTTTCAAATTAGCCCACTATCATTTTTATAAGTATTGCACCAGCCTGATAGTAACACTGTCACGGTGAGTAAACAACCTGCCTGCGGCAGGCAGGTTTGCTGCGCTCAAAGACTTTTGAAATGACATGGGTATAGGTCCAGAGTAGGAAATGAGGGAGCTCCCCGCCTTTTTTCAAGGAGGGGATGCAGTAAAAAAGCGAAGGCTTTTTTACTGCTGGGGTGGTGAAATTACGGGTAGTAGTAATACTTGTCAACTGCTACAATGTTGGTAGTGGTATACTTCACTTCATCCCCCCACCTGCTCCACTGTCACCCCATCTATCCAAAACACACCCGGTGTCAGCACAGATACTTCTATCCGCAGCCGCTTCATGTTCTCCGGCATTTTGTACACCAGCTCATACCTGCGCCAGTCCGCAATATTTTCTGAGAGCTGCACCTGTGGCCCGGTCGTATGATCCAATGCCGTTACCCCGCTTACAGTCACCTTACAATCCGCTCCAGCATTTTTTGCCCAAAAGCTAATCTTATATGCTACACCCGGACTAGCCGCCACCTCCTGAGCGATACCGGGTGAGTACCACCCACCCTTGGCAGAACACCCGCGCACATCAAATCTTAATGATTGCCTGCCCTCCTTTGCCCCGTTGCTATCTGATACTATATCAAGATCGCCGCTCCCTGTAGTCTTAGCGGTATATACCAGCCAGTTTACCGGCAATCCTTTTTCCACCACCTCAAAACCACCATTGAGCCCCACCTGCTTATCTATCACAGACTCGCTCATGGGCTTGGAGCAGCTATGCAGCAGGACTGCACTACCCGCTATCGCCAGCATTATAGTAACTGACCTCAATACTTCCTTACTGTTCATTTTGTTTTGATTTCTGTTGTGAGTAATAAACTATGACGCAAAACTAAAGTCACTGTCACAATTACTTTTTGACATAAATCAAAAAAACAGAAAATGGCTACTTCTCGGCACGGATGCGGCTCAGCGTTTCCTGCTTCATACCCAGGTAGGTGGCTATGCGCCCCAGTGGCGCCCGTCTTATTATCTCGGGGCGTTTGTCGCATAGCTGGGTGTAGCGCTCCTTAGCTGTTTTGAACTGTATAGACAAAAGCCGCTCCTCGAGCCGGGAATAATATTCTTCCAGTATCAGCCTGCCTGCACGCTCTGTCTCCGGGAAGCGCAGGTACAACTCATTGAGCACGGTATGGCTTATAGCCTGTATGGTACATGCCTCAAAACACTCTATAGACTCGTAAGAGGGTTTGCGGGAGATAAAACTATAATAGGCAGTAGCAAAATCATCCTCAGTGGCTATCCAGTTGCACACCTCCTGCTCGTCGGACATATAGTAGCCACCTGCCATTCCCTCCTGTATATAGTACAGATAGTTGCACACCCGGCCTGCCTGAAAAAACTTTTCATTCTTTTTGTACGAAAAAGTTTCTATGTTGCCCGATAGCCAATGAGCACCCTCCGGCGACAGATCCACCAACTGCTGTATTTTGGATACCAACCCCATACTTGTAGGAACGATGAATTTATGATGCCGACAAAGGTCGCAAATATTTTTTTGTGTATAGTGCAACACTATTGGAGTGACAAGGTGACCAAAGAGGATTCACCCTCGTTCGGCGTAGGTTATACCTACTGTTGTCCGGTAAAAGTTTTTTGTCGGTTCTGGACAACTACTCATTTGATACGCTACCAACGGATTTTATGTGTTTCAAGAAAAACAGAGTGAATAATGTAATGCTAATAAGTCCATTAAAAACACCATCCAATAGATTAGAAGGAGATGCAATAAAAGTGTATACAGCATATTCGGACAATAAAATTAAAGCCATTTTTATAGCAAAATGGTGAAGCGTCTTTGATTTCATTGAATAATACATTGGCAACGCTAGTAGAATTATGAAAATTATTGGTAGACTTAAAAAAGTCAACAAATAATAGAAAAAATCATCTGCCGTTTTAATATTACTGAGGTGGATAAATGCAAAATTGTTACCCTTAAACATCTTAAAAAGATAAAAGACCAAATATTTTGCTAACCAAAAAAAAACAATATTCAAAAATGACGGCTTCAACATAAATTTAATTCTTTAACAGATTATAAAATGTTGGCGCTGGTCGGATTGAAATTTCCGACCCCATCGGGTCTTCCCGTTTTTTCTACGGGAGACCCGAGGACATCAAGGTACAAAAGTTCAGTAAATATTCATCAACTACATAGCCCTGATATACGCCGGAACTTCTGATACAACAATAAGTATTGCGTTTAGCGGCAGTACCCTGATGTAGGCGGGTCTTGCGAAGGGCGAGGGCCCTCTCGTTCGGCGGAGGTACAACCTAGTGCGAACATGGGATAAAACGCAATTAACTTCTTAATAGCATTGTGTACTGCGGCGATAAGTGGTAATCCAGTAAATTGCAACCATAAAAACACAAAACATGTTCGACCAGATATTACAGCTTGTAAAAGAGCAAATGAGCAATAGTACAGAGCTAACAGCGGCAATACCGGCACAGCAGCAGGAGGCTGTGAATAGTGAAATTGCCAACCACGTAACCGAAAAGCTACAGGCACAGGGCGCGGGAGGTATGTTAGATATGCTGGGTGGCGGAATGGATATTAACAACATCACTTCCGGACTTGCAGAAAAATTGGGTACTAAGTTTGGCTTGCCGCAAATGGTTACCGGTGCTATCGTTTCCGCATTGCCGGGTCTGCTAAAGCAATTTACCGGAAAAGACTCATCTGGTGGCAAAAATGGCTTGGACGCCCTGACCGGTGGCCTTGGCAGCAAGCTCGGCGGCCTTTTCGGCTAAACTACAGCGCTACTTTTTCTGTATCCGTTCGGTCCTCGTAGGGTCTCCCCGTTTTTTGTACGGGAAGACCCTACAAAATCACAGTACGAAAGTTCCGTAAATATTCATCGGCTGCATAGCCCTGATATACGCCGGATAATCATTTGCTCTTACCTCAAAAACAAATGATAAGGATAACTCCCGGTAGGTTTGTCGTTCTCGAAGTTGCCTTCGTAGAGTAGTTTGCCCATAGCATCGTAGCATCGGCCTATGCCATGTTTGTTGCCATGCTTCCACTGACCGGCATAGGTAGCACAGCCGGGGCAGTTTTTTATTGTTCCTATTACTCCTCTGGTATAGGTGCCATAGCCATGTTTCAGGTCGTTGTCGAAGTCGCCGGTATATTTGTCGCCATTGCGCCAGTAGAAGGTGCCACAGCCATTTTTGCGGTCATGCACCCATTGGCCCACATACATATCTCCATTGGGCCATGAGTAAGTGCCCTGCTCGCCCCAGCGCATATTGCGCTCCATATCGCCCTCATATAGGTCGCCGTTTGCCCATTGGTATTTTCCTTTTCCGTGGCGGTTGCTGTTTTCATACATGCCTACATAGCGGTCGCCGCTATTCCAGGTGCACACTCCGGTACCGCAAAAGCGGTCGTTCTTAAACTGCCCGATGTAGGTTTCCCCATTGGCCCAGGTAAACACCCCATCGCCATTTTCCATGCCATTTTTCCATTCACCTACGTATACATCTCCGGTAGTATAGTACATGCTACCCCTGCCCGATTGTTTGCCATCTTTAAACTCCCCGTTATACCGCTCGCAGGTTATCCAGTCGAGGGTGCCGGTGCCATGAAATTTATTTCGTTCGAACTGACCTGTATAGGTATCTCCATTCCTCCAGGTAAAAACGCCCGAACCGTGATACATGCCGTCTTTCCATGAGCCTACATACTTATCGCCACACGCAAAATTGACAGTGCCAATACCGTTGAGCATTTCGTTTTCGTAGTTGCCCATGTACCTGTCGCCCCTTGTACTGATCAATGTTGCTATGCCTCGCAGTGTGTCGTTTTTCCAGACACCTGTAATCTTATCGCCGTTTGCATAACGCTTCACACCCTTACCATTCATCATGCCATTGGCAAAAGCGCCGATATACTCATCACCATTTGCCCAGCAGAAAACACCCATACCTGATAACTTGCCACTGACGAAGTTGCCGTCGTATCTGTTGTGGTTCTTCCAGATGTAAGTACCTTGTCCTTCCAGTACTCCATTTACCCAGTTGCCCTCATAGCTATCTCCGTCCGACTTAATGAATTTGCCCTTACCCCACATTTTGTCGCGTTTCCAGTTGCCTTCGTAGCGGCTGCCCTCTATGTAGTAAAAGACCCCGTAGCCGCTCATTTCACCCGCCTCCCAGTTGCCCTCGTATCGCTCGCTATCGGCATAGTAGAAGGTACCTTTGCCTTTGCGCTCGCCATTTGTAATGTTGCCCACATATACATTGCCACTATCGTATTGCTGGGTCTGTATGCCGTTCTTTATGCCCAGAGCGCCATTGTAGTCCATAAGCAACTGGGCGGCATCCCATTGTCTGTTTTTTATAGCCCAAAACAAGGGTGGAGTAGTATTGGTAGGGGTATGCCATAAGATATTTACCGGGATCCGTTTTTGGACACAGGTTTTGATGAGTCGCTCATCGCCATGAGCGGCGGCCGTATGGAGCACGGTCCATCCATCTGGTGTTTTGGTATGTATATCGGCGTCGCTCAGCAGGTATAGGTTTACCTTTCGGATATCGCTTGCTGCCAATTTTTTCAGTTCCTCTGTCAATAATTCCTGTGCTTCCTGTTTGGTGAGCGCTGCTGTCTGCTTGTCTTTTTTGCTGCCCGGTTGCGCCTTGGTGGTGTTGATGGCCAGTGTAGGGTCAGTTTTTGTCTGCTGCGCCGCAAGTTGCTGTGAAGAGGTGCATAAAAATATGAATATTGCAATATGTAAATTCTGTAATTTCATTTAAGACATATCCTCTGCATCTGCCCATACCGGCACACTTACGTAGTTTTTTGGAAAGTTATTAAACAAAAACAATCCATCTGAAACAATATCATTAATGAAATGTTATTGAGGGGGGCTGCCGGTGCAGATAAGTTGCCTGTTTCGTCATTGGCAAAATCGTTACCTTTATTCATCTTAAAATCTGAAGCAGGGTGCTGTATGCGGTAGTGGATATTGAAACAACAGGTAGTTATGCCGCAGCCAACGGTATAACGGAGATAGCTATAGTGATACATGATGGAACAAAGGTGCTCAACTTTTATGAGAGCCTGGTGAATCCGCATGTGCCTATTCCGTACTTCATACAGCGGCTTACGGGCATAGATAACAGCATGGTAGCCAATGCACCCTCCTTCAGCGAGATAGCCGGACAAGTAAATGAGCTACTGCAGGACAAGATATTTGTAGCCCACAATGTCAACTTCGATTATTCGTTTGTGAAGCACCATTTGAAAGAATCGGGATACGAGCTGAATACGAAAAAACTGTGTACTGTGCGGCTGGCAAGAAAGGTGCTACCGGGGCTAAATGGCTACAGCCTGGGCAAGCTGACGCAACAATTGAACATCAACCACGGCAACCATCACCGGGCAGGTGGCGATGCCCTGGCCACTGCCGACCTGCTGGCTATAATAACAGAAAAAGACACACTGGGAGCGATAGGGGGTATGCTGAAGGGCCGTAACAGTGAGCAATACCTGCCCCCACACCTGGCTGTAGAGGAGCTGGAGCGGCTGCCATCGGGCGCAGGAGTTTACTACTTCTACAATGCAGCCGGCAAAGCCATATATATAGGCAAGGCTGTGAACATACGCAAGCGCGTAAAGAGCCACTTCTCAAACAACAAAACCAACAAACAAAAGCAGGATTTCCTGAAGGAGACCCATCGCATAAGCTATAAAGAGTGTGCTACAGAGCTGATGGCACACATACTGGAAAGTGCAGAGATCCGCAAGCTGTGGCCGGTGCACAACCGCAGCCAGCGCGGCTATCTGGCACAGTTTGGCCTGTTCGTATACGAAGATATGCAGGGGTACACCCGGCTGGCGGTAGAAAAAATAAGACGTAGTGTAAAACCGGTATACACCTTCAACACTATTACCGAAGGACACTTTATGCTGCGGGAGCTGGTAGAGGAGTATGGGCTCTGTACCCGGCTGTGCAACCTGAGCACTGCACCGGAGTGTGGCTGTGCAGCGCCACACACATCGGTTGACGACTATAACCAAAAAGCAACGGCTGCCCTGAAATGGATACGCAATAATCTGCCCACCTTTGCCCTGATAGACAAGGGTATAGATGATAATGAGCATAGCTGCATACTGGTGCGCGATGGCAACCTCTATGGTATGGGCTACCTGAACGATAAGCAGCAACAACTAAAAAGTATAGATACCCTGCTAAGCAGCATAGAGCCCCTGCAGGACAATGACTACATACGCAATCTGGTGCTGCGCCACGCCACCGAGTACCCGGAGAAGTGTGTGATGTTTGGGTAGTATTTACCAGTAAATACATACTGCAATTTACGGAGAGATCTCTTAAAAGAATTGCTACATGAGATTTCCATCAGAGCATCTTTTTCAATTCCTGAGTAGAAGAGGAAAACTTCAGTTTTCCTGATTTCTCAGCTTTTTGGGCATCCTTAAAATTATCTGCAATTTCCTGCCTCCGTGCATCAGAAATATTGTGCTCAAGCAAGTTTTTTAATTCTTCTTTATATTCGAGCGGTAAATTATAAACGCGTTCTACAACGTCATTGAAATCATGTGTAGCGGTTTTCATAAAACTACATTTTACAAAATCAGGCATGCAAAATAATAGTAGTACAGTAGGGGAATTGAGAATCCCCCTACTATACTATTTCCCTTAACTCCCGAACGCATCCTTTATCTTATCGAAAAAACCTCTTTCCTCTCTTTCTGCCTTGGCGCCGGGTCCGGGTCTGAAGTTGGGAGAGTTTTTTAGTTTTTCCATCATGTCTTTTTCCTCATTGCTCAGGTGCTGTGGCGACCATACATTTACCTCCACCAGCTCATCGCCTTTTTCGTAAGACTGGAAAGCGGGGAAGCCCTTGCCCTTGAGCCTGAATATTTTGCCGCTCTGTGTGCCGGCAGGGATTTTTATTTTGGCCTTGCCATCTATGGTAGGCACCTCTGCCTGCATACCCAGCACCGCCTCGGGGAATGATATGTGCAACTGATACACTACATCCAGGTCGCGGCGCGACAGATGTTCGTGTTTTTCTTCTTCTACCACCAGCAGCAGGTCTCCCGGAGGGCCGCCACGCTCACCGGCATTGCCACGCCCATGCATACTCAGCTGCATGCCATCCTGCACGCCGGCAGGTATCTCCAGACTCAGTGTTTCATCGCCATATACGCGTCCTTCGCCCTTGCAGCTGCCACACTTCTGGGTGATGGTGCTACCCTCGCCGTTGCAGTTAGGGCAGGTGGTTACCGTCTGCATTTGGCCCAGAAAGGTATTGGTAACCCTGCGTACCTGACCCGATCCGGCACAGGTGCCACAGGTCTGTACAGAATTTTTGTCTTTGGCACCGCTGCCCTGACACTGCCCGCAGGCTATGTGTTTTTTTACTTTTATTTTTTTGTTGGCACCATTGGCTATTTCGCCAAAGTCCATTTTGAGTTTTATACGCAGATTGGCACCACGGGAGCCCTGCCTGCGGCCACCGCCGCCACCACCAAAGCCGCCGCCAAACATATCGTTGCCAAAGATGTCGCCGAAGTTCTGGAAGATGTCCTCCATGCGCATGCCACCCTGACCACCAAAGCCGCCACCATAACCGCCGCCACCGCCTGAGGCAGCATGACCAAAACGGTCGTACTGCGCCTTTTTATCAGGACTGCTCAGGGTGTCGTATGCTTCGGCTGCTTCTTTAAATTTTTCTTCGGCTTCTTTGTTGCCCGGGTTTCTGTCCGGGTGAAACTCCATAGCTATTTTGCGATAAGACTTTTTTATCTCATCTGCAGTTGCGCCTTTCGCTACCCCCAGCACTTCGTAGTAATCTCTTTTTGCCATTTTTATATTTTATAGTCGCCTTGTTGAATTTTGTATAGATGCCTGATTGGCTGTTGATACCATCAACAGCCAATCAGCAATCACAAAATTTCGATCAGCGCTTTAATAATTTATCCTGATATTATTTACCTACTATCACTTTGGCAAACCTGATTAGTTTGTCATTGAGATAATAGCCACTTTCCAGCACATCCATCACTTTGCCCTTCATTTTTTCGTTTGGTGCGGGTATTTCAGTTATCGCCTCGTGCAGATCTGCATCGAATTCTTCATTCAATGCCTCCATCTTTTTGAGGCCTTTTTGTTGCATGATGCTGCGCAACTTACTGAATACCAATGAAATACCTTCTTTCGCTACTTCTAAGTCGGTAGTGGTTTGCAGTGTTTTGTCGGCTCTGTCTACATCGTCCAGTACTACCAGCAGCGATTGTATGGTTTCTTTATTGGCAGTAAGTGTGAGTTCTATCCGCTCTTTGGAAGTGCGCCGCTTGTAGTTCTCAAACTCTGCCAACTGGCGCAGCAGTTTGTCCTTCAGTTCGGCATTCTCTGCCATCAGTTTGTCTCTTTCCTCATCTATACCTTCATCTATACTGTCTACTCCAGCCCGGCTATCGTCGGTATTGAGAAAGTTGGACAAAATATCATCCATGGCTTCATTTTGCGACAAGTTGTCGGTATTATTAGTGTTATTCGTGCTATTTTCGTTATTCTGGTCGCTCATATCCTTCTTTTTTTTGAAAAACATAGTTTAATACAATTGGCAATTTCTTTGCCAAAGTATGTTTTGAGACAAAATGTCGGGTGATGGATGCAAAAATGTACAAAGTGACGGAGGGAAGTGTGTTGTGATGAGTGGAAAGGGGTTAGATGCATATACAGCGAAAGTAGCGTCTACTCTTGTTTTGGCCTGAAGGAAGCAAACAGGTTGATATTCAGATGTTTACTTTACCCAGTATTCAGTAGGGTTTCTATAATCGCAGATTATTGCATGAACAATTACTTGCTGTTCCATAATGGAATAATGAATAGAATATGGAAATTTCTCAATTACAGCCAACCCCACATTGTCATATCTTACCGACCGGGTATGTGGATTATGTTTCAGGGCAACAAGCTGACGTTTAATTTCTTGTTTGAAACGCTTACCAAGTCCGGGTAGCTTACTTTCATAATTGCCTATAGCATTTATGCTATCCGTTTGGGCTTCAGCGGTGAAGATTAATTGATACACTTGTTTTACTCTTCGTTTCGCATATCAAAAAACACTTTTTCGCTGACTAGTAATTCCGGGTTTTGTTTATATTTTTCTATCCTTTTTCGTACTTCTTCCTTTTGCCATTGCGGCACATCAAACGCCTCTTCTTCAGGTACAAGAACAACGGCATCATTTTTACAAAGGTCTTCTATTACCCCTGCGGCATATTCCTTCTTTGTACGTATGCGATATATTTGCGACATAACGATGTAATAAAGTTACAGAATCTGTATGGTTTTTCCATAACAGGTAAAGCTTCTGCTTCGTCAATGGAAACAGGATATTGAAACGCAGGCACTGAGAAAGGATAACCGCAGAAGCATTTGAAAAACGCGATATCGACACTCAACATTTGCCATAAAAAAAACCACTACTCACGCAGTGGTTTTCCTTTTTTCTTTTTAGCCTGTTAACCCAATTAACTACAGCCCGTTGTTGTTCCACAATTAGGGCACATATAGCAGGTGCCGTTGCGGAGGGTGATGTTGCCACAGTTGCGGCAGGCGGGGGCGTCGGCACTGGTGCCCATTAGTTTTTTTATGTCGGCACTCACAGCTACGGCAGTTGGTGCCAGTGCAGGCTTGGGCTTCTGGGCAGGAGTGGCAGGCTGCGGGGCAGTAATGCGCACCTGCGATAGTTCGCGTTGCAGTGCCTCCACTTCCTGAGCATGTGTGCGGCGGTTGGGCTCCGGTACATGCACCAGGTCGTCGCGGTCCAGATACTCATAAGCCAGCAGGCGGAAGATATAGTCGAGTACTGATGTAGCACTCTTGATATTTGGGTGCTCTACAATGCCTGATGGCTCGAAGCGGGAGAATGCGAATTTGTCTACATACTCCTCCAGCGGCACACCATACTGCAGGCCTACCGATATGGCTATGGCAAAACTGTTGAGCAGGCTGCGCATGGTAGCGCCTTCCTTTGCCATGTCCACAAATATCTCGCCCAGCGTACCATCTCCATATTCTCCGGTACGCAGGAAGATAGCCTGACCACCTACCTTGCCCTTGATGGTATACCCTCTGCGCTTGGCCGGTAGCTGCTTGCGCTCTACTATGCGGCTCAGCTCACGCTTCAGTTGGGTGTCGGGGCTTGCCTGTACCCGCTTGTTTACTTCCTCCAGCAGCTCTCCTACGGTGAGCTTGCTCATGTCTATTATCTGGCCGGACTCATCAGCAACTTCTTCTTTTGTTTCTTCCTTTTTCTTTTTGTCGCTCTTGTTGCTCAGGGGCTGGCTTAGTTTAGAGCCATCTCTGTAGAGTGCACAGGCTTTAAGGCCCAGTTGCCAGCTCAGGTAGTAGCAATCTTTTATCTCATCAATGTTTGCCTCATTGGGCAGGTTGATGGTCTTGGAGATAGCACCGCTGATAAAGGGCTGTACAGCACCCATCATGCGAATGTGACCATGTGCATGTATGAAGCGTTTGCCTTTTTTGCCGCACTTATTGGCACAGTCGAATACCGACAGATGTTCCGGTTTCAGCAGTGGCGCTCCTTCTATGGTCATGGTACCACATACATAGTCGTTGGCAGCATCCATCTCGTCTTCAGTGAAGCCAAGAGACTCCAGCAGGTTGAAGTCGGGTGCGAAGTATTGCTCGGCTGTATAGCCCAGGCGTTGCAGACATTCCTCGCCCAGATTGTAGACATTGAACACAAAGCCTATTTCAAATGCACTTTCTACAGCAGCGTCCAGCTTCTTCAGTTCTTCTCCTATAAATCCTTTCTCGCTCAGTGTCTGGTGGTTGATATATGGTGCGCCGGCAAATGTGCCATGCCCCTTGGCATACTTCACTATAGCATCTGCCTGTTCGTCAGAGTAGCCGAGCTTTTTGAGTGCGGCAGGTATAGACTGGTTGATGATTTTGAAATAGCCACCACCAGATAGTTTTTTAAATTTCACCAACGCAAAGTCGGGCTCTACACCCGTGGTGTCGCAATCCATTACAAGACCTATGGTGCCGGTAGGTGCTATTACCGTAGCCTGTGCATTGCGGTAGCCATATTGCTCACCCATTTGCACTGCATCGTCCCATGCTTTGGTGGCAGCTTTCAGCAGGTAGTCTGGGCAATATTTTGCGTTAATACCTGCGGGTTTTATTTCAAGGCCCTCGTACGCATCGGCAGCATCGTAAGCAGCAGCACGGTGATTGCGCATTACCCGCAACATGTGTTCTTTGTTCTCGGCATAGCGTGGGAAGGTGCCGAGGCTACGTGCCATCTCTGCCGATGTTTTGTAAGACACACCATTCATAATAGCTGTTATAGCACCGGCTATGCCACGTGCTTCTTCGCTATCGTAGGCAATACCGCTTACCATGAGCATGGAGCCGAGGTTGGCGAACCCGAGGCCCAGTGTGCGGTAGTCGTAGCTGAGCTGAGCAACTTCCGGCGATGGGAATTGTGCCATGAGCACAGATATTTCCAGCACTACGGTCCACAGGCGTACCATGTATTCGAAACCAGCTACATCAAATATGCCGGTCTCTTCGTTGTAAAACCGACGGAGATTGAGCGATGCAAGGTTACACGCAGTGTTGTCCAGAAACATGTATTCTGAGCAGGGGTTGGAAGCACGTATGCGTCCACCCTCAGGGCAGGTATGCCACTCGTTGATGGTGGTATCGTATTGTGTGCCGGGGTCGGCGCAGCGCCATGCCGAATAAGATATTTTCTCCCACAGCTCTTTGGCAGATACGGTATTCATTACCTTGCCGGTGCTGCGTGCGGTCATTTCCCAGTCGCCATTATTATCCAGGCAGTGGAAAAATTCGTTGGGTATCCTTACAGAGTTGTTAGAGTTTTGTCCGGATACAGTTTTGTATGCATCGCCCTCATAGTCCGATGAGTAGCCGGCGGCAATGAGTGCTGCTACTTTCTTTTCTTCTTCTACTTTCCAGTTGATAAAGTCAATTACTTCCGGGTGGTCCAGATCCAGGCATACCATTTTGGCAGCACGGCGCGTGGTGCCACCGCTCTTGATAGCACCTGCTGCACGGTCGCCTATTTTCAGAAAACTCATGAGCCCGCTTGAGGTGCCGCCGCCGCTTAGTTTTTCTCCTTCTGCTCTTATATTAGAGTAGTTGGTGCCTACGCCGGAGCCATACTTGAATATGCGTGCCTCGCGCACCCACAGATCCATAATACCTCCTTCATTCACCAGGTCGTCATCTACACTGAGTATGAAGCAGGCATGTGGTTGCGGACGCTCATAAGCATTAGTAGAGCGCTCCAGCTTGCCGGAATCGGGGTCTACGTAATGATGCCCCTGTGCCTTGCCGTTGATACCATAGCTATTGTACAGCCCGGTATTGAACCACTGAGGTGAATTGGGTGCACAGCTCTGGTGCATGATGCTGTAAGTGAGCTCATCGTAAAAAACCTGTGCATCTTTTTCAGAGGCGAAGTAGCCATATTTCTGGCCCCATGTGCGCCAGCAGTCTGCAAGGCGGTGGGCCACCTGTTTTATAGAGGTTTCTCTGCCCAGTGTGCCATCAGGTTGTGGCACGCCAGCCTTGCGAAAGTATTTCTGTGCCAGTATATCGGTAGCTATCTGCGACCAATGTTGTGGTACTTCCACTTTGGTCATTTCAAATACCTTTTCGCCATTTGGGTTGCGGATTACCGATGTGCGGTAGTCGTACGCAAACATATCGTAGGGTGTTACTCCATCGCGCGTGTAGTGGCGGCTGAATGAAAGACCTTTTTGTTGATTGGCAGTCATGAGAAATTATTATTTAAAAGTTAAAGAACCAACGCTCCGAATAGCTAAATTATCAAATATCATGCTCGATTGTGAAAAGAAAGAACTAACATGTATGTGGAAAACCTATGAAGAGTAGGCGGGTAAATGAGAATTATTTATTTTTTTAATATGATTAACAATTTTCTTTAGCGAATGTCGATGAAATTAGTATATTAATGCGAAACAGGAGGAGAACATAGTGTTAAATATGTGTGTCGCATGAGCCAATATTGACTACTTTAATATCAAAAGAAAAGTGCCGGCAATCATAGAATTGCCGGCACTTAATATTATCCAGAATAAGCAAAGCATACTGCTTACTTACGTGCTAATTATTATTAATCAAGGTGAGTTTCAAAGCCGATACACCTGTGCCTGCCAGCGAGCCGGTGAGCATGATTGTATATATCTTGCCGGCAGCAAGTGTTTTCACACCTGTTGACACCACTGTATTGATGTTGGTAGGGTCGCCTGCTTTCAGTTCGTAGTTGGCAGCAGGTACCTGAATGTAAGAAGTAACCTTCATGGCAGTAACACCCGAATCAATCACTGTGTTTTGTGCTGTAGCTGTTGCGCTCATACCATCGTTGGACAGGTTCACAAAACGAATCTTGGCATTGCTGGTGCCGGGTGCAGTCATATCGTCGCTGGCCAGCACAAAAGAAGGTGCAGTAATAAGGCCCGCAGAAAAAGCAGAATAGTGTGCGCCACTAGTGAGACTTACAGATTGGCTGCTAACAGGTGTTCCGACATTGGTCAGGAAATATCCAATAGTTACCGGACTGCCTGCTTTCACTAGCTTGTATCCCGAATTGTTGGTGAAGGAGATATTCAGCGCACCACCTACATTTACATTGTCCACCTTGGCATCTATGCCGGGAATAGTGCCTGCGCAGCCATTTACAAACATAACACTGGCAGTATTGGGAGGTGTTTCATTTTTCTTTTTGCAACCATACAAAACAAATAAGGCAGTCACAGACAACAGGAGTACACGGTTATTTTTCATAAATAATTTTATTATTTTTTCAAAAATACACAAAAAATAACGGGACTGTGTTTCTAAATTTTCCATTGATTATTTCAACATGAATTCTCAAAGAGGATGTAATGTTTAGCGTAGCTCTTGTGAAAAGTGAATGTGTGATTTATGTAACTTATAAGTGTTATTACGTAACGCTTATTTATAGGTATAACGTGACCTTTGTGTTGTTAAGTTTTACAATTTCAAAAACAAAAAAAATGAAAAAGATAACAATATGCCTAATGACGGTAGCTATGTCATTCACATTTATACCTACACAGGTATTTGCAGCCAAAGCCGCTACTACTGCCGTTTCTGCTAACACAGAATCGGCGGCTGCGAACGTTTTGCTCAACAGACTGAGTGAAATAAAAGCTATGGACAAATCGAACCTGACTGCACCGGAGAAAAAAGAATTGCGCAGCGAAGTGAAGTCTATACGCGAACAGCTTAAAGGAATCGGCGGAGGCGTTTATATTTCTGCCGGTGCGTTGATATTGATACTTGTGTTGCTGATAATTTTCCTCTAAGCAATAAGGAGTTTCTACAATTATTTTGGCGTAAGCCCTTTTTAAGGAAGGGGCTTATGCCATATTTTTTTTAGCGTAAATTAGGGAAGGTGGGGCATTACATTTTATTGAACAGTTCTTCTACATCAAGTGAAAAGCCCGGCATAACAGATGGTTAGTAGATATATTGGAAAAAAGCGACACAACACTTGATATTAAATGAACTAAAAGCTTCTACAGAAATGGCTTCCTGCTTGTGTGTCTTACGGATACAACGTTTACAGAATGTTCCACTACAATGTATATCACCGTGTAAGGAAATCTGTGAAGGATCATGTGCCGCAGAATCGGTGAGTTTTCCAAATAACTATTTGCCATAGGGTTGACTCGCAATTTTGAGTAACAGTGTTCAAGTTCGCGTAAAAATTCATCACCCAAACCTTCAGACCGGTCCTCATACCAATAAAATGCATCCTGAGTTTCAACTCTTGCATCAAGTGTAACCAGAATAGAATATTTCATTTTCTTCTCCGGTTATCTCTTATGTATTCATGTGCAGCCTCGGCTGTATACATTATAGCATCGCCATTAGTAACCTTTTCGGCACGATGGTGCAATTCAATTAATTCTTCCGGGCTGCAGTTATACTGTCCGTTCTGTGAATTTTCAACGAAATGCAACAGATCTTTGATATGCTCATCGTCAGTTACATCTATATACTGATGCAGTTTTGCTCTTATAGCTGCAGTGGTCATGCTTTTCTCTCTTTATTACTATTGTAAATTTAAGATATAAACCTGAAGCAAAACAATTTATTGTAACGAAAAAAGGTGCTTTTGTAGCACAGGATTAAATTCCCCACTAAAAATAACTCGAAAACCCTGCCTGTAAGCCGGCCGTTCTGCTTGCAGGGTTGCCCAGCAGGTCTGTTTGCAAATTGTAGCGATAGTTGATTCGGATTACTGTTTGTGAGCCGGGTCGCCAGCTTATGGCAGGTACTATACTCATAAAGTGGTCGGCTATATTACCACCGGTCTGGTCAAAGGTTCCTACATTCCAGTCTACATATTCCAGCCTGCAGGCGATGTTTACTACAGACTGCTCAAAGCCCAATAACGGCTTGCTATATACCGGTTGTACAATGTCTACAAACCCACCCTGCTGCCTCTTACCATATTGCTGCGAGTATGTGGGAGGAACATCCACCTGTATCCATGCCCACTCTGCATTGATGAATGTGTTAGTTACCGGCAGTGTGCTGTTGGCGTCTATTGCAAATACATCTGCTCTGCGTCTTGCATCCAGTAGCATTCCATCATTCTCAAATTTATTATACACGCCACCCATATACGATACACCTACCTCTGCTATTTTTCGGTGTTTTATTGCACCCTTCACAGTGGCCAGAGGCATACCATTAAAACTTTCTTCAAAGCGGTTTTTGTTCAGCTTGGTAGCAGGCAGCGATGTTCTGCCTGTATTGTTGTCAATTATCCTGTCGTCAAATCCATTGCTAAGATAAGCCTCATAAGCTACCACCCAATCTTTGCTATACTGCTTGCCATACACACCGAAGCCTACATTGCTGTAGGTGGCAGGCAACAATGCTACGGCCGATGTGGGGCGGTCTACAAATTCCCATTTGGGGCCATCATGGTTCTGATTGAATGCACCTATAGGATTCATGATGATGCCGCCACGCAGGTTCAGTAGCGGGTGAAACTCCATGTCCAGTGCTGCAAACTCTATGTTTATTTCCTTGGTACCATCTTCAAACTCCAGCTCCGACAGAAACTTAAGCCTCCGGGCTATGCCGGACGCTACAAACAAGGTCATTCGCTTCATCTGAAACTGATGACCCTCGGTGATGCCGTCTGTACCCAGGTGTTGCCAGTTGGCCTCCAGGTAGCCGCCCAGCGCCACGGGCAGTTTGCCTACCGACAAGAAAGGGCGGCTGTACACCGCATCCATATTCATCAGCATACCCGTAGTATCCTTAGGTTTTCTGCGCAGCAGTGTGGTATCTATTTGTGCAGTTGCAGTCATGCACACCATGCACAGTAAGGAAAGTAATCCTATACGCATCATGCTTGTTTTCTTAAGTCAATAAATAGTTGACCGTTCACAATAGTCACGGGAAATGTGCGCAATGGCTTGCCGGCCGGCGATTGGGTTACTTTGCCCATCTTGTCGAATGCGCTGCCGTGTGCAGGACAGGTAAGCTGGTCGCCCGATGCCTGCAGCTCTACTCCCTGGTGGGTGCATTGCATCAGCAGCGCCGAGTAATTGTCGCCTCCCAGATGGTATACACATACCGGAAAGGTAAGATCATCGTGCCGCACGATCACATAGGGTCGCTGCTCTTTTTTCTCTGTTTCAAATTCTTTGAGGTCCAGCAGTATGCCATTTTCATTTCGGGTGCCCTTGGCGTACTTTGTACCCACACAGCTTTGCAGCAGCGTAGCGCCCAGTGCCATGCCCATGCAGGCTATGCAACTTGTTTTTATAAAATCTTTGCGTTCCATTTATTACAGGCTTTCCAGAAAGGTGAGTAGTTTTTTCTTGTCAGTTTCGGGTAGTGCGGCATACTTGCTTCTGCTGCCTGTTGCCTCGCCACCATGCAGTAGTATTGCTTCTTCTATGCTGTGTGCCCTGCCATCGTGCAGCAGAAAGTAGGCACCGCCCTGAGAGTTCTTAGATAGCCCCAGCCCCCACAGAGCAGGTGTGCGCCACTCGGCGGTTGTGGCATTGCCTTCGGTATAGCCATCATCCAGAGCCGTCCCCATATCGTGCAGCAGCAGGTCGGTATAGGGGTGAAAGGTTTTGTTGGCTAGTGGAGCTATAGTTGAGTAGCCTGTTTTGAGTGTTGGCTGGTGACACTTGCCGCAGTCTGCCTGCAAAAAAAGCTCTTTGCCTTTTATCACGTCGGCATTGTTTGGGTTTCGCTGAATGGGTGCTTTTAACGTTTGCAAATAGAAAACCACATCCAGCAGTGTTTGATTGCTTACTTCAGGGTCTATCTCCTGTCCGGTGTATGTATCATAAGGCTCATAGAGGGAAGTGATACCCATGTCCTGATTGTAAGCGCTGGCGGTTTGCTGCAACAGATTGTGAGCGCCGCTTTTCTTGCCAAACCTGCCTATGCACTTGCCATTGTTCGTGATGTAGTCTCCGGTCAGTGTTATGTAGCTTTTTATGTTTACCCAGTTTACCACGCCACTTATGCCATCGCCGTCAGCATCGGTAGGGTCTGCCATTGCCATTATATCCGCATCGGTTACGGCCTCCAGAAAACCCATACCCGTGTTGGCAGGAGGTGTGAATTTCGAAAAAGTAGCACCCGCAGGTATCTGCTCCGGCTCAAACCCCGGCAATGCCCTGCTTTGCAGTTGCGGTGCCCCATGTGCCAGAAAATTATTGCCGGTATTGTCTGATTGTCCAAAACGGGTAAGCGTACTGAACGGATGACCTTTGCCATCGCCTGCATGGCAACTACCACAAGATGTGGCTACAAACAGGGGTCCGAGTCCGGTTTCGGCAGTGAAAATCTCATCATTAAATGCTACATCACCCCGCAAGAACATTATTTTCTGAGCAGAAGTGAGCCCTTCAACGGGTCCGTCGAGTATCGATTCATCGGCGGGTGCTGCCGGTTGCATTTTTTTGCAGGATACCACCGCTACCACACCAAATGCCAGTATTAAGAAATAGGTGAATATTCGTTTCATCTTTGTTTTATAACGGCACAAAGATAATTTATTAGGCAAGACTAACAATTATTATTTTGGCAGACAAATATATAAAGGACTTTAGAGTACCTGCCATTCTGTTATAATATTGCCAATAATGCCTGTCTGTCATTCTCTTTTCGTTATTTTGCACATATTTCTCTACACGTATGAATATTTCCAAAGAAGTGAAGATTGGTTTGCTGGTCACAATCTCTGCAATAGTGTTCTTTGTGGGCTTTTCCTTCCTTAAAGGGTCAGATGTATTCTCTAATGATAAAGACTATTATTGCTACTTCGAAAGTGTAGATGGTTTGCAGAAATCAACCTTTGTTCAGATAAAAGGGCTAAACGTAGGGCAGGTCAGCGATCTGGAACTGGCAGGGAAACAAGGTGTTAAAGTCACTCTGTCTATAAATAATAAAACAGTGATGCCGAAAGGCACTATTGCCAATCTGGCTTCATCAGACCTTCTGGGTACAAAGGTAATCCGGCTTGATCTGGGTGAAGGTGCAGGTACTATAGCACCGGGCGCTACTCTGCCCACTCATAAGGACGGTGGAGCGATAGACAAAATATCGGGGGAACTAACTCCGCGGCTCGAAGAACTGAAAGGCACTATTATAGCATTCAACTCAGCCCTTGCCAATATCAACTCGCTGGTAGGTGCGGACAACCAGCACGCTATCACCAGTACTATACAATCGCTCAAAGTAACTTCAGAAAATCTGGCCCGTATGTCTGACGCACTTAGTAAAGAGAGTGGGCAGATAAGTGGTATTATACGCAACACCAACAGCATCACCGGCAGCTTTGCCAAAAGCAATGATACCATACAGCGCATGTTGTCTAATTTCAACAAAATATCAGGTCAGCTTGCCAATTCACCCATACAAAAGACCATAGCAGACCTGCAGAAAACCACTACCCAGCTTAATGGTATAATGGAGAAGATAAACAACAATCAGGGGTCACTGGGTATGTTCATCAATAACAAAGATGCTCACAACAACCTCAACAACTCGCTAAAGTCTATTACAAATCTTACCGACGACATGAAAGCACGTCCCGGCAGGTATATCAATATCTCTGTTTTTGGGGGTAAGAAGAAAGATTGATTTTTTATCACCACTACATTCAGTGCTTCATGCGTCACGCTGCATCATTACTGCTCTTTTGTATACTTACATGCTGTGTAGGTACAGTATATGCGCAGCAACAGCAGCAGGCAGATACTGCGGATAAAATAAAAATCATAATTGCCAACTCCGGCAAGTTTGAATACTTCAAAACTGATACAGGCACTTTCAATAAGTTTGTGACCGATGTGATACTGTATCAGGGCACCGATACATTGTACTGCGATAGCCTATACCAGTATATAGAAAGCAAAAAGCTGGAAGCTTTCGGCAATGTGCGTGTAGCACAGCAGGGCGGCACAGAGGCTACCTGCGATTATCTGCGCTACAAATCCGATGCGCGACTAGCCTTTATGCAGGGCAATGTGGGCCTCACCGATGGAAAAAACAACCTTTGGTGCGAGGAGCTCACCTACGACCTGACAACAAAGACCGGAGTCTATAACAAGAACGGTACATTGCAGAGCGACAGCACTACCGTATCCAGCACATCGGGTGTGTACAATGTGCGCTCACACGACGCCCGGTTTATGGGTAATGTAATAGTTGCAGACCCACAGTATAAAATCAATTCTGAAGACCTGGGCTACAATACCGAAACCAAGATAGAGACATTCTATGCGCACTCTGTGGTTACCAGCGATAGTGGCAGGTCGGTGCTTACTACATCGCGTGGCACCTATGACAGCAAAAATGTAATAGCCCGTTTTACCGGTCGTTCTTCTATATGGAACGATGGACAGTACATAGAGGCCGACTCTATGCACTACGATAAACCAAGCGGTTATGGCTACGCCATAGGCAAAGTAGTATCTATAGACACAGAGCAGCATACCACCATCTATTGTGGAAGGGCCGACTACTTTCGCAGGCAGCGGGTGCTGTGGGCTATACTCAAGCCCGTAATGGAGCTGGCTACAGGCAAGGATACCTTCTACATGCGTGCCGATACATTCTACTCTGCCCCCATGGTGCGGATGAGGGGCAAACAATTTGTGATGCCGGTAGACACACCCGAGTACAGGCAGGATACTACCGCCATCGTGCAAAAGACTAAAGGCAAGCTAAGCGACACTACAATAGTAGCTACTGATACAGACAAATCTAAGACAGATACTACCAGGAGCGCAGTCAAACGCAGCAGAGCCCGAAAGCCCAAACAGGCCGACACTACGGATATAACAATAGACGAGAAACCGGTGGTAATAGATAGCATGTGGGGAATACCCGCATTTAAATACCGCTTAGCTGATTTCTTCAGGGATACAGCAATACACCCTGCTGTAACCAAACTAAAAACCGGAAAGAAAAAGAAAGCCCCACCCATAGAAGTAGCCGACACCACCACCGGCGACACCACAGCACCTGTGTTCTTTACCGGCTATCATCATGTATTGCTGTTCTCAGACTCTATGCAGGCCAAGTGCGACAGTATTACCTATACCCGCTCAGACTCCATGGTGCGCATGATGTATAACCCTGTAGCGTGGTCGCGTGGCAGCCAGATAACAGGCGATACCATACTGATGCAGCTGGACAGTGCCAGCATTCGCACCATGTATGTGCCCGAAAATTCGTTTCTCGTATCCCGCTCAGGGCCCGAGCAGGCAGAGCTCTTTGACCAGATACAGGGCAGAACACTCACTGCCTTCTTCAAAGACAACAACATAAGGAAAATGGTAGTATACCCCGAGGCACAAACGCTCTACTACTCCAAGGATGACGCTGGCGCTTATGTAGGCCTGGTAGAAGCCAATAGCGACCTGATGCGCATACTCTTTGGCGAAGAAAAGATAAGCAAGATAAAGTACATCAAAGATGTAAAGGAAACAGTAACCCCTATGGAAAAGGCGGACCTGCCCAATGCCCGCCTCAGCCGCTTCATCTGGCTCTATGATGAACGCCCCGCCAGTAAGGAGGAATTGTTTAAGTAATCAATTTCAGTATTTCAATTGTACTGAGTGTATTTGCCCTGCATTTCATAGTTTGTACCTTCCATTCCTCAGAACAGGCTGCAGGCTCACTATAACAGTGCTACAATCTGCAGGGGACGACTACAGCCTGATAGAACGCACTAATTCCTTTCCATTATCAGGTGTACTATATCGGCAAAAGCTGCCTCACCCTTTACTACATAGTTATCGCCGGTGTCGGCAAGCTTCTCCAGTATGGCATTGTCACCTTCCTGACCCGATAGCATAATGAAGTGAATGTCGTTGCCAGTAGCCTTTATCGTAGCCATTATTTGCTCGCCATTGGCCGCATCCGGGTTCTCAGAGTTGAGGTTGAAATCAAGAATGATTACATCAGGGTTCCGATGCAGGTTGTCTATGCACTCTTCGCCTGTGCTGAACACCTCTACCTCGTGTGGTGTATGGCTGGTGAGGTAGTCCTCCATCAGCATCGTCAGCATTACGTTGTCATCTACTACAAATATCTTTTTGACTGTGATGCTCATTGAGATTAGTTTTATGAGCATAAATATAGCAATTGGAGTTGAAAAAAATGGCAAATTTTCACAACGTAATTCCGAAAATGAAAATGGCCCCGCCTTTATAGCGAGACCATCATTTCCTTATTTAAATTTGGGGACTACTATTTTCTTTTGCCTTTGTAGCCGCCACCGCCGCTGCCTGCGCCTGCGCGCTTGCCATAGGCGCGCACATCGCCGGAGTATCGTGGGCCTGATGATGGCTTGGGTCTGCTGCCGCCGCGATAATCGCCGCCACCGCCGCCAGATGATGAGCCACCTTTGCTTTGCTCCGCCTCTTCCAGGCGCACCTTGCGTCCCTTGAACTTCTTGGCTGCCAGTTGCTCCATTACCTGCTCGGCCATATCGCCGGGCACATTGAAGAAGCTGCTCAGATCACGCACCGTTACTCTTTCTATCACATTGGCATTTATATCTGCCGACTCGGTGATGAACTGAAGTAGTTTCTGCGTTGTAAGCCCGTCTTTCTCGCCCAGATTGATGAACAGGCGTGCAGAGCGGTTGCCCCTGCTGCCTCCCTTTTCTTTGTTGTCATAGCCAGCATTCAGGTCTTCAGAATCCTGGTATATATCTATAGTATCTTTCAGTTGCAGCCATATCAGCTTGCGTATCAGTTCGTCTTTGTCTACGTCGGCAAACTGCTCGTGTATGCTGTCGCGGTATAGCTTGGCGAAGTCAGCCTTGGGCTGTGCCAGTGCTATCTGCTCCATATAGAAGAACAAACGCTTACGCACCACTTCTGCACCATCTGGTATATCACTCTTATGAAACTTCTGTTTTACCAGACGCTCTATTTGGCGCACATTAGATATCTGCTTTGGCGAAACAATCGACATACATATGCCCGACTTGCCTGCACGTGCGGTACGTCCGCTGCGGTGGGTGTATACTTCCGGGTCATCAGGCAGCTCATAGTTGATCACGTGGGTGATGTCATTGACATCTATACCGCGCGCAGCCACATCGGTAGCTACTATGCACTGTAGTTGTTTGCTTTTGAACCGCTCCATTACCTTGGTACGCATCTTCTGGTCCATATCGCCATGCAGCGGGCTCACGTGGTAGCCCTGCTTCATCAGCTTCTCAGATATGTCCTGGCAGTCCTGGCGGGTACGGGTAAATATGATACCATATATACCGGGTGTAAAGTCGAGCAGGCGGCGCAGTGTCTCGAACCTGTTGCTGTGCTGTGCTACGTAGTATTGGTGGTCTATATTCTCGTTGGTAGTATTGGCAGTAGCTACTGAAAACTCTTTCCAGTCTTTCATAAAGCGCTTGGCTATGCCACGCACCTCATTACTCATAGTAGCGCTGAACAGCCATGTGTGCTCACGAGCCGGTGTGTTTTTCAGTATAAGGTCTATATCCTCGCGGAAACCCATGTTGAGCATTTCGTCTGCCTCGTCCAGTACCACGTATTCTACGTCTGCCAGCGATATAGCTTTGCGCTCCAGCAGGTCTATCAGCCTGCCGGGAGTAGCCACAACTACTTGCGGGTTGCTGCGGAGCTCGCGTATCTGGGCAGCTATGGGCATACCACCATATACGGCAGTTATGCGCAGTCCGCGCATATTAGCGCCATACTTGCTCATTTCTTCCTGTATTTGCATACAGAGTTCGCGGGTGGGGCTAAGCACCAGGCATTGAACATGTTTTACCGCTATGTCCACATGGTGGAGTAGTGGCAGCCCGTATGCGGCAGTTTTGCCGGTACCGGTTTGCGCAAGCCCTATTATGTCTATGGGATCAGATAATAGCTGAGGTATTACTTTTTGCTGAATAGGAGTAGGTGTCTCGAAGCCAAGGTCAGAAATAGCCTGCGTCAATTCTTCCCGAAGGGAGAGTGATGAAAATGTAATCATTAAAAGAACTTTTTTAAAATATGCATGGCCGTTGCGGCAATGCGGGTGCAAAGGTATGTATAAATTATGAGAAATAATAAGATTTTATTATGCTATGTGGCTCGGGTGTGTTAATCCTGTATTAAAAATGTGGGTTTCACTGCTAAGCGGGCGGGCTGTTTCCATCGTATCCAGGTCTCCCTTTTTCAGGGACCAGGCGTCTATCAGGGCCATACGGCTGATGAATATTTATTGAACTCGTGTACCCACGCTAAACGTAGCATTATTTCACTCCCTCCATATACCCCAGCAGCACAGCAGCATTTTTTTTGTAGTCGCCTAGTTGCTGCATGGCTGTTACTGCCTGTGTGCTTACTTCATCCTTACGCTGCTCATAGTTGGCAGCCATATACTTCAGGGATTCCATTATAGCAGTCTCTGATTTTGGTGCTATCAGAAAACCGCTCTCCCCATTCCTTATAATCTCTGCATGTCCGCCCACATCTGTTGTTATCACCCACAGCCCGGCACTCATAGCTTCCAGCACCGCATTAGACAATCCTTCGTTGTAAGAAGGTAATATAAATGAGGCGGGGATACTGTATATCTTTTTCACCTCGGTGTGTGGCACAAAGTCATGTACCACCACCCTATTTTCTATACCCAGCTCCTTTATCTTGGCAGGTATATCTATAGCATACTTCCCGCCCAGGCGGTCTGTTATTGCCAGCAGCACCCAGTCGTTTAGTGTTTCTTTACACGCCGCAAACGCTTCCAGCAGCTCATTCCAGCCCTTCATATACTCGGCACGGGCTATACATAGCAACACTTTTTTACCATCAGGTATTCTATACTGCTGCCGTAGCTTAGTATTGGTTTCGTCGTCTGTTGCCGGCTTCACAAAATCCTGATAGGCAACACCGTTATAAGCAATCTTAAACTGAGGCACTACCTTGCCTGCATACACCAGTGCATCCTTAGCCAGGCGTTTGTTATTAGCCAGCAGCAGGTCGGCATGCTCAAAGACATACCGTATGTTATCTGCGAGCGCAGGGTCGCTTTGTGGCCATGCGTGCACATCGTCGCCACGGGCTATTGCTGCCAGCTTTATGCCCAGCTTATCTTTCAGCTTTGCACCTATGTATCCGTTGTCTGTGAGGAACTGAGCATATATCCAGTCTGCATCGCGTAGCTGCTTAATGCCGGTTATGTAATTATACAAAGACCTCACTGCCCTATCATAAGTATTCTCCGGAAAAAAACGTGCCGGCATCCTGATAAAAGATGGCACTCGGTGTATCCTCACCCCTTCATATTCTTCAAATAGTATTTGCTTTTGCCAGTGCCCCTTACGCCACATAGGGTGTAGCTTGTGCAGCCCCCACGGCGGATACCAGTTGTACAGCAACAGCACATGACACTCTGCTCCCAGCTCTTGCAGGGCCTTTACCTGCTGGTGTATGAAAATGCCGTTGTTCAATGCATTTTCACGAGGGTAGTTGCTGGTCAGTATCAGTATCTTCACGATGGCAAAAATGATTGAGGCAAACTAAAGGATAAACTGAAGTAGCGGAGAAAGCTGCAGGTTGCTGTGCACATTCACCCACCGATTTTTTATTGAGCAGCGGCAATGTTGCTGCTTCGTTCAATTGTGTTTTTACAAAGCTAATAGTTTTGGCATCTTTAGCCAACCATTGCTGCAGTGGCGAGTTGAAACCTGTCTTCACTCTAAATGCCAGATCATGGCCCAGCTTTTTTGCCAGTATATTGCGTAATACTACCTTGCCGGTATTGCCGCTGCGCTTGTATATATGCGGTACGGTAAATGCGAGCTCCACCATTCTGTGGTCCAGAAAAGGCACACGCCCTTCTATACCGTTTATCATGGTCATGCGGTCGCACTTGGTCAGCATCTCATCTACCAGTGTTGTCTTTATGTCGGTATACAGCACTCTGTTCAGCGGGTCTGTATCAGCCTTTCTGCTGTCAAACAGCGTCCGCAATCTGTCGGCGTATCTTTGGGTATCTATTTCTTTGTACAATGCCGGATTGATAAAGGACAATGCAGTCTGCTCATCTGCCACCTGTGTCCGGCTAAGAAAAGTAACTGCCGGGTGCAGGGCCAGGTTTTTTCTCAATGTCTCCAGCCCCGGCTTGTTAGTAGCCTTTGCTGCCACCTTCAGTACACTGTTTTGTAGTGCCGCCGGTATATACTTCAGAAAAGAAGGCACGGCAGGCG